>CALJLK010000228.1 GCA_937982655.1 uncultured Sandaracinus sp.
CGTCGAGCCCTTCGTCCGTCTCGCCGTCGCAGTCGTCGTCCTCGCCGTTGCAGAGCTCTTCGCTCGCGGCCGTGATCGACTCGCACGTCGCGCCCGCGTCGCCGCACACGAGGGTGCCCGCCGCGCACACGCCCGGACGCCCCGTCTCGCACGTCGTGCCCGCGAGCTCGTCCACGCGTCCGTCGCAGTCGTCGTCCTCTTCGTTGCAGAGCTCCGCGCCCGGCAGCACTTGGCCGACGCACGCGCCGAAGCGTTCGTCCTCGCCGCACGTCGCGCGGCCCTGGCGGCAGTTGCCGACCGCGACCGGATCCACGAGCGCAGGGTCGCCGTCGAAGCAGACGCGCTCTTCCCCGACCTCGCAGATCTCGTCGATGCAGAACCCGCGGTAGCAGCTCCCGCCGATCGGGCAGTCGCCGTCGACCTCACACACGCGCGCCTCGTGCTCGTCGACGCCACACGCGAGCGCGAGCGCGGTGAGGAGCCACCAACCGTTCGACGCACGAGTCACAGCGCACCTCCGACCACGAGACCGATCGAGCTCGGCCCGACCTGCGGGACCAGACGCAACGCGCGCGCGTCGTCCTCCTTCTCGCGACCGAAGAGCACCGCGAGCACCACGCCCGCGATCGTGAGCGCTCCGCCCGCGACGTAGAGCGCGGTGGCGGTGGTGCCGAGGCGCGCGGCGTCGCTGCGACGTGCGAGCGCGGCGTCGACCTCTTCGATCGTGCGCACCGAGGCGTCGCGGTAGTCGTCCTCCGCGCGGCCCGAGGCGAGCCCGACTCCGATCGCTGCGCCGAGCGTCGCGAGCCCGACCGCGCCGATCACGACCCCCGGAACGATCCCTGGTCCGCGCGAGGGCGTCTCGACAGGCTCGCGCGGCTCCGCGGGAGGCAACGGCTCGGGCTCGGGCTCCGGCGGCAGCTCGTAGAGCTCGCGCAACAAGCTCCGCACGCTGCCCGCGAGCGCTTCGTCGTCCGGATGCGCGCGCCGCGCGCTGCGGCGAAGGTTGTCGCGTCGATCGAAGGCCACCACGGTCAACACACGTTCGTCGCCGACGAGGTCCAGGGTCGGCAGCACCACCACGTCGACCTCGAGCTGCGTCGCCATCGCCGCGAAGCACTCGTCGGTCTCGCCGAGACAGCCGATCATGAGCTGCAGATCCTCGAGCGGCAGCGCCGGCGTGCCCGACATCCGCACCGTACCGAGCCCCTCCAGCTCCGACCGCACGATGCGCTGCAGCGCCGCCCCGAGGGACTGCAGGCTCGGATCGCCGACCCGGAGTTGCACCTGCGCCGCGGTCGGGAGCGGGGCTTCCTGCGCGCCGACGTCTGCCGAAAAACCGAGCAGTGTCGTGAGGATGGCGAAGATCGCGAAGTAAGCGGCGGGTCGGGTCGAGGCGTCCAAGCGGTGCTCCCGGTGGGGGACGAACGGGCAATAAACCGAAGACCTCTCGAGCCGCGCGCGGCATCGTCGAGTCGGGAAACTCACGACACCGATTTCACGACATCAAAATGCGGACAGTCAACGCCGGCGTCGTGCGCGAGGCGCTACGCGCGACGAGGGTCCTCGGATCGCCACGACCTGGAGCCGACGACACCTCCGCGATCGCCCACGATCGGGTCGAAAGCGACGATTCCTCAGCCGCCCATGCGCTCGACGGAGAGCATGTCGCGCAGCTCGCGCAGCGGGATCGCCCCGGACTGCACGAGCGCGAGCGCGGTGCCGCGCAAGGTTCGCAGGCCCGAGCGCAGCGCGAGCTCGCGGAGCTCGTCGATCGGCATCCGGTGCGCGATCCCGCGGCGCACCTCGGGCCCCGTGGGCAGGTACTCGACCACCGCGATGCGCCCGTACGTCCCGTGGCCGCCGCAACGCGCGCAGCCTTCGCCGACGTAACAGCGAAAGTCCGCCGGCACGTCGCCCTCCGGCCACAGCTCTGCGAGCAGCTCCGGGTCGGGGGTCGCGAGCACACGGCAGCCTTCGCACACACGCCGCGCGAGCCGCTGCGCGAGCACCGCGAGCAGCTCGCTCGCCACGGTGTTCGGGTGCATGCCGAGATCGAGCAGGCGCTGCACCGCGTCGACCGCGTCGTTGCAGTGGAGCGTCGAGAACACGAGGTGCCCCGTCTGCGAGGCGCGCATCGCTTCGAGCGCGGTCTCTCCGTCGCGGATCTCGCCGACCAAGATCACGTCCGGATCCTGTCGCACGAAGGAGCGCATGGCGTCCGCGAACGAGAAGCCGATCTCCGGCTTCACCTGCGACTGCTGCACGCCGTCGATGCTGTACTCGATCGGATCTTCGACCGTGAGCACCTTGCGCGTCGCGTCGCGCGCGAGGATCTGCAAGCCCGCGTAGAGCGTGGTCGACTTGCCGGAGCCGGTCGGGCCCACGACGAGCACGAGCCCCGACGGATGATCGAGCAGGCGTCGGTAGCTCGCGGCGAGCTCCGCGTCGAAGCCGAGATCCTCGATCGTGAGCAGCCGCGTGTCCTGCGGCAGCAGACGGATCACCGTGTGCTCGCCGTGAAGCGCAGGTTGCGTCTGCACGCGCAGATCGAACGCGCGCCCACCCGCGCGACGACGCATGCGTCCGCCTTGCGGGAGCCGGCGCTCCGCGATGTCGAGCTCCGACGAGACCTTGATGACGTTGATGACGCCGCGCAGCTCGGTGGGGGTCATCGCGTAGCGCGGCACGTCACGGAGCTCGCCGTCGACGCGCAGCCGCACGCGCACCTGTTCTCCGTATTGTTCGAGGTGGATGTCGCTCGCGCGCTCGCCGATCGCGTCGAGCAAGAGCGACTCGAAGAGCCCGAGGAAACGTGCGTCGAGCTCGCCGTGGCCGTCCTTCAGCAGATCGTCGCGCGCCTCGATCGCCTCGGCGTGGATCCCGCTGCGCGGGGTGTCGCGCGTGGTCTCCAGCCGATCGACGCCCGACCAGAGCCGCCGGTAGTCGGTCGGCGTCACGAGGTGAAGGTGCAGCGCGCGCGCGGAGAGCGCCTTGGCGAGATCGGCCGCCGATCCGTCGGGCTCGGTGGTCGCGACGAGCAGCGCGTCGTCCTCACGCGCGATCGGGATCACGTGGTTGTGCATCAAGAACGCGCGGGGAACCGCGCGCACCACGCTCAGGTCGACGCGCGCGAGCAATCCGTCGACGTCGCCGAAGGGCAACGCGCGCTGGTGCGCGAGCGCGCGGTACACGTCGTTCTCGCTCAGCGAGGTCTCTTCGAGCACCACCTCGCCGAGCCGTCGCTGGGTGCGCCTCGCCTCGCGCGCGGCGTGCTCGATCTGCGCGCGGTGCACGCCCGTCTCCGCGACGAGCAGATCGCCCAGGCGCGCGGGCGGGAGATCGCTCGTGATCTCCTCGCGCGCGAACCCGTCCGGGCGACGGATCACCCGCAGCATGCGGCCCGGGCGCGGATCGGGCGCGACGAAGCGACCGCCGATCGTGAGCTGCTCGAGCAACGCGGGCGGCACGGTGTGCGCGCTCGGCAGGAAGAGGATCACGTCGAAGGGCGCGGCGTCGCGCACGCCCGCGGTGCCGTCGCCGTGTCGGAGCTCGACGTTGTCGCCCGCGCGCGCGAGCGCGAGCCGCCGCCGCGCGCCTTCCAGTCGCTCGTGGCTCCGCTCGATCGACACCACGCGCCACGCGAGCACCGAGAGCACCGCCGCGACGTAGCCGGAACCGTCGCCGACCACGAGTGCGGTCTCGAAGGGCGGCTCCCCGAGCGCGAGGAGCCAGCGGTGCAGATCGGCCGCCGCCGGCACCACCGCGCCGTCCTCGAGCACGAAGGTCGCAGCCGAAGGCGGCTCGTCGTGCCGCGCGAAGGGAGCGCGCGACACGGACTCGATCGCGGCGCGCGCGCTCGTGGCGGGGACGGGAGAGGTCGGAACGGAGCGCCACTCGGCCGGCATCGTGGAGTCAGCCTGGCACGCACGTGGAGACGGGATCGCCAGGCAAACTCCCGACTTCGCGCGACGGAAGTCGGCGGTTGAAAGAAGCTCGGCCGATTTCCGCAAGCCGCCCTAC
>CALJLK010000229.1 GCA_937982655.1 uncultured Sandaracinus sp.
CGACCAAGGCGATCCTCCGCATGTTGCGCGCCGACGATCGCGTCTCGGTCACCATCTTCCACTCGCAGACCGAGGTCGTGCTCGAGTCGACCACGATCGGCGACGCGGACCTCGAAGCGGTGCTCGCGCGCATCGACGCGATCGAGGCGCGCGGCACCACGGACATGGCGGGCGGCTTCCAAGCGGCCTTCAACCAGGTCGTCACGCACCGCGACGGCGTACGCCTCGATCGCATCGTGATGCTCGGCGACGGCGTGCCGAACGATCCGACCAACATCGTCCCCCTGGCGCAGAGCTGCGCGAGCTACACGATCCCCGTGACCGCGATCGGGCTCGGGCTCGAGTACGACGAGCTCCTCATGGGTCAGATCGCGCAGGTCAGCGGCGGGCGCTTCAGCCACGTCGAGGATCCCGAGCGCGTGGCCGGCCTCTTCCGCGACGAGGTGCTCCGGATGGATCGCACGGTGGCGCGCAACGCGATCCTCCAGCTCCAGCCGGGGCCGGGCGTCGAGGTGGTGGAGGTCGTCGGCCAGCAGACGCCCGGCGGCAGCGGCGGTCTGCAGCTTCAGATCGGCGACCTCGCGATGGGCGAGCAGAAGGAGATCGTGGTGCGCCTGACCACGCCCGCGCGGCGTGTCGGCGCGACGATCGAGGTGCTCGACGCGATGCTCGTCTTCCAGGACGCCGTGACCGAGGCGGGCACGCTGCGCCGCAGCGCGTACCTCGGGCTTCGCACGACTGGGGCGGCGGCGGAGGTCGAAGAGAGCCGCAACGCGGAGGTCCACGAGCGCGCGACCGATCTGCAAGCGGCGCAGGCGACCGCGCAGGCCATCCAGATGTACCGCGCGGGCAACGTGGAAGCGGCGGCGGCGCTCCTCGACGTCGCGGAGTCGGTGGCGCCTGGCCGCAGCGAGTCGCGTCGTCGCCTGCGTCAGCGGATGAGCTCGGACAGCGGTTCGAGCAGCGGCGCGCCGGCCGCGGCGCCGGCTCCCGCCCCGGAGATGGAGCGCTCGATTCGCGAGGCGTACGACGAGAGCCTCGACACGATGGGCTACTGAGCGACCCGACGTCACGTGAGCGTCGCCGTCGTCGGTTCGCAAGAGCGCGCCACGTCTCGGACGTCGGCGCGCTCGTTCGTGTCCGCGCCCTCGACGTCGTCTCGTCGTTCGCCCGAGAACGCACACGACGTCGGCCCGCGCTTCTTCCTGTGCGCAGATCTCCCAACGCTCACGCCACGTTGCGCGCTTCTCGCCCGATCGCGAAGCGCCCATCGCGCCCCAGAGCCACCTGCGCTATCCTCGCTGCCTCGTGACGCTGCATGACAACGCATGTAACGCGACCTCGGCGGGTGTTCCGCCCGCGCGCGTGTCGTTTGCCGGTTCCTCCAAGCAGCTCGACTACCGCGTGCTCCCCGCGGATCCGCAGGCCGCGAGCGAGCTCGGGCGGGCCTGTGGTCTCGGCGCCGCGGCCGCGCAGGTGTTGCTCCACCGCGGCTTCGACGACCCGGATCGTGCCCGGTCGTTCCTCGATCCCCGCCTCGGCGAGCTCACGGATCCGACCCCGATGGTCGATCGCGAAGCGGCGGCGGAGCGGCTCGCGCACGCGTGTCGTCGCAACGAGCTGGTCGCGGTCTTCGGCGACTACGACGTCGACGGCACCACGAGCGCCGCGATCCTCTCCGACGTGCTCGAAGCCCTCGGCGCGCGCGTGCGCACCTTCGTCGCGAACCGCTTCGAAGGTGGCTACGGCTTCTCCGACGCCGCGCTCGATCGCGTGCTCTCCTGTTCGCCGACCCTGATCGTCACCTGCGACTGCGGCTCCTCCGATCACGAGCGTCTCGCGAAGGCGCGCGCGCTCGGCATCGACGTGATCGTCGTCGATCACCACCTGGTGCCGAAGGAGCCGCTGCCCGCGCTCGCGTTCCTCAACCCACACCGCCCCGACTGCGGCTTCGCCTACAAAGGCATGTGCAGCGCGGGTCTCGCGTTCAATCTCTCCGCCGCGATCCGCGCGAAGCTCGGCGCGAAGCTCGATCTGCGCCCCTGGCTCGATCTCGTCGCGCTCGGCACCGTGGCCGACGTCGCGCCGCTCGATGGAGACAACCGCACGCTCGTGCGCGCGGGCCTTCGGCTGCTCGCATCGCCGAACGCGCGTCCGGGGGTGCAGGCGCTGCGTGAGCTCGCGGGCATTCGTCCGGGCCGCGCGGTGGCGGCGTTCGACATCGCGTTTCGCTTCGCGCCGCGGCTGAACGCGCCCGGGCGTCTCGCGGATCCGACGCTCACGCTGCAGCTCTTGCGCGCGAAGAGCCTCGTCGAAGCCCGCGCCTTCGCAGCTCGCGTCGAGCAGATCAACGACGAGCGCAAAGCCACCGAGCAGCGCACGACCATGGAGGCGATCGAGCAGATCGAGCGCCTGCACGGGCGGCGTCCGCAGCACGGCGTGGTGGCAGCCGGCGAAGGCTGGCACCGCGGCGTGGTGGGCATCAGCGCGGCGCGCCTCGTCGATCGTTTCGACGTGCCCTCGATCGTGATCTCGCTCGAGCGCGAGCGTGACGGATCGCTCGTGGGACACGGCTCGGGCCGCACGCCGGACGGCTTCCACCTGCACCGCGCGCTCACGGAGTCGAAGGAGCGCCTGAAGCGCTTCGGCGGTCACGCCGCCGCGGTCGGGCTCACCATCTCGGCCGACGACGTCGAAGCCTTCCGCGACGACTTCGCGCGCGTCGCGCCGCGCCCCGAGGCCGGCACCGCGCTGCCGGTGGTCGACGTCGAGCTCACGGGCGGCTTCGCGCTGCCGAGCGTCGACGATCTCGCGCGCCTCGAGCCGCTCGGCGAGGCCAACGCCGCGCCCGTCTTCGCGCTCCCCCACGTCGCGGTCGAAGACGTGCGTGTGGTCGCGGACGGCCAACACCTCAAGCTCCGCCTCCGCCACGGCAAGAGCGAGCTCCACGCGTTCGGCCGCGACATGGCGCACCTGGCGGACACCATCGGCAAGACGGTGACCGTGCTCGGCGAGCTCCGCCCCGACGGATGGCGCGGCGGTGAAGCGTTGGAGCTCTCGATCCACGAGCTCGTGGCTTGAAGCGCTACGCGCTCAACGCCCCGTCCACTTCGGCTCGCGCTTCTGAAGAAACGCCGTGAGGCCTTCGCGGGCGTCTTCGGTGCCGAGGATCGCGAAGAGCTGATCGCGCAGGTACGGGATCGCCTCTTCCAGGCGGCGATCGGCTTGGTGGTGGAAGGCGGCGAGACCCATGCGCATCGCGGTCGGCGACTGCGCGGCTAGCTTCTTCGCGAGCTCGTCGACCTTCCTGTCGAGCTCCGCGTCGGGGACCACGTGTGAGAGGATGCCGTAGTCCTTGGCCTGCGCGGCGGTGAGGTTCTCGCCGAGGAGCATCATGTTCATGAGCTCGCGGCGCGGGACCACTCGCGTGAGGATCGCCATGATCATCATCGGGAAGAGCCCGCGTTTGATCTCCGGTGTGCCGAGCTTCGCGCTCTCGCAGGCCACCGCGAAGTCGCAGGCTGCGGTCATGCCGAGACCGCCCCCGAAACAATGACCCGGAACCCGCGCGATCGTGGGTTTGTTCAATTGCGAGAACCGGAGCAGCAGATCGGCGTAGTCGCCTTTCGGGGCGAGCTTCGGGCCGTCGCCGCCGGAGCTCATCTGCTTGAGATCGCCGCCCGCGGAGAAGGCCCCGCCCGCGCCGGTCAGCACGATCACGCGCACGCTCGGATCGTCGCGCGCGTCGTCGAGCGCCCAGAGCAGCTCGTTGACCATCTGTGGCCCGAGCGGGTTCTTCCGCTCCGGCACGTTCAGGGTGATCGTCGCGACGCCGTCCTCGGCGCCGACGAGGATCGTCTCGTAGCCACGGTTCTCCATGGGCTTGTCCTTCTCTCTCGACGAAGCGATTGCGGTGGAAGTGGGGTCGAGGGCTCTTGAACCGCGGAGCGAAGCGGAATCGTTCGAGGCGCACGGCACGGGCGTCCGACGTCGAACGATTCCGCGAGCGATCGGGCAGAGCGATCGAGCAGAGCGATCGGGCAGAGCGCGGAGCCGGTGTGATCAGGCGTTCGCCGTGGCGGCCGCGTGCCCGACCGCGATCGCCGCTTCGCGCCCCGCCGCGTAGTGGTCGAGGCCCAGCATCTTGCGCGCCTCTTCCACCGTGGCCGGCTCACGGCCGGTGGCGCGCGCGAGCGCGCAGGCTTGATCGACGAGCGCGCCGTTCGAGGACGCCATCTCGCCGTTCGGCAGGTAGAGATGATCTTCGAGCCCGGTGCGGATGTTCCCGCCGAGCACGAGCGCCGACGCGAGCATGCGCCAGTGGCCGTGCGAGATGCCGATGACCTCCCAGTCGAAGCCGCCGTTCGGCAGGAGCGTCTGCGCGATCTGCCGCTGGAGCTGGAGCGACTCCACCGACATCGGGATGCCACCGAGCACGCCCACGATGAAGGAGAACTGCACCGGGGTCTTGAGCACGCCCATGTCGAAGAGCGGCCAGGTGCCGTTGGTGTGGCCGGTGTCGAAGCACTCGAGCTCCGGCTTCACGCCCGCGCGGTTCATCGCCTCCAGCAGCCCGACGATCTTCGCGTACTTGTTCGGGAAGACCATGTCGAAGACGAACTTCTTTTGGCTCTTCGAGTACTTCGAGTAGTTCATCGTGCCCATGTTCAGGGCCGCGATCTCGGGTTTGAGCGTCTCGAGGATCTCGACCTGCTGCTTGATGTCGTCGCCGATCGTTCCGGTCGAGAAGTTGAGGATGATCGGGCAGCGCGCGCGGACTTCGTCTTTGATCGCGGCGAACACCTTCGGCTCGAAGGTCGGCGAGCCGTCGTCGTTGCGGGCGTGGATGTGCACCACCGCGGCGCCCGCGTCGTACGCGCGCTTGCACTCCTCGGCGATCTCGACCGGCGTGTACGGGATGGCCGCGCACTGCTTCCGGTTCGCGAGCACCCCCGTCACCGCGCACGTCACCACCACTTTGTCCTGATCGCTCATCGCTTCTTCTCCTCCGCCGATCTTCGGCGAAACTCCCTTCCGCACGCGCGCCCGCGCGGAAGCTCCATCGTCTCACTCGTTCTTCCGCAGCAGCTCCGTCACCTCGTCGGTGAGCTTGCGGAGGATGCGCGTCAGGTCGCGTCGGTCGCGCTCGTCGAGCGAGCGCAGCGCGTCCGCGAAGAGCGCCATGCTCGCGACCGGGATCTGCGCGGCGAGCGCGCGGCCCTTCTCGGTCAGCGCGATCTGCACCACGCGCCGATCGGTCTCGGAGCGGATGCGCTCGACGAGGCCGTCGCGCTCCATGCGATCGGCGATGCCGGTCATGGTCGAGTTGGTCGAGCTCATGCGCGCGGAGAGATCCGTGAGCGAGAGCGCGCCGAAGTTCTCCAGCACCTTGATCGCGGTGACCTGTGGACCGGTGAGGCCGTGCTGGCGGGCGACCTCCTTCGTGACGCGGCGCGACTCCGTGTAGAGGTAAACGAGCGTCTCGAGGATGCGGTCGACGTCGGCGCCCTCGCGCGGCGTCGCGTCTCGCTCTTCGGTCTCCCGTTCGGTCGCGCTACGCATGACGAAGTTTCGTGTGCGGAATATCCGCGGATGAAAGGACGCCGTCAAGGGTGCAGAGGCTCAGGCGGAGGCATCGGCGCTCGGAACCCGGGGTCGGGTGAACGCGAGGGCTCCTTCGTGCACCGAGCAGAGGCTCGGTAGACCCACGTCACCTGGCTCCGTCGTCACGCTCCGTCACGGTTGCCCCTCACGGTCGCTCCGTCACGGTTGCTCCCTAGAGGGGCCACGGGTAAGGTGGCGCGCACCACGGAGGGGATCTTGCGCTCGACGACTCTCGTTTCGCGACTCATGTCGCGCTTTGCTCGCGGTGGCTTCGCGCTCCTGCTCGCCGCTGCGATCTCGATGACGACGGCTCCCTCGACCGCTGCCGCGCAGCCGACCGAGCCCCAACGCATCGACGCGTCCCCCAAGGGCCTGCTCGGGCTCGGGTTCATCGGCGCCGAGCTCGGCCTGACGATCCCCGCGCTCGCGGGCCTCGACGACACGTGGGCGCTCATCGTGTTCCCCGTGGTCGGCGCGGCGGGCGGCGCGGTCGCGGGCCACTACGCGATCGACAACCGCGGCAACGAGAAGGCCGCCGTCGCCACGCTGACCCTCGGGCTCGCGCTCGTCGTTCCCGCGCTCGTCCTCACGCTCTGGGCTACGCGCTACGACCCCGACGACGAAGAGGCCATCGAGTCTTCGACCGCCGGTGAGGAAGCCGGCGACGAGGGCGAGGAAGCGGCCCCCGCCGAAGAAGCGGCTCCGGCGGCGGCCGCGACGCGTCGTGGTGCGGTGGCGCGCGCGGGCACCGGCCTGCTCCGCCTCGGGCAGGGTGGTCTTCAGCTCGGGCTCCCGGGTGTGAGCCTCGTGCCTTCGTACACCCGCGAGGAGCTCGCGCTCTTCGGCGGCGGGCAGACCAACGAGGTGCGGCTCTCGCTCTTCACTGGCGCGTTCTGAACGAGGTCGCGTGAACCACCCGACGACGCGCGCGAACCGAGAGGTCGCGCGCGTTCTTCGTTCCGTCCACCGCGACGTCGTGCGGCGGCGGCTCTTCCCCACGGGCGTCTTCGATCGCCGCCACGTCGTGGTGGCGTGCTCGGGCGGCGGGGACAGCGTGGCCCTCGCGCGCATCCTCGCGCGACTGCGCCGCGAGCTCGCGGTGTCGCTGCTGCTCGTGGGGATCGATCACGGCCTGCGTCCCGAGGCGGCGCGCGAGCTCGATCTGGTCGAGGCGCTCGGTCGTGAGCTGGACGTGCCGTTCGAGCGGGTACGGGTGACGCTGGAGCTTCAGGGACGAAGTGTTCAAGCGGCGGCGCGCGACGCGCGTTATGCCGCGCTCCGCGAGGTGGCGGCGCGCACCGGGGCCTCGCGCATCGCGGTGGGGCACACCCTCGACGACCAAGCCGAGACGGTGCTCGCGGCGGCGGTGCGTGGGAAGTCGCTCTCGGCGCTGCGGGGGATCGCGTGGCGTCGCGCGGACGGAGTGGTGCGGCCGCTGCTCGGACAGCGACGCGCCACGTTGCGTGCGTGGCTCGCGGCGGGGGGCCACGCCTACGTCGACGATCCCTCCAACGAGGATCTGCGCTACGAGCGGGTCCAGATCCGCGCCCTCGGCTCGGCGATCGAGGCGATCGATCCTCGCGCGGCCGAGCACCTGGCGGGCCTTGCCGAAGAGGCACGCTGGGGATCCGCAGCGGTGCGGGCGCAGGCTCGGCGCTGGCGGATCCGCGCGGAAACGGGAGAAGGCCTCCGGCTCTCGGTGCTCCGTGCGGCGTCGAGCGGTACCCGACGCGAGCTGCTCCGTGCGTGGCTCGAAGAGCTCGGCCCGGCGCGGAGCGGCGCCCTCGCGGAGCTGGACGGAATCGTGCGCGCGGGTCACGGCCGCGTGGTGCTCGGCGAGGGGCGCGGAGCGCGCATCGAGGCAGGGGTCCTCCGCGCCGACTCGGAGGTCGGGATCACGCGCCATCGACGCCGAACGAAGTCACGCTCCCCACGAGGGGACGACTGATCCCCCGCACGTCGGAAACCATGCCGCCACGGGCACTTGCCTGGATCCACCCCGTGGCCCAGGAACGTTTTTCGAATGGCCGTCGTTCGGCCTTTCGTTCGGCATGGCGTTGGCTTTCGTGTCATTCTCGAAGCCGCCGTCGCGCGCGGCCGTCTGCTCTCCGAGGTCCCCGTGAAGCAAAGCCACAAGACCCTTCTCCTTTGGGTCCTGCTCATCCTCATGTTCGTCGCCATCTGGAATTTGGTGGCGAAGGACGACGCTCCGCGTACGGTCGCGTTCACGATCTTCGAGCAAGACGTCGTCGCGAACCGCGTCGAGAGCGTGCGCATCCAGCCGCAGGACGAGATCGGTCAGTTCACCTACGTCGTGAAGGTCGAAGGCGACCGCACGGAGCGGAAGGTGACGATGGCGCGCCTCTCCGACCGCGTGGACGCGCTGCTCCGCGAGCACGACGTGCGGGTCGAGTACATGCCCGAGGATCAAGGCGGCCTGTGGACGAGCCTCCTCGTCACGTGGCTCCCGATGATCTTCCTGCTCGTGATCTTCTTCTTCTTCATGCGGCAGCTGCAGGCGTCGGGCGGGAAGGCGATGAGCTTCGGTAAGTCGCGCGCGCGGCTCCTGAACGAGTCGCAGAACAAGGTCACCTTCGCGGACGTCGCGGGCATCGACGAAGCGAAGGACGATTGTCAGGAGATCATCGAGTTCCTGAAAGACCCGAAGAAGTTCCAGCGCCTCGGCGGACGAATCCCGAAGGGCGTGCTGCTCATGGGCTCGCCGGGCACCGGCAAGACGCTCCTCGCGCGCGCGATCGCGGGTGAGGCGGGCGTGCCCTTCTTCAGCATCTCGGGCTCGGACTTCGTCGAGATGTTCGTCGGCGTCG
>CALJLK010000230.1 GCA_937982655.1 uncultured Sandaracinus sp.
CCACTCCTCCACGTGTGGCGGCCGCCACCAACCCGCCGCCATTCCGCCGCCACCTCCCCGCCAACCCCTCGAATTCATTCAGCGCCCCACCCGGAACGCGCCGTGCTCTACCCGCCGCCATGCCCCACGGCCCCCGCGAACGCCTCCACGACGAAGGCCCCACGCCCCTCTCCGACGCCGACCTCCTGGTCGTGCTGCTCGGCACCGGTCACGTCGGCGCCGACGTGCACCAGCTCGCGCGCACCTTGCTAGCGCACCTCGGCGATCTGGACGCGCTGCTCCACACCACCCCGCGCCCACTTCCGAAGGGGCTCCGCCTCGTGTCGAGCCGGGACGTCGACGCCGCGCTGCGCCCACGGCTCGCGCGCGAGGAAGTCGAGCACTTCGTCGCGATCCCTCTCGACGCGAAACACCGACCGACCGGGACCCTCCGCCTCTCCACCGGGAGCCTGGTCGCGTGCCCCGTCGAACCGGCCACGGTCTTTCGTGCGCTCGTGCGACACGCCGCCGCCGCGGTGGTCTTCGTCCACAACCACCCGTCCGGTCACCCGGAGCCGAGCCCCGAAGACGTGGCCCTCACCCGCCGCCTCTGCGACGCCGGCGATCTGCTCGGAGTGGAGGTGCTCGACCACGTGATCATCGGCGCGGAGGGCTACTTCTCCTTCCTCGACGCGGGCCTGCTCGCGGCACCGTCGACGACGACGATGGAAGACACGGGTCGTGCCCGCGCCTCGCGTGTCGCGACTTCGATCCCTCGTCCTTGACTCACCGAGGGTGCCATGCATACTCCCCGCCCCCTCGCGACCCATCTCGGGTCCGACCAGCTTTCCCACTGGGCCCGTTCCAACTCTGGGCCGAATCCAGCGGGCCCAACCCTCCACACGGAGCTCTCCCCGTGAAGCGCACGTATCAGCCGAGCCGAGTCCACCGCAAGCGCACGCATGGCTTCCGCGCCCGCATGAAGACCAAGGGTGGTCAGCAAGTCCTCGCGCGTCGTCGCGCGAAGGGCCGTTGGCGCCTCGCGGTCGACGTCTTCAAGAAGTGAGCTGCACGGTGAGCAGGTGCTGGAGCTCAGCCTGAGCTCCTCGGCCTGCTCATCCTGGCGACCTCCGCTCGACCCCGGTCGCGGAGGGACTCGCTCGCAGACCTTCGACGACGACGCTTCGACCATGACGGAGCAGGAAGAGGATCTCCGACACGGCCGCTCCGAGAGCTTCGGGGCGGCCGATCGCGTTCGTCGACGTGGCGAGTACCGACGGATCCAGAGCCGCGGCATGAAGGTGCATTCGCGGCGCTTCCTCTGGATGGTCCACCCCTCGCTGGTCGGCGCCGATCACGCGCGTCTCGGGATCGTGGTGACGAAGAAGCTCGGCTCGGCCGTGCGGCGCAACCGCATCAAGCGGGTGATGCGCGAGGTCTTCCGGCGCCACCGCGAGCTCTTCCCGTCCGCGAGCGACGTCGTCGCGATCGCGAAGCATGGCCTCGACGTGGACGCGCTCGGCTTCCACGACTTGGTCGACGAGGTCCGCTCCGCGCAGTCGAACCTGCAACGCGCCGCCCGTCGTGCCCGTGAGGCCGCACGCACCGACGCCGCAAGAACCGGCGCCGCACGCACCGGTGCTGCACGCACCGACGCTGCACGCACCGACGTCGCACGCACCGACGCCTCACGCACCGACGCCTCACGCACCAACGCCGAGGCGTCGAGCCCCGCCGCGACGCCCTCCGTGAGCGCGACGACCGAAGGGGCCGGCGATCACGAGGCTCCCGCGAGCTCCGACGAGCTCGTTCCGCGCGACGAGGTCGACGCGTGACCCCTCTCTTCCACGCCACCGCGTTCCTCGACGCGAGCTCGACCCACGACGCATTGCACCCGCCGGGTTGCGCGAGCCCGGCGCAGTTGGCAAAGCGAGCCGTCGCAGCTTTCGGCGCCGCCCCACAGCGCGCCTTTCCCCCGCCCCGCGTTCTCCGCGTTCTCGATCATGGATGACCCGAAGCGTCAGTTCCTCTTCGTAGGCGTCATCGGCGCCCTCGCGCTCGGCCTGTACTTCTGGCAGAGCGCGACCGCGCCGGAGGCTCCGACCGACGGTGCCGCGAGCGCAGAGGCCGCCACCGAAGGCGAAGCGAGCGCGACCGACGCGACCGACGCGACCGATGCGACGGACGACGCGCCGCCCCCGACCACCACGGTCGATCCGAGCGCGCGCGCGGCCCAAGAGCGCCGCTTCACCATCGAGACCGATCGTTTCGTCGCCGAGCTCAGCTCGCTCAGCAGCGGCGTCGTCGCGCTGCACTCGAAGGACGATCGCTACCGCATCGACGGCGCCCCGATGCCGCTCGTGACCACCGAGCGCGAGGCGTACCACCCGCAGCGTCTGCAGATCCGCGGCGTCACCGTGCCGCCCGACGCGGTCTGGGAAGGCGAGCAGGTCTCCCCGACCGAGGTGCGCTTCCGTTGGAGCGGCGACGGCTTCACCGTCACGCGGCGCGTCGTCGCGGGCACCGCGCCCTACCAGCTCTGGAGCACCGTCGAGGTCCGCAACGACGGCGCGGTCGCGCGCCCCGTCGGCGTCGCGTTCCACACCGCGCACTACGTCGCGAAGTCCGCCGAAGAATCCGGTTTCATCGGCGCGCCCTCGGCCGCGATGAGCTTCGGCGTCTGCCGCTACGGCGAAGGCACGGTCGAGCGCGAAACCGGCGACGCGCTCGCGGGCGAAGCGATGGGCTTCGGCCCGAACGTCCAGTGGGCCGGCGTCACCGACGCGTACTTCTCGAACGTCATCGCGGCCGACGAGCCCGCCGCCGCGCGCTGCGTCCTGCGCGCCTCCCTCCGCGGCGGCACCGTCGAAGATCCCCACGGCACGCTCTTCGAGAGCGAGCTGCGCTTCCCACGCGTGGAGCTCGAGCCCGGCGCGACGACCGTCGCCCGCGCGGTCGGCTACCTCGGCCCCAACGACCGCCACACGCTGCGCGCGGCCGGTCATCACCTCGTGGAGGTGATCGACCTCGGCTGGTTCTCCTTCATCGCCGACGGCCTCACGGATCTGCTCGGGCTCATCCAGGGCTTCGTGGGCAACTGGGGCCTCGCGATCATCCTGCTCACGCTGCTGGTGAAGCTCGTCTTCTACCCGCTGACGATGAAGAGCTTCCGGTCGATGGCCGGGATGCGGAAGATCAAGCCGCAGATCGACGAGCTCAACGCCAAGTACGCCGACGACCGCGAGAAGAAAGCGGCGGCGATGATGGAGCTGTACCGCAAGGAGAAGATCAACCCGGCTTCGGGTTGTCTTCCCTCGCTGCTCCAGATGCCGGTGTGGTTCGCGCTCTATCGATCGCTCTCGACCAACATCGAGCTCTATCACGCGCCCTTCGCGCTCTGGTGGACCGACCTCTCGGCCCCCGATCCCTTCTTCGTCTTGCCCGGTCTCGTCGCGCTCCTGATGCACGTCCAACAGCGCATCACGCCGACGACGATGGACCCCGCTCAGGCGAAGATGATGATGTACTTCATGCCGATCATGATCGGCGCGTTCATGCTCTTCCTGCCTGCCGGTCTCTGCCTGTACATGGTGACGAACTCGGCGCTCACGATGCTCCAGCAGAAGATGATCTACGCGAAGCTGGACCGGGAAGAAGCGCATCAGAAAGCCAACCCCCCGCCGCCGGACGGCCCGGACGACGAGGGAGACGACGACGACTCGAGCGAGGCGAGCGGCCTGGAGCCTGCCATCGGCAGTTGGGGCAGCTCCCGCACGGCCCGCCGCCTCGAGCGCAAGACTGCGAAGAAGAGGCAACGGCGTGGATGATCGCAAAGACAAGCCGCAAGATGGCGCGCTCTTCGTGACGGGGACGGCCCCGGAGAAACCGGAAAAGCCCCGGGCTCCTGCCGCCGCCAGCGAAGCACACGACGACGAGGGCAAGGCGGAAGAAGCCGCCGAGCTCCTCGACGAGATCCTCGAGCTGATGGACCTCGACGTGGACGTCGACGTCCGCGCGGAGGACGAAGAAGAGATCGTGCTCGACATCACCGGCCGCGACGCCGGGCGCGCGATCGGCAAGAAGGGCGCGACGCTCGACGCGCTCCAGTTCGTGCTCAACAAGATCCTGAACCGCACGCCCGAGAGCCGGCGGCACATCGTGGTGGACAGCGGCGACTACCGCGAGCGCCACGAGCAGGGCTTGGTCACGCTCGCCAAGCGCGAAGCGAAGCGCGCGGTCACCGAGGGTCGCACGATCACGCTGCAGCCGATGAGCGCGCGCGATCGCCGCGTGATCCACCTCTCGCTCGCGAAGCTCGAGGGCGTCACGACGATGTCGCAGGGCGAAGGCGCCCAGCGCCGCATCCAGATCATCCCGCAGCGTCGCCGCTCGGCGCGCTGAGGGAGCCGCGTCTCCGGCGACGACGCTCTGACGACGCTCCGGCGTCGCGCCCACCGCTCACGGCCCGCACGAACCTCGTCGCGGGCCGTGGCCGTGTGGAGTGGCGCGACGTCGGCTTCGTTCGAGCGTGTTCGCGCGGCGTTCGCGCCCGCAGTCGTCAGTCGTCGTCAGTCGTCGATCGTCATCGTCGCCGATCACGACCACGACCACGACCACGACCACCACGTCGACGTCGTCGACGTCCGCCAGCTCCGCTTCAGACGCGCGCGCGCAGCTCTTCGACCGTCCTCGAGGGATCGAGGTAGTCGGTGAGCTTGCGCTGCACGTACGCCTTCGCGCCGAGCTTCTCCGCGAGGAAACCCGCCTTCACGTCCGCGTGCACGCGGCCGCCGCGGATCTGGACCTTCCCCGAGAAGCTCACGCCCATCACCTTGCCGTCGAAGAAGACGTCGCTGCCCTCCCAGCGCGCCTTCACGCCGTGCTTGGCGTACCAGTAGTCCGCCAGACAGTGCAGACGGGCGACCGCGTCGGCGTCGTCGATCGTGTAGGCATGCTCGAGGATCATCGCGGCCAAGGATGCGCGAGCCGCGCGTGGGGTCAACCTCGTGCCGTCTCACCGACTCACGAGCCGCGCGCCCGCGCACACGCCAGCGCAGGTCCGGCCGTGCTCCGCGCGCCTCACGTGCCACGACGCGCGCGAAGGCGGATGTCGCACTCGCCGCAGTCGAGCGCGATCACTTCGTCCTCGACGAAGCCGGCACACGCCGTCTCGACCCCGTTGAGGAGGAGCGTTCCCTCGAGCGACACGCCGTCGACCTGGAGCTCACCTTCGATCACGAGGCGATCCTCGAGCACGGGATCGGGATCGATCCGGACTCGACACGCGCTCGCGTACGAGAGCACCGGCGCGGGCGGTGCGTCGCCTTCGCCCGCCGGACACGCGGTGGGGATGGCGCCGTCGACCTCGTAGGCGCCGACCGACAACGCAACGCAACGCGACGCGTCGAGTCCCGAGTCCCCCGGCGCCGCTGCGTCGAGCGTCGCGTCCGCCGACGCGTCCACGACCGGTCCATCGAGCTCGGGTGCATCCAACGCAGGCGCGTCCGACGAAGGCGCGTCCGTCGTCGCGTCGAAGGGGCTCTCGGGTGCGTCGCGCTCGCTCGCATCGCCCGCATCGAACGGCCCCGCGTCCGTCGCGCACGCGCCGAGCAAGATCGTGACGACCACCCACTTCACGCGCACACCGTGACAGACCACGCGCGCGCCGGCTCGTTCGCTGGACGAGCGTGTCCCGTCACACGACGTGCGCGTAGCCCGTGAACGCGACCTCTTCCGGGCTCTCTTTCGTCTCGGTCGCGAGCAGCACGCGCCCCTCCTCCTCCCAGCCGCGGGTCACGAAGGTGTCGCCCGGCCACACGGGGCGCTTGAACTGCCCGAAGAGCTCGCGCAGCCGCGTCGGGTCGCCGCCGCAGCGCTCGCGCACCACCGCGCGACCGACGTAGCCGAACGTGCACAGCCCGTGGAGGATCGGACGATCGAAGCCGACCTCGGTGGCGAGCTCGGGGTCGACGTGCAGCGGGTTCAGGTCACCGCTCAACCGATAGAGCGCGGCTTGCTCACGGCTCGTCGTCTCGCTGCGCGTGAAGTCCGCGTCGCGCTCGAGCGGACGAAGCTTCGGGCTCGCGGGCGGGCGCGGACCGCCGAAGCCGCCGTCGAAGCGGTAGAGGATCAGCCACTCCGTCTCGCAGAGCAGCGTGCCTTTCGCGTCGCGCGTCTCGGTCGTGAAGACCGCCTGCGCGAGCCGCTTGAGGTCGTAGACGCCCGCGACCTTGCCGACCGTGACGAGCTTCCCGCTCGGCGCGAAGGGGGCGTGCAGCGTGATCTTCTGCGCACCGTGCACGACGCCGCGAAAGTCACCTCCGACCGCCTCGAAGAGCGCCTCGCACGCCGCGAAGGTCGGGATGACCGCGAAGGTCGGCAGCACCTTCGGCCCGCGCTTCTCGTAGAGAAAGTCGAGCTCGTCGAGCGTCGCGCCGACGCCGAGCGCGTAGAGCACCACGTCGCGCCACTCGTACTCGTGCACGAGCTCGGGGGACAGCTTGCCGACGGATTCCGGATCGAGAGCCATGGGACGGCGCGTGTACCGCCTCGCCACGCTGGAATCAATCCGCGATGGGTGTGGATGACCCACGAACGGCACCGAACGGGCGCTGCACGGGCGCCGAGCGCCGAACGACGACGCCGAACGACGACGCCGAACGACGACGCCGAAC
>CALJLK010000231.1 GCA_937982655.1 uncultured Sandaracinus sp.
CGGCGCGCTGATCGGGACGGTCGCCGCCGACGAGGACGGTGACTGGTCGATCGAGGTGAGCGCGACGCTCGCGGACGGCACCCACACCGTGCGTGCGGTCGCGACGGATTTCGACGGAGACTCCGCGACGGACGCGGGCTCGTTCGGGGTCGACACCGAGACCGAGGTCGCGATCGACGCGCCGGCGGACGGCGCGACGGTTCCGGGCCCGCGACCGACGATCGTCGGCACCGCGGAGCCGGGGGCGAGCGTGGTGGTCTCGATCGGCGGCACCGAGATCGGCACCGTCACCACGGACGCGGCAGGTCGATGGAGCGTGCGCGCGACGAGCGACCTCGCGGAGGGCGATCACACCGCGACCGCGGTGGCGACCGACGAGGCGGGCAACGAGGCGACGGCGACGTCGACCTTCACCGTGAGCGACGTCGACGACACCGACGGCGACGGCTTCCCGGACACCGAGGAGTGCCCGAGCGAGCCGTGTCGCGACACCGACGAAGACGGAACGCCGGACTTCGAGGATCCGGACGACGACGGCGACGGGATCCCGACCGCGGTCGAGTGCCCCGGCGCGACCTCGTGCCCCGACACCGACGCGGACACGCGTCCGAACCAGCTCGACGCGGACGACGACGGCGACGGAGTCTCCACGCTCGACGAGGGATCCGGCGCGATCGACACCGACTTCGACGGCTTCCCGGATCACCTCGACGTCGACGACGACGGCGACGGTCTCGAGACGCGCGACGAGTGCCCGAGCGGCACCTGCCGAGACACCGACGACGACGGCATCGAGGATCACCTCGACGCGGACGACGACGGAGACTCGATCCCGACCACGCGCGAGATCGCGGACAGCCGCACCGCGGGCGAGGACGTGGACGGCGACGACGCGGACAACTGGCTCGACGACAACGCGGACGGCGACACGCGCGGCGACCGCGAGGAGGGCATCGGCGACTCCGACGGCGACGGCATCCCGGACTACCTCGATCCGGAAGACGTCGTGATGCCGGACGCGGGCATGCCGGACGGCGGCATGACCGAGGACGGCGGTGTGACCGAGGACGGCGGCGTCGCGACCGACGCGGGCGTCGATTCGGGCGCGGAGGTCGACGCGGGCACCGAGCCGACGCTCGGCGGGTTCGCGGGCGGCGCGGGCTGCGCGGCGGGCGGTTCGAGCTCGAGCGGTGCGCTCGGTCTGATCTTCGTCGCGCTCGCGCTGGTGCGGCGTCGTCGGCGCTGATCGTCGCGCGCGGGTCGACACGAGAAGAACGTACGGAGGCCGCTCGGGAGACCGGGCGGCCTTCGTCGTGATGTTGGCGATCAGAGCGCGACGACGTCGAGCGCGCGGCGGGCGATGCGGTCGAGCTCCGTCGACGCGACGCCCGCGCGCGCCATCACGTGGATGCCGAGCACCGTGCTCACGAGCAGCGCGGCGTCGTCGCGCGCGCTCGTTCGTTCGTGGAGGCACGCGGTGAAGAAGTCCTGCATCGCGCGGAGCTGCCGCTCCACGAACGCGCGGCTCTCCGGCGTGAGGGCAGGGTGCTCGCCCGCGCTCGCGACGAGGAGGCACCCGCGCGGCTGTCGCGACGGATCGACGATCGCGAGGAGCCACGTGCGGATCGCGTCCGGGCTCGGCTTGGTCGGCAGGCCCTGCGTCGCGACGTAGCGCGCGAGCGCGCGCCGAAAGCAGACGTCTTTGCTCTCGAAGGCCGCGTAGAAGCTGCCGAGCTGGATCCCCATCGCGTCCGCGAGCCCACGCACCGACGTCGCTTCGTACCCCTGTCGCCAGAAGAGCTCGACCGCGGCGTCGAGCGCGGCGTCGACGTCGAAGTCGCGAGGCCGGCCCATGCGGCAAGTAGAGCACCGATGGAGACACACGCACGCGGCGACCGCTCGCACACGCGCGTCGCACGGTTCGCTCGTGTTCGTCGACGCGGATCGTTCGACGCGGCGAGGCGCGACCGCCGCGTGCTCTACCGAAAGAATCGCGTGAGCCGCTCGGCGAGGCCACGCGCGTCGAGGCCGTAGGCGCGGTCGTGGTCCTCGGGGGTTCCGTAGCGGCGCAGCTCGACGCGCGGCACCCCGAGCGCGAGCAGTCGGTGGGGACGATCGACGAGCGCGGCGGACACGACGTGGCTCGAGGTGCCTTCGACCGTGGGCTCCACGAGCGCGACGTCGTGCGACGCGAACGACCGCAGGACGGTGGGCGCGGGCGGCATCGCCTCGCGGAGCGTGGCGGCGTCGAAGGGGCGCGCCGTGGTGGCGTAGAGCACCGTGAGGTCGAGTCCTTCGATCGCGGCGAGCGTGGGATCGAGCATCGGACCGACCGCGATCACGGTGCCGCGACGTCCACGCCGCACGACGTGCAAACGACCGGGCACGATCTCGCGCGGCGTCGCGTTCTGGCGGGTCGACAGGCGCAGGTACACCGACTCGCGGCGAGCGAGCGCGTCGGAGAAGAGCGGCGGCACCTCGTCGGGATGACCGGGCACCTGCACGTGCCAGCCCGGCAACGCGTCGAGCAGCGCGACGTCGGCCGGTGCGTGGTGGGTGCGTCCGCCCGCAGACCAGTCGTACGACGCACCGACGCTCGCGAGGATCGCGCCGACGCCTTGGTGACCGAGCGAAACCTTGAGCTGCTCGTACGCTCGCTCGACCAGGAACGGCGCGTACGAGTGAGCGATGGGCCGCATTCCCTCGATCGCGAGCCCACCCGCGACGCCGAGCATGAGCTGCTCGCGGATGCCGACGTTGATCACACGATCGGGATGCCGTGAACGCGCCGGCTCGAACGCGGGCACCGAGATGTCGGCCAGCACGAGCGCGACCTTCGGATCGCGATCGAGCGCGGCGTGCGTGAGCGTGACGAAACGATCTCTCATCGTGTCCATGGCGGGGCTCCTTCGGGTGGGCGGTGGTGTTGGCGGTGCGCGCGGCGAGGTGCACGCGGTGGTGCGCGAGCGGTGGTGTGCGAGCTGCGGTGTGCGAGCGGAGTGCGAGCGGAGTGCGAGCGGCGGAGCGCACGCGGCGTGTGTGCGCTGCGGAGCGCGTGCTGGTCTCGTGCGTCAGCCGTGCTTCGGCTCGACCTTCGCGATCACCGCGAGCGGTCTCCCGGGCGGCGCGACGAGCGCGCGCTCCAGCGCTCCGTGATCGCGGCCGTCGACGGTGCGCGCGAGCCAGCCTTCGCCTTCGAAACGGGTCGCGATCCCGCCCGGCCAGCCGAGGCTGGCGGAGTCGTTGTCGATCACGATCGCGGTCAACGAGTCGAGCTGGGCGCGCGCAGCGAACGCGATCGCCTCGTGGTTGCTGCCCTCGTCGAGCTCCGCGTCTCCGAGCATCACGACGACGCGGGGCGAGCGCGGCGCGACCGTGGCCTCGTGGGGTCGCGAGACGTCCAGCCGCGCGACGTCCGCGTGTTGGCGCTTCGCGCGGAGCGCGAGCGCGATCCCGACCGCGATCGGCAGGCCGTGTCCGAGCGAGCCGCTGCTCACCTCGACGCCCGGCACGTGGCTTCGGTCGGGGTGGTGGCCGAGCGGGGAGTCGAAACCACCGAAGCCGTCGAGCACCTCGGGCGGGAAGAACCCGCGCGCGGCGAGCACGGCGTAGTACGCCATCGGGCCATGGCCCTTGGAGAGCACGAAGCGGTCGCGATCGGGATCGTCGCGGCGCTCCGGAGCCACGTCCAGGACGCGGTCGTAGAGCACGTAGAGCGCGTCGAGGGTGGAGGTCGCGCTCGGGGCGTGTTTCTCCGCGCCGGTCATGCGGGTGAGCGCGTGGTGCAGGTCTCGGTACTCGATTCGTCGTCGCATGAACGGAGCCTGCGAGTTGAAGTTAACTTCAAGTCAAGGGACAATCGACCGCATGGCCTCCGATTCCTCCGATCACACCGACGACGACGGGACTGACGACGCGCACGACGGACCCCTCGGTCCCACGCTCACGATCGGCGAGCTCGCCGCGCGCAGCGGGCTCGCGACCTCGGCGCTACGCTTCTACGAGAAGGAGGGGCTGCTCGTGTCGAAGCGCACGCGCGGTGGTCAGCGACGCTACGCGCGCAGCTCGTTGCGACGCGTCGCGTTCGTGCGTGCGGCGCAGGAGCTCGGGCTCACGCTCGGCGAGATCCGCGAGGCGCTCGCGTCGCTCCCGGACGGTCGCACGCCGACCAAACACGACTGGCAGCGACTCTCACGAGGCTTTCGCGCCACCCTCGACGCGCGCATCGAGGGGCTCGTGCGCCTGCGCGATCGCCTCGACGGCTGCATCGGCTGCGGCTGCCTCTCGATGAAGAGCTGTGCGCTCTACAACGCGGGCGATCGCGCGGCGAAGCGAGGGTCGGGGGCGCGCTACCTGATCGGCGATCCCGAGCCCTGACGTCGTGTCGGCGTCTGCCCTGACGTCGTGCGGGGCGGCAACGTCCTCGTCGTGTCGACGAGGCACCGCACTCCGCGCGAGCAAGCCGGCGGCCGGTCCGCGCGTTCACCCGAACTCGCGCTGGGCGCGCTCGAGGTCCTCGGGGAAGTCGACGTCCATGCAGGCGTTCGAGTCGAGGTAGAGCGCGCCCACCGGACCGCCGCGCGCCGCGATGCGCGAGACGGCGGTGATGTACCAGGCCTTCGCGGGATCGGAGTCGCGCGCCATCGCCTCGAGCTCGTCGGAGAGGAGCGCGCGGCCCTCGCCGCGGAAGGCGCGCACACCGATCGACTCTCCCGCCGCTTCGTGGAGCGGGATGGTCTTGGCGATCTCGACGATCTTTCCGTCCACCACGCGGACCTTCATGTCCTCCGCGTCGTAGGCCTCGTGGATCGCGACCGGCACCAGGATCGCGTGCGCGTCGTCGGTCACGATCGTGCGCAGCGCGTCGTTCGAGAAGACGTTGTCCGCGTTCACCACGAGGAAGTCCGCGTCCATCTCGTGCCGCGCGAGCAGGAGCGAGAACATGTTGTTCGTGGTCGCGAAGAATGGGTTGTAGACGGTGCGCACGTTCGCGTCGCCGCCGGCCGAGATCCAACGCGCGACCTCGCGCTCGATCTTCTCGTGCTCGTAGCCCGTCACGAGGACCAGCTCGTCGATGCCCACCGACACGCACGCGTCCATCTGACGGCTGAGCAGCGTGCCCGCGCCGAGCGGCAGCAGGCACTTCGGGAGATCGTCGGTGTAGGGCGCGAGGCGCGCGCCACGGCCCGCGGCGAGGAGGATGGCGCGTCGGATCATCGTTCGGCTTCCGGGGAGATGAGCATAGCCGGGTATCGCGAGCCGCCCTACGTGCGACGGGGTTCGGCGTCAGACCCTCAAGGTTCCTGAGTGAGCCAGGAGACGATCGGTTTGCCCATCGACTTCGCGATCGACGCCTGCAGCACTTGCAGGAGATGCACGGCGAAGCTCGCTGCGGTCCACGCCCCGACGAAGAGCATGCCCTCGAGCGGGCGGCCGATCGCGACCGCGATCGTGAGCGCGAGCAGGTTCGGGTTGCGACGCGCGGTCACGAGCCGGAAGGCGCTGTCGAAGGGCCGCCAGATGTGCATCTCGAGCTTGAACATCACGATGAAGAAGGCCTCGAGGAGCCGCTGCGCGACGTAGAGGATCATGATCGTCCAGAAGACGAGGTCCGCGTACGGATGTTCGGCGAACGCGGGCCCGAGGCCGACCATGAAGGCCCACCACCAGAAGGGCGGGTGGATGAGATCGATCGCGTGGTCGAAGACGTCGCCGAGCTTCGACGAGGTGATCGTGCAGCGCGCGAGCTTGCCGTCGACGGAGTCGAGCAGGCACATGCCCCAGGCCGCGATCACGCCCGTCACGAAGCGCCCTTCCCAGAAGAGCCAGGTCGCGAGCAGCGTGAGCCCGAGGCTCATCGTGGTGACGTGGTTGGGGCGCAGGCGCAGCGCGGCCGCGAGGTGGGTGAGCTGTCGGACCGGCCAGGGGAAGAGGTACTTCGTCGCGAGGTCGGTGACGCCCTTGTACGAGCCCGCGAAGATGCGTTTCTCGATCGCGCGCTTCGTGTCTTCGGTGACCGGCAGCACGAAGGGCGTGGCGCGCTTTCGGAGCTGCTTGTTGTACGCGAGGTCCTTGGGCTCGACGCGCTTGGTGGCGGCGCGGAGCGCGTCGCTCATCGTGCCCGACGCGAGCGCCTCGAAGGCCGCGGGTGCGAGCGAAGCGGGCACGTGGAAGGCGACCGGGCGGCCCTCTTCGGTGCAGAGCACGGTGTTCGGATCGCCGATCAGGTTCACGATCAGCGTCGGCTCGTAGACGTGATCGCCGAGCACGCCGATCACGTCGGTCGCGCCTTCCAGCTCCGCCTCGGTCGCCGCCACCGGGATGCGATGCGACGCAAAGAGCCGCGCGAGCCGTTCGACCGGGCTCAGCGTCCAGACCTTCGTGGTCGACGACCCGACGATGTGTGCCTTCTTCGTGGCCGTCGGGGCGGCGGTCTGCTCGGTCATGCCTGGTTTCCTGGAGGACGATCCATCGAACGCGTCACGCTCGGCGACGTCGGCCGAGAGCCCCGGCTCGCTCACGCATCGTCGTCGCACGCGTGGGATCGAAACGGGAAAGCTCGAGAGCGCGCGAGTATAGGCGGGGGCTTCGGGCTGTCAAAACGCGAGTGTTTACGAACGCTTCCGGTGTCTCGGAGGGCAGCGTGCGTGGGTCCGTGACGCCTGCTAACTTCGCGCGCCATGACGTCCGGGCCCATCGACAAGGTCACGATGAAGCTGGTCGCGCTGGCGCCGCAGGGGTTCCGCTCCGCGGTCCATCCGGTGACCTCGCGCTTCGTGGAGCGGTGGTCGCCGTACCGCTACTACCTCAACCGCCGCGCGGAAGTCTTCATGCTCTGGTTCCCCAAGTGTGGCGGCACCTGGGCCAAGCTCCAGCTCCACACCGCGCTGACCAAACACTACGGCGTGGTCGGCGCGCCGCCGCTGGAGCTCGAGCACCTCAAGGACTTCGAGCCGCGCATCCCGCGCATCCGTCCTTTCCACGACGACGCGCCGCATTGGAAGACGCCCGAGCAGCTCCGCGAGCACAAGCGCCGCTACGCCGGTCGCAAGGTCATGCTGCTGGTGCGCGATCCGCGCGACGCGATCGTGTCGCTCCACCTGCAGGTGACCAAGCGGTGGAAGGTCGATCCGAACATGTCGCTCGACGAGTTCATCTGGAACCCGCGCGGCTCGTTCCACACGATGATCCGCTATTACAACATCTGGGCGAAGAACCGCGACGTTCCGTCCGAGCTGATGTTGTTGCGCTACGAGGACATGCGCGCCGATCCTCACGCGGCGGTCCGCAAGATGATCGACTTCGTCGGCGTGCCCGACGTGACCGACGAGCTCATCCGCGAGGCGGTCGAGTACAACCAGATCGAGAAGCTCCGCGAGCGCGAGGCGGCCGGTCAGTACGACACGCGGCGCCTGCAGCCCGGCGACCCGAACGATCCGGACTCGTTCAAGGCGCGCAAGGGCAAGGTCGGTGGGTTCCGTGAGGTGCTCCGGCCGGAGGACGTCGAGAAGATGACGCAGATCCTCCGGGACGAGATGGACCCCTGGTACGGATACCCGATTTGAGTCGCGAGGACGAAGGGCCGGATTCGGTGGCTTCCGCGGAAGAGACCTCGCCCGGCTCATCGGGTGAATCGTCGGGCGACTCGGGCGATTCTCCCGGTGAGTCCGCCGATTCGACCGGAAGCCCTGCCGCTTCGTCGCCGCCAGGACCCGCGGAGGTCGAGGTGCTCGAGCGCCCCAAGCGCAAGCCCCCGCGCTCGTGGAAGAACATCGCGCTCAAGACGTTTCTCACGCTGCTCGGCGTGGCGCTGCTCGGCGGCTTCTTGTGGGGAGCGGGCCCGGCCGAGGTCGCGAAGAACATCCGCACGGTGGGCTGGGGCTTCTTCTGGCTCGTGGCGGTCGCGCTCACCTGGCGCGCGTGCGCGACCACCGGCTCGTGGATCCTGCAGTCCGGCGAGCGCCGCGTGAGCTGGGGGAAGATGTTCCTCATCCGCTCCGCCGGCGAGTCCGTGAACATGCTCTCGTTCTTCGGGAACGTCGCCGGCGAGCCGATCAAGGCGATGCTGCTCAAGCGCGATCTCGGGGGTGCGGAGGCGACGGGGCTCGTCCTGCTCGACAAGACGGTCTTCTTCCTCGCGAGCATGGTCTTCATGGTCGTGGGGACGCTGTCGGGGGTCTGGGTGCTGGCGGACACGACCGGGCTCGTGATCACGACCGTCGCCCTCATCGTGCCGTGGCTCGCCGCGCTCTCGTGGATCGTCTGGCGCCAATACAAAGGTGATTTCGTCACCCAGGTGATGCGCATCACGCGGATCTTCCGCGTGAAGCTGTCCGACAAGACCCTCGGAAAGCTCCGGCGCATCGACACGATCCTCGCCGAGGCCTGGCGTGGCAAGAAGAGCCGCTTCTACCTCTCGTTCACCGCGCATCTGATCGGACGGTTGCTGCGCGCGGTCGACGTCTGGGTCTGCGTGATCCTGCTCGGGGAGGAGATCCACATCTTCGAGGCGTACTTCGCGGCCGCCTCCGGCATGCTCAGCAGCGCGAGCTTCGTCTTCATCCCGGGCAGCCTCGGGGCCTTCGAGGGCGGACACGCGTTCGTCTTCGAAGCGATCGGCCTCGGCTTCTCGGCCGGGCTCACGGTTGGCATCCTGCGCCGCATCCGGAACTACTTCATCGCCGCGCTCGGCTACCTGCTGCTGGTGCTCTGGCCGCCCGCGCGTGAAGAGGCGCAGCCGCCGCAGGACGGCGAGCATCCCGCGGCGGTCTGAGCTTCTCTTCAGCTTCCTTGAGGGTCTGTCGCCAGACCCTCCCCCACGGGGCA
>CALJLK010000232.1 GCA_937982655.1 uncultured Sandaracinus sp.
GCCGGCGGCTTTGGTCGCGGCGCGCTGCGCGTCGTTGAAGTACGCGGGCACCGTCACGACGGCTTCGGTGACCTCTTCGCCGAGGTACGACTCGGCGACGTCCTTCATCGTCTGCAGGATGAACGCGCTGATCTCGGGCGGGCTGTAGTCCTTGCCACCCGCGTGCACCCACGCGTCGCCGTTCGTGTTCTGGATCACGCGGTACGGCACCAGATCACGGTGCCGCTTCACGTCGTCGCTGTCGTACTCCTGACCCATCAGGCGCTTGACCGCGAACACGGTGTTCTCGGGGTTCGTGACCGCCTGACGTTTCGCCACCGAGCCGACGCGTCGCTCGCCTTCGCGTGTGAAGCCGACGACGGAGGGGGTCGTGCGCGAGCCCTCCGCGTTCGGGATCACCACCGGCTCGCCGTTCTCCAAGAACGCGACGCACGAGTTGGTGGTCCCGAGGTCGATGCCGATGACCTTCCCCATGGCGGGCGACGATAGCACGCAGCGCGTGGAGAAGAGTCGTGGAACCTCCCGGCCTGACGCACCTTTTCGCCCCCCCCAACCGGGGGAGGACGCGCCCCGTTCGTCACGCGAGATCGGGGACGCGGGCGATGCGGAATCGGTCCCCCCCGCTGGCGGAGGCGCACTCCGCGGAGCCGCGATCAGCTCTTGGCGCGCGACACCACGACGAGCGCGGCCCGCAGCAAGCGGTCCCCGAGCTTGTAGCCCGGGACCACCTCGGCCACGACGGTGCCGGGCTCGTGGTCGTCCGTCTCGAGCTGCTGAATCGCGTCGTGCACGTTCGGATCGAAGGGCTGCCCGAGAGCGGGTACGCGGCTCAGGTTGAGGCGCTGAGCGGCCTCGTCGAAGCCACGGAGCACCATCCGCACGCCTTCCTTCACCGCGTCGATGTCCTTGGCGGTGTCGGCGGCACCGAGCGCGCGCTCCAGGTTGTCGATCACGGGCAGGATCTCGCGCAGAACGTCTTCGTTCGCGCGGCGTTTCGCGTCGTCGAGATCACGCTTGGTGCGCTTGCGGAAGTTGTCGTAGTCCGCCGCGGTGCGAAGGAGGTGGTCCTTGAGCTTGTCGCGTTCGGCGCGCAGGGCCGCGAGCTCGGCCTCCACGGGGTCGACCGGGTCGGCCGGATCGGCTTCGGCGACGCCGGGGTTCGGCGCGGGGCTCGGCTGCGATTCGGGCGCGTCTTGCGGTTCGTGCTCGTCGTTCACGTCGTCCTCTGGGGTCGGCGGGCGAGAGTAGGACGAGCCCGCGCGCGCTTCAACGTCTGGACGACCGGCAGAGCCAGACGAGGGCTCGGCCCGCCGTCGTTCGTTTCGCTCCGGCGCCGCGCTCACACGTCCCGAGCTCCGTGCGCCTACCGCGCGCCGTCTGGGGAGCGGTGTGTGCTCGGATCAGTCGCGCTCGTCTTCCTCGTCGTCGCGTTCGGCGTCGCGTTCGTCGTCCGAGCGATCGGCGTCTCGGCGATCGTCTCGCTCGTCCGGGCGGTCGTCCCCGATCGCCCGTCCGGCGAGCACGTCGCTCATCACGCGCGCGGTGAAGCTCACGAGCGGCACCACCTTCGCATAGTCCATGCGGGTCGGCCCGATGACGCCGAGGGTGCCCGACGCCTCGCGGCTGCCGTACGAGGTCGCGACGAGCCCCACGTCCTCCATGGCGCCGAGACCGGCCTCGTGGCCGATCAACACCCGCACGCCGCCGGAAGCGAGCGTGTGATCGAGCAGCTCGACGAGCCGCTCCTTGTCGTCGAACGCACGCAGGAAGCTCCGGATCTTGTCGGCATCGAGGAACTCCGGCCGATCGAAGAGGCGGCCCTGACCTTCGATCACGACCTTGGTCGGACGCCCGTCGTCGAACGCGGCTTCGACCATGCGTCGTGCGTGCGTTCGGAGCTGCTCGACGGTCCCGCGATCGAGCGCCATCTGTGCGATCAGCGCGTCGCGCACCGAGAGCAAGCTGCGCTGCTGGGTCGCGAGCAGCTCGGCGAGCAGGTTGTTCACGCGCTCGAGCTCGCGCTCGTCGACGTCCACCGGCGACTGCACGACGCGGTTCTCGACCACGCCGCTCCGCGTCACGAGCACCACGAGGAGCTGATCCGCGCGCAGGCGCATGAAGCGGAGCTGCGCGAGCTGTTCTTGTTCGGCCTTCGGCGCAGTCACCACGCCCGCCGCGCCGGTGAGCGCGCTGAGCACCTCGCCGGCTTCGTGCAGCACGTCCGACGCCGTCTGCAGCCCACGCAGCCGCTGCAACACCGCGGCGCGATCCTCCGCCGTCACGTCGCGCATCTGCACGAGCGCGTCGACGAAGACCCGGAAGCCGCGATCGGTCGGGACACGCCCCGCGCTCGTGTGGGGCTGCCGCAGGTAGCCCCACTCTTCGAGGTCCGCGAGCACGTTGCGGATGGTCGCGGGCGAGAGGTTGATCCCGTAGCGCTTGGCGAGCGTTCGAGAGCCGACGGGCTCGCCGGTCGCGATGTACTCGGTCACCGTCGCGTAGAGGATCCGCCGTGCGCGGTAGGTCAGCTCGGACACGAACACCTGTCGGCTCCCGCTCGTGCAAGTGGTCGTGCGAGGGGAGGGGACCGTCGAAATGTAGCAGGCCCGTGACGGACCCGCGCGCGTTTCGCGTGCTGCCGGCGAGCGGCGCTTCGAGCGGAGCGGCTCGGGCGAGCGGAGCAATCGACGCGTGTCGGCGCGATCAGTCCGGGAACTGAAACACCAGCTCGCCTTCGCGCAACATCCCGAGCTCGTCGCGCGCCACCCGTTCGAGGGCGTGCGGATCGCTGCGCAGCGCGTCGACCTGACGGTGGAGCGCGTGCACCTCGCGCTCGATGCGCTCGTTCTCGGCGCGCACGCGGTCGAGCTGCGTCTCCAGCGCGCGCAGCCGCGGCAGCCCGCGGTAGTCGAGGATCTTCGCGGGCACCGTGACGATCGCGACCAGCAAGATCGCGAACGGAAGACCCCACACGGGGCGGCTACGCGCAGGCTCGGGCGGATCGTACGCAACACGCTGGGACACCTGCGGAACGTCGCGTCTTCGCCGCGCGAAGCCAAGAAAGCGACGCACTCCCGTGGCCGAGCTCGCCTTCCGACCCGTGGGCTTCGCTGCGCTCGTCTGTCGATTTCTTGCCCCCTCGGCTGCGGACTCGGTATCCGACGGGAGCGCCCGCTGCGCCCGACGGAGCCCCGTGACGACCCTCGTTCATGCCGCGCTGACCTTCCGACGCACCGTCCGCACCTCGTACGGCCTCGTGGCCGCGCTCGTGTTCGCGGGGCTCGTGCTGCTCGGGGTGTTCTCCGGTCCGCTCGACGCGCTTCGTCTGGAGCACGCGCTCGTCGGCGCGGCGTGGCTCGCGATCTTCGGCACCCGCCTCGCCTCGCGGCTGCGCGCGCTGCCGAGCGCGAATGGGCCCGCGCTCGCCGACCTCGAGCTCGGCGCGCTCCTGCTCGTCGCGACTCACGCCGCCGTGCAGCTCGGCGGCGGTCTTTCGAGCGAGCTCTACCCGCTCGTCTTCGTCGTCGTCGCCTTCCTCGCGAGCTTCTCGCGTCAACCGATGGGCCTCGTGCTGGTGGGCTTCGCGGTCGCGCTCGAAGCCGGCGTGCACCTCGTGACCGAAGACCGTCTCGACGTGCGCGAGCTCGGCCTCCACGGCGCGTTCCTCGTCTGCTTCGGCGTGATGTCGCTCCTCTTCACGCGCGCCGAGATCGCACGCGTCCGGGAGCGCTCGCGCCGCGAGCTCGACGACGAGAAGGAGAACCTCAAGACGCAGGCGCGCATGTTCCGCCTCGTCGCGGCGCCGTCGGCCGAAGGTCAGCGCGACGAGGATCGCCTCGTGCGATCGAGCCTCGAGGAGCTGCACCACCAGGTCTTCCACGTGTTGCAGCTCCTGCAGCGCACGCTCGGTCTGCACACGTGCGTGCTGCTGATGCGTGACGACGGTGACGAGCGCCTGCGCATCGTGGAGCTCGTGACCTCCAGCGATCACATCGCGGAGGGTCCGTTCGCGACGGGCGAGGGCGCGGTGGGCGCGGTCGTGAAGCGCCAGCTCACGATGAACCTCCAGAACCTCAAGCCCGGCTACAAGGGCCTCTGCTACTACGAAGGCCCGTCGCTGGTGCGTGCGTTCGTGGGGGTGCCGATCGTCGAGAACGGCCACGTGCGCGGCGTGCTCTGCGCGGATCGCCTCGAAGAGCGGCCGTTCACCGAGAGCGACGAGATCGCGCTCGAAGGCGCGCTCGCGCAGGTGCTCCGCGCGGTCGAGAACGAACGCGTCTTCGTGCAGCTCGAGCGCACCAAGCGCGAGCAGACGATCCTGCACCGCGCGTCGACGAAGCTCGGCGCCGCGCTCGACGAGGACGCGGTGCTCGACGCGGGCCTCGAAGCGGCGGCGGAGATCGCTCCCTACGATCTGGCGGCGGTGACCTTCTACGACGCGGACGATCGCCGGCACCGCGTGCGCAAGGCGATCGGTGTCGGCGCGGAAGAGCTGCGCGACCTGACCTTCCGCGACAACACGTCGCTCACCGCGATGGCGGTGAAGAACCGGCACTACCTGCCCTACCGCGGGCACTTCGATCCGCGGCAGCAGGTCGTCTTCACCAAGCGGCACTCCTTCAAGGGCGTGCAGTCGCTGCTCATCCTCCCGCTCGTGGTGCGCGAGGACGCGATCGGCACGCTCACCCTCGCGGCGGAGCGCGCGGCGGCCTTCGGCGATCAGGTGCGCCCGACGCTGCAGGTCCTCGCGAACCAGCTCGCGGTCGCGCTCTCGAACGCGCAGGCGGTCAAGCGCCTCGAAGAGATGGCCACCACCGACGGCCTCACCGGCTGCCTCAACAAGCGCGCGTTCCTCGAAGAGCTCGATCGCAAGATGCGGTCCGCGGTGCGCTTCGGTCGCCGGCTCTCGCTCGTGGTCACCGACATCGACCACTTCAAGAGCGTCAACGACACCTACGGGCACGCGACGGGCGACGTCGTGATCAAGGAGCTCGGCGCGATCCTCAAGCGCATGAAGCGCGAGACCGATCTCGTCGCGCGTTTCGGCGGCGAAGAGTTCTGCATCCTCTGCGAAGAGACGGATACGAAGGGCGCGCTGCTGCTCGCGGAGCGCGTGCGCGAGGAGCTCGGCAAGTCGGTGTTCGAGACGGAGCTCGGCAAGCTCAGGGTCACCGCCTCGCTCGGCGTCGCGACGTACCCCGAGCACGCGCAGACCGCGTCCGAGCTCTTCGAGGTCAGCGACAAGGCGCTCTACGCGGCCAAGCACGGCGGCCGCAACCAAGTGCAGTCCGCACCGCCCGCGAAGCCGAAGAAGAAGTCGGCCTGACGCGCGGAGCGCTACACACGCCACGGAGAACCGACGCGCGCCTGCTATGCTCGGCGCGGGCACGGATCGGGGCGGCATGTTTCGTCGCGCGTTCCTTCTCTCGTTCTTCACGGTCACCGCGCTCGGCTCCACCCCTACGATGGGTCGAGCTCAGCGAGCCGCGTCCGACTCGCCGCTCGACGCGCCGTCGTCCGCGCCGCTCGACGCAGGCACGCTCGCCCGCGACGCCGGAGCAGCCGCCGATCTCGCCCGAGCCGAGCGCCTCGAGGCATGGCTCGCCCACCAGCGCGACGAGATGCGCTTCGCGCGGCGCGTGGTCGGTCCGCTGAGCCTCGCCACGGGGGCGCTCATGCTGGTGCCCGGCGTCTACGGGCTCGCGGACGGAGTCTGGGACGAGCAACCCAACCTCGGCTGGCTCGCCTTCGGCGTGGCGGGCCTCGGCCTCGCGCAAGGAGTCGTCTGGATGGCGATCCAGAGCGACCCCGAAGAGCGCTTCGCGCGATGGCGGGCTGCGCGTGAAGCGGGATTGACCGCGACCGAGCTCGCGCGTTTCGAAGGCGAGCTGCGCGGCACTCCCTCGCTCGCGCGAATGGAGCGCGCGCTGATCCGCTGGAGCGGCATCGGGCTCGTCTTCGGCGGCGGGCTCTACGCGGGCCTGCTCGCGCTCGACGATCCGCCGATGCGGCATCGCGTGCTCGGCTACGCGGCGAGCGCGATCTACGGCGCGGTGGGGATCGTGTTGCTCGTCTACGCGAGCATCCCCGAGCTCGGCGAGACCTCGTGGCGTCGCTACGAAGCGGGCGAGCTCCCCGAGGCGCCACCTCGCGTACGCACGCAGGTCGCGCCCGCGGCGGGTTGCGATCGGTGGGGCTGCTTCGCGAGCCTCGCGGTCCAGGGCGTCTTCGAGGGGTGGTGAGCCGCTCGTGCCGCGCTTCGTCGATCGAGCGGTCGCTCATGCCGCGCTTCGTCGATCGAGCGGTGAGCCCTCGCTCGCGCCGCGTCTGGACGATCGATGGAGAGACGCCGTGATCAGCGCGAGGGCAGCCGGCGCTCCAGCTCGTCCACGAAGCGCTCCGCGCTCGACTCGTCCACGCCGCTGAGCGCGAAGCGACGCTTCGGGAGCACCGCGAGCTCGACCGCGCGCCGCGCCTTCGTGGCGGGCCAGAGCACGCCGAGCCCGAGGTCGAGCGCACCACCGACGAGCACGATCGCGCCGCCGAAGATCAGGAGAAAGGTCTCTCCGCTGCGCACGCCTTCGACGAGGAAGATGCCGCCCGCCACGAGCGCGGCGGAGAACGCGCAGGCGCCGACCAACATCGCGAGCGCGGGATGTCGCGCGCTCCGTGCAGCGGACGCGACCGCCGCGAGCGTGAAGGACTCGTCGTGCTCGCGGACCACGCGACCGAGGACGGTCACGCGCTTCTTCAGCCGGAGCCCACCGCCCTGAAACGAGAGCACGGCGCGTCGACGCAGTCCGAACGCGAGCCCGATGCCGCGCGCGAGCCACTGCAGCAGCGCGATCCCGAACACGAGGCGCAGCACGCCGACGAAGCCACCCGGCGGGGGCGATCGCAGCTCGCCCTCCACGCTCAGCTCCGTGGGCGCGGCCTTCTCCACCGTGTCGGCGGGGTCAGCCGCCGACTTCTCCACCGCCACGCCGGCGCGCGCGAGCGTGACCTCGTGCAGCGTGGCGATCGCACGATCGCGCGGCGAGTCACCGAGCGACTTCGACGCCTCGCGCACCGCACGCCAGACCGCGTCGGCGTCCGTCACGAGCTCAGCCACGAACGCGTAGGGAGCATACGGCGTCGACAGCTCGAGCCAGTCGGCGTGGCGCACGAAGCGCGCGAGCCGCGCCGTGTCTTTCGTGTGCGCGTCGAGTCCCTTCACGGCGAGCGCGGCCAGGGTCGCGAAGCCGCGCGCGTCGGTGGGCCCCTCGCGGAGCAGCGCGAGCACGTCGAGCCCGCCGAGCTTCGCGCTCGCGTCGTCGACGCCGTGCTCCTTCGCGCGTGCGTCCACGAACTCGCGCCCCGCGAACAGCAGCCGCGCCTCGCCTTGCCGCGAGAGCACGTCGAGCGCGAGAGCGCCAAGCGCGGTCGGCGCCTCCTTCGCGGCGGCGACGGCCTGCTTCACGTCCTTGGCGCTGAGGGTCGGTTCGCGGTCCACGTCGTAGCCTCCGTGCGCGCGTCGAGGTCGACGGGCGCGCGAGCGGGCGCTCCTATAGCGCGTTTTTCGGACGCCGCTCGCGGTGCCCGATCTTCCCGTGGTAGGTCGGGAAGACGTCACGTCTCCTCCTGCGTTGGGTTCCCGTGCGCGTCGTTGCGTCGCTCCTGCTCCTCTTCCTGCTCGCGTGCGACGACGCCGCCGAACGGCCGGCGGCCGCGACGCGCGAGTCGGTCCCGATCGTCACGGGGACCGACACGGAAACGGAAACGGAAACCGACACGGAAACCGTCGCCGACACGGACACCGCCGCCGACACGGACACCGCCGCCGACACGGACACCGCCGCCGACACGGACGCCGTCGCCGACACGGACACCGTCGCCGACACGGACACCGTCGTCGTCTCGCGCACCGTCCGTTTGGTTCCCCTCGCCGAACGCGACCTGCTCGGCTCCGAAACCCGTGCGTTCACCGCGATCGAGCGCTCGCTCGATGCCGCGAGCTTCGACGCGGCGCTCGTCACCCCCGACGCAGAGGAGCACGAAACCGCGCGTTCGTGGCTCGACGCGGCGTCGACCGCGCGACCGGCGCGGCTTTGGGCCGGCGTCGAGACGGTCGTGCTCTTCGAGCTCGCGCCGCCCGAGCAGGATCGCCGCGGTCGCTCCATCGGTCGCGGCGCCACGCGCGTCGCCGTGTTGCGGTCCGGTCGCGTGCGCGCTCGCCTCGTCGCTTCGCCCGAGGCGGGCTTCGTCCTCGACGACCGCGCAGGCGCGTGGCTGCTCGATCTCGTGCGTGGTCTCGACGAGGGAGGGACGCCATGACGTTCGTCGCTCGACTCGCATGCGCGGCGGGTCTGCTCTTCGTCCTCGCGCTCGCATCCTCGGCGCGTGCCGGCGATCGTCGGCTCGAGATCCTCGTCGTGAACATGACGCCGACCCCGACCGAGGCGGGGCGTGCGTGCACCGACACGATCGTCCGCCGCATCCGCGCGGACTACACCACCGTCTCCCGCCTCGGCGAGACGCCGCTGCGACGCCTCACCGGGCACGAAGGCGACGCGACCTCGTTCCTCGAGTGGCCGTTTCGAGACTTCGCGGCGGTCATCGAACGTGGTGCGACGAGGCTCGACTCCGTGGCGCTCGTCGACTGCCGCCCGGACGAGCGCCGCGTCGACGTGCTCGTGACCTCGCCGCGCGGTCAGGTCACGCGCCTCGAGCTGCGCGACGTGCGAGTCGACGCCGCACGCGCGGGCTGGGTCGCGGACACGTTGCTGCGTCAAGCCTGGCTCGGCTTCTCGCCCTGACCGGCCGAACGTCCGACTCTCCGACGCTCCGGCGCACGTCGGCCGCTCGACGGATCGCCCAAGACGGGCGTCGCCTGATAACGTCGCGCGCGGAGGGTTCGTTCATGCAGCAGCCGCCTCAGGGAGGATTTCCGCAACAGGGAGGGTTTCCGCCGCAGGGAGGCGGCTACCCACCGGGCGGCGGCTACCCACCGGGCGGTGGCTACCCACCAGGCGGAGGTGGCTACCCGGGCGGCGGCTATCCGCCGCAACAAGGCGGCCAAGCCCCGCCCTCGGGCGGCACCAACTGGGCGAAGGTCATCGGCATCGGCTGCGGTGTGCTCGTGCTGCTCGCGAGCCTCTGCGGCTTCGGGATCTTCATGTGTTACCAAGGCGTGACCGCCTCGAAGGATCACGCGCACGCGTTCCTCGGCGAGCTCCGCACCGGCAACCACACGAGCGCCTACGCGCGCATGGATCCGAGCTACCAGGCGACGCACCCGCTGCCGAGCTTCCAAGCCGCGGTCGCCGCGCTGCCCGCGCTCTCGTCGAACACCGACGCCACCTTCACGAACTTCAACGTCAGCAACGGCGTGCACAGCCTCCAGGGCGTGCTCACGACTCCGAGTGGCCCCTACGACATCCAGATGACGATGCGCGAGGCGAACGGCGGCTTCTACGTGACGAGCCTCGTGGTGGGCGGGAGCCCGCTGCAGTAGTCGCGTCGTCGTCTCGACCTCGGTCGCCGATCGGCCACCCACGAAAGACGAAGCCCCCGCGTCACCCGCGGGGGCTTCGTTCGTCGACGCGGACTCGGTGGATCTCGTCGCGTGGTTCGCGTCGGTGCGAGCGAACGCGATCAGACGCGCTCGATCACCGTCGCGATGCCCATGCCGCCGCCGATGCAGAGCGTGATCAGCGCGGTCGCGAGCCCACGCCGCTCGAGCTCGTCGACCGCGGTCTGCAGCAGCACCGCGCCGGTCGCGCCGAGCGGATGCCCGAGCGCGATCGCGCCGCCGTTCACGTTCACCTTCGCGGGATCGATCCCGAGGTTGCGGATCGTCTGCAGCGGCACGGTCGCGAAGGCCTCGTTGATCTCCCAGAGATCGATGTCCTTCGCTTCCATGCCCGCCATCTTCAGCGCCTTCTGCGAGGCCGGCGTGGGCGCGGTGAGCATGATGATCGGCTCGGCGCCGATCGTGGCCACGCTGCGGATCTTCGCGCGCGGCTTGAGCCCGTGCGCCTTCACCGCGCGCTCCGACGCGAGCAACACCGCGGCCGCACCGTCGACGATGCCGCTCGAGTTGCCCGCGGTGTGCACGTGCTCGATCGCCTTCACCTGCGGGTAGCGGAGCAGCGCGAGCTGATCGAGCGTCTCGCCCTTCGGGCCGACCGGCATCGCGCCCATCTGCACGAAGCTCGCTTTGAGCTCCGCGAGACCCTCCGCCGTGGTGTCCCGCCGCGGATACTCGTCCTTGTCGAGCAGAACCGCGCCCGTCTCCGGGTGCTTCACCGCGAAGAGCGCCTTGGCGAAGCGGTTCTCCTCGATCGCGATCGCGGCCTTCTTCTGCGACTCGAGCGCGAACGCGTCTGCGTCGGCGCGCGTGAAGCCTTCGAGGGTCGCGATGAGATCCGCGCTGATCCCCTGCGGGACCTGGAAGACCTTCTTGCGCAGGTGGAGGTTGTTGCCATCGATGCCGCCGCCGTCCGCGCCCATCGGCACGCGCGACATGCTCTCCACGCCGCCGCCGACCACGAGGTCCTGCTGGCCGCTCATCACGCCCATCGCCGCGAAGTTCACCGCTTGCAGACCCGAGCCGCAGAAGCGGTTCAGGGTCACGCCGCTCACCGTCTCCGGCCAATCGGCGGCGAGGATCGCGTTGCGCGCGATGCACGCGCCTTGTTCTTGCGCCTGCGAGACGCAGCCGACGACCACGTCGTCGACCAACGCCGCGTCCAGCCCGGTCTTGGCGATCAGCGCGTTGAGCGTCTGCGCGAGCAGCTCTTGCGGGTGCACGCCCGAGAGCGCGCCCTTGTCCTTCTTGCCGCGTCCGCGAGGCGTCCGGGCTGCGTCGATGATGTAAGCCGTCATGGTTCGTTCCTTTCTTTCGGGGGCCTTTCCCCCGAGGAGCCTTCTTCGGTCGTTCGAGGAGGACGGGGCGCTACGCCGTGCGCGCGCGGCCGTGAGGAGCGGATGAGGAGGAGGGGCGGTCGCCCTGGATTCGATGCGAGCGCGAGCGCCCCGAAAGCACGAAGGCGCGAGCGTTCACCCGCGCCTCCACGTCGCGTCGTCGCGTCAGCCGATGCCCATGATCTTCGCGATCGCGTAGCGCATGACCTCGGTCGCACCGCCACCGATCCGGAGCAAACGCTGGTCACGCCACGCGCGCGCCACCCAGAGATCTTCCAGATAACCCATGCCACCGTGGAACTGCACACACTGGTCGAGGATCTCTCCCGTCACGTCGCCCACGTAGGCCTTCGCCATCGACACGAGACGCGTCGTCTCCATCGAGACCATGCCCTTCTTGACGTACTTCTCTTCGTTGTACATCTCGCAGGCCTTGTACGAGAGCGCGAGGGCGGCTTCGTACTTGGTGTAGAGCTCGACGAGCTTCTGCTGCCAGTAGTCGCGCTTGATGATCGGCTTTCCGAACGCGACGCGCTCCTTGCCCCACGCGACCGATCGGTCGAGCGCGAGCTTGCTGCCCGAGAGGCCGGAGGTGCAGCCGACCAGGCGCTCGCTCTGGAAGTTCTGCATCAGATACACGAAGCCCATGCCCGGCTGGCCGAGCAGATAGCGCTTCGGAATGCGCACGTCCTCGAAGAAGAGCTCCGCGGTGTCGCTCGACCAGTTGCCGGCCTTCTGGAGCTTCTTGCTGACCGAGTATCCCTTCACGTCGGTCGGGCAGAGCAGGATCGAGATCCCCTGGTGACCGCGCTCCGGATCCGTCTTGACCATCAGGGTCACGAAGTCGGCTCGCGTGCCGTTCGTGATGTAGGTCTTGCTGCCGTTGATCACCCACTCGTCGCCCACGAGGCGCGCGGTGGTGCGAAGACCCGCCACGTCGCTGCCCGCGCCGGGCTCGCTCACGCCGAGCGCGACGATCTTCTCGCCACGCAGCGCGGGCTCGAGGAACTCCTTCTTCTGCTCGGGCGTGCCGAGGTCGGCGATGCACGGGGTCGCCATCGAGGCCTGCACGAGCAGACCCATCGTCACGCCGGCCGCGCCGCAGCGCGCGAGCTCCTCCGAGCTCACGACGTTCATCCAGAAGTCGCCGCCCGCACCCCCGACGTCCTCGTCGTAGTGGGCGCCGAGGATGCCCAGCTCACCCGCGCGCTTGAACACCCAGTTGGGGAAGAGCTCGTCGCGCTCCCACTCGTCGACGTGTGGCGCCAGCTCCTTCTCCGCGAAGTCGCGCACGATCTTTCGAAACGCTTGATGGTCCTCGGTGAACGGGCTGCCCATGACGCTCTTCCTCCAAGCTCGCGTGCACGATCGCGTACGCAGCGACGCCTCGGCCCCTCCGTGGCGCGCTGAATGAGCATTCATTTACCGGCGCGCGTCGTGCTTGGCAAGAGGGTCGTGTGGGCTTCGAACGACGTCTCGCCGCGGGCTCGGTCCAAACGAGCGAGAACGTGTTTCCACGTTTGCGGCCCTCGCATCGTCCGCGAGCGGCTACCCTCGCCCGCGCGATGGGTCGGGAGGGCTCACGAAGGAACGCCACGCGCGCGTCGGACACGTCGCGTGGTTCCTCCCGCGCGCCTCGCCGACGAGCGTCACCGTCTCGGACACCGTCACCGTCTCGGACACCGTCACCGTCTCGGACACCGTCACCGTCTCGAGCCCCGACTCGCGCCTTCGTTCGTACGTCGGCGCTCGTCGTGCTCCTGCTCACGTTCGACATCGTCGCCCACGCGCAGACGCCCGAGCACGCGTACGAGCCCGACGAAGAGGAGCTCCTGCGCGTCGAGGAAGAGGAAGCCGAGGCGGCCCGCGCGCGGGAAGCGGCGTTGGAAGCCGCCGCAGAAGCGGCAGCGGAAGCGGCGGAAGCCGCGGTGGAGGAGCCGGTCGAAGCGCTCGACGACGACTCCGATCAGTCGCCGATCGGGGTGCGCGTCGTGGGTGGTCGTCGTCGGCGTCGTCGTCCGATCTCGCTCGAGCCGAGCCCGCAGGACAGCGCGCGCGCGTTGCCCGTCGCGACCGAGGTCGCGAACGACGCCGAGGTGCCCGCGCTCGTACACCGCACCGAGCCCTACGAGTGGTTCGTGATCCCGCTCGTCGGCTACAGCTCCGACGTCGGCTTCGCGGGCGCGATCCTCGCGCAGCTCTACCACTACGAGCCGAACTACGAGCCCTTCCGCGACAAGCTCCAGCTCATCGCGCTGCTCACGAGCGACCTCGTGCAGTTCTACGAGCTGCTCTGGGAGCGCATCGGCCTCTTCGGGTTGCCGCTGCGACTCGACTCCGCGGTCAGCTTCAACACCACGCCGGTCGGCAACTACTGCGGGCTCGGCAACGAAGCGAGCTGCTCGCGCGACGCCGCCCGCGAAGCCGCGCGTGCGGACGGACTCCTGCCCGGCGAGCCCGGTTGGAACCGCTACCTCGACCGTTACTACCGCTTTCGCTCGATGCGCCCCGCGATTCGCACCGCGCTGCGCTGGCAGCCGCTGCGCAACGGGCTCGAGCTCACGTTCGTGTGGGAGGCGAGCTACGGCATCCCCGGCTTCGTCGGTGCGCGCGGCCCCTACGAGGGGAGCCTCTACGCGGGCGACTTCCCGGACGGCGAAGAGGGCATGACGAGCGAGCTCCAGATCGGCGCGGTCTGGGATCGGCGCGACGACGAGCGCCGCCCGAGCCGCGGCTATCTGCTCACGTCCAGCTTTCGCGGCGCGCACCGCTTCCTCGGGAGCGACTGGCAGTACGGTGGCCTCAACCTCGGCGCTGCAGGGTACTTCCCGTTCGATCGTGGCAAGCGCCTCGTGCTCGCGACGCGCGGCGTGGCGGATCTCCTCTGGGGTGATCCCCCGACCACGATCCTCGCGGGCATCAGCGGCTTTTGGACCGACATGGCGTTCGGAGGTCAGACGATGGGGCGCGGCATCCGCGGTCGCCGCTACATCGGGCGCATCAAGGTGATGGCGCAGGCGGAGCTGCGTGCGGTGCTCTTCGGGCAGCCCGGCAAGCTGCAAGGGGTCGGCTTCCTCTTCGCCGACGCGGGTTGGATCGGGCTCGATTGGAAGGATTGGGGCGGCGATCTGCGGCGCATCAACGCGAGCTTCGGCGGCGGCCTCGGCGTGTATTGGGGCGAAGGCTTCGTGCTCCGCTTCGACGCCGGCTTCTCCGCGCCGGAGCGTTACGATCCACAGCTCTACATCTCGCTCCGACATCCGTTTTGAGCGCGGCGGGCATCGGCACGAAACCCTCGCAGCCGAGCTCGTGCGGAGCCGACACATTTCGAAAGAAGCGGGGGCCGACGCGAGCGGAGGCGCGGGTGACGCCGACCCCGGAGCGACGGTGTCCGCTGGACCTCGCGCTGCGCCGACCCCAAGCCCACTCCGACGACGAGCAGGCTGGAGTGACGAGGGCGATCGCGACCCTCCGAACGATGCCACGTCGCCGTTCACGCTCGGGCTCGCGGTCGGGAACGCAGGGTCGACCGCCGCGGCAATTTGCCGCGTCATTTTGGTCGACCCCCGAGCAGCCCCGCGGCGCTGCGGCGTTCGTGTGCTCAAAGTCTACGAAACTACGACGGTTTCTTGGATCGATCCGAGCGGCACGTGCAATGCAAAGCAGCCCTGCGGCCGCGAAGGAGGCACTCATGCGCGACGCACTGCTGACCACGACCCTCGACCGGTACCGGGCTTCGCTCTCGCACGTGAAGCCCCTCGATCCCGAACAGGAGCTGGAGCTGGCGCGGCGCTGGCGCGAGCACGGTGACGAGGCCGCCGGTCGGAAGCTCGTGGAGTCGAGCCTGCCCTTCGTGATCCGCGTCGCGCGCGAATATCGACGCTGGGGTCTCCCGCTCGAGGACCTGATTCAACAGGGGAACCTCGGACTGCTCCGCGCGGCGCTCAAGTTCGATCCCGACAAGGCATGCCGCCTCATCACCTACGCAGCCTACTGGATTCGAGCCGAGATTCGCGACTACGTGGTGCGCTCGTACCGCATCGTTCGGCTCGGCACGACGCGGACCGAGCGCCGCGCGATGCGGGCGTATCGGCGCCGCGGCGTGGAAGACGCGACGGAGCTCGCGGCGGTCTCGGGCATGCCGATCGCGCGGGCCGAGAAGCTCTGGCCGCTGCTCACCCACGGCGACGTGTGGCTCGACGCCTCGTACGACGATCGGTCGGCGGGGATGGAGCGTTTGCCCGACGACGCGGACTGGACGCCGGAGGACGACGCGGCGCGCCACGAGGTCGTGGATGCGGTGCGGGGGGCGCTCGGAGAGGCGCTCGCGTCGCTGAGCGCACGCGAGCGGCGCATCGTGGAGGCGCGGATGATGAGCGACGAGCCGTGCACGCTCGAGCAGCTCGGGCGCGAGATGGGCGTGAGCAAGGAGCGCGTGCGGCAGCTCGAAGCGCGGGCGCGCGAGAAGCTCCGCGTGTGCCTCGCGGACTACCGCCCGGCGGCTTGAAGCGCAGCTCTCGAAGCGCAGTGCTCGAAGCGCGCTGCTCGAATCGCAGTGCTCGAATCGCAGTGCTCGAAGCGCGCCGCTCGAAACGCTCCGCGTTCAACGTGGAGGCGGCGGCAACGACGGAGGCGGCGGCATCGACGGCGGAAGCATCGAGTCGGGTGACGCGCTCTGCGAGAGCCGATCGAGCAGATCCGCGAGCGTCGATGCGGGCCCGAGGCGCCACTCGCCGTTCCAGAGCGCGACGTTGCGGGAGAAGGGCTCGCCGAGCGCGAGCTGGACCTCGAGGGTCGGGCGCGGCTCGTCGGGGAGGCCGCGATCGCGCAAGGGGCGAAGCAGCCAGACCGCGGCGTCGCGCAGAGACTCGACCACCGTCTGCATCTGCGACGCGCCGAGGTAGCTCCGCCGCGTGTTCGCCACCGACGCGCCGGGCAGCCGCGTGGTCACGATGCGCTCGCCGTTGCCGAAGATCTGCAAGCGGCGCGCGCCGTGGATGTCCGAGTCGACCGCGGTCCACGTGAGCAAGAAGTTCCCACGTTGATCGGGTTGCGCGAGCACACGTTCGAGCATCGACACGAAGGGCAGGTGCGCGTGTGGCGCGTTCTCGCCGCGTCGGTGCCGTAGCCACTCCTCCGCGAACGAGAGCGCGCTCTGCGCGTGGGGCAGCACCGTCCGATGCTCGTGGACCGCGCGGATGCCTTCGTCGCCGAGGAGCGAGAGCGCGTCGAGCGCGCGCCAGCCGAGGGTGGACTCGCCGCCGGCGGAGAGGATGCGCGCGACGCGTCGGGCCGCGAACGCCGCGCCGCCCGCGCCGTAGCGGTGCAGGTGGTGCACGAGATCCGGATCGCCGCGCAGCAAGAGCTCGTCGAGTCGGAGCTCCGCGGCTTCGTCGATGCCGGCGTCACGGAGCGAGCGCGCGACGGTGACGACGAGCTCGCAGATGGCGGTCTGCGCTTCGGACTCCGGGCGCCACGCGTCGAGGCGACCCGAGGCGCGCACGGGATCGTAGGCGAACGTGAGATCCCAGGAGCCGGCGCCGCGGCGATCGAAGACGAACGAGAGATCGAGCCCGGTGGAGACGATCGCGCCGGGCAAGAGGCGCACGAAGGCCTCGGGCGGATGAAAGACGTTGGTGTCGCCGAAGCTGATCCGGATCCACGGGCGGTGGTCCTTGGGCGGCGAGACGCGCAGCGAACGAGGGTAGCTCGGCTGGAACCCGAAGAGATGCACCGGCGCTTGGGTGCGGTTCTGCGCGAGCACCTCGACCACGATGGTGCCGCCCGCCTCGAGCTCGCGCGCGGGCGTGCGCACGCCGAAGCGGACGCCCGACACTTCCTGCCCCCAGCGGACCTCGGTCATCGCGCGCAGGGTATCGCGACCCGAGGCGGAGGCGATCGCTTTCGGCAGACGGTCCACGGAGGCTCGAGCTCGGGCCGCTCGGACCGCAGGGGTACCAAGCCAGCGGGCTCGTTCGACCCGGCACCGTCGATGAGGTCGCGAGCGCAGGGCCGTCGCGCGTGACTCTACGAAGCTCCACGATGCTTGACCCGGATCGTGCCGCCCAGACAACCTACCCCCCGATGTCGATTCGCTTCGTGCTCGCGGTCGCGGGCCTCCCGCTGTTTCTGGGTTCGTTCACCGGCTGTCGCGCGGAGCTCGGCGAGTGCGACGAGGCCGCGGCGCGGCAGATCGTGTTCCGGATCACGCCCGCGGGTGAGGAACCGGAGGAAGAGACGTTCGCGGGCGGCATCGAGGACGGCACGCCGCTCTACGCGGGACAGGCGCTCATGCAGGTCCACTGCGGCGACAGCGGCTTCTGTCACTCGCCTGCCGCTCGTGGCAGCGGACGCGCGGGCGCTCCGCTCGGGCTCGACTTCGATCTCGCGCTCGCGTGCCGCGTCGGCGTCGACCCGTGCTGCGACGAAGCGCAGTGCGAGGCGTACGCCATGCAATCGTGCATGGGGGACCCCGATCCGGATTGCGTGCAGACGACCTACGACACCGAGATGGCCCGCGTCGGCGCGGGCATCGAGCGCCTCCGCCGCAACCAGCGGCAGACCTACGACCACCGCTACGACGTGCTGCGCACGGTCGAAGACGGCTCGATGCCGCCCGGGGCCGCAGGCGAGGGAACGCGCGCGTTTGCCGAGTACTACGGGGAGTTCGAGGCGGGTACGTTCAGTGGGCGCATCCCGACGCTCGACACGAGCGCCGGGCGCGAGGTGCTCCGGAACTGGCTCGCGTGCGGGAGCCCGGTGCTGGAGTTCTCGATCCCCCAGGATGCGGACGACGGACCCGGCGACGACTGCGGTGCGGGTCCCATCGGTCGATGTGGCGTTGCCGCGCCGGGCCTCGAGCCGCCCGACCCGACGTGGGATTCGATCTACGACCGCGTGCTGCGTCCGCTCTGCGTGAGCTGCCACCAGCCGGACAACCCCTTCTGGGGCTACAACGACGCGGGGAACGGGCAGGAGCTCGACTACCTCGACGCCGACGACGCGCTGACGGCGATGGTCGGAGTCGAGGCCAGCTCCCGCAGCGCCGCCACCGACGTGGATTGCGCCGAGTCGGGCACGCTGATCGTCGCGGGCGACGCCGAAGCGAGCATCTTCTACCGCAAGATGACGGCCGAGCCGGGCTGCGGTGAGTCGATGCCGCTGCGCGAAGGTGGTCGCGGGCTTCCCGAAAACGTGCTCGAGCCGATCCGCGAATGGATCAACGCGGGCGCGATGCGCTGATCGCGCGCGGGTGTCTCGCGGCGTCGCTCGTCGCGAGAGACGTGTGACGCCTCGTCGTCACTCCGCCCAACCTCACTCCACCAAGCCGAGCGCGATCGCGCCCGCCAGCAACGCGCCGCAGATCAGCGCGCCCACCACCGCGAAGCGCGCGATCGAACGAAGCTCCGCACGCAGCGCCTCTCGCTCCGCGCGGCGCACCGTCTCGGGGCCGAAGGTGCGCTCGAGGTCGCGGCGGGCCTCGCGGCGCTCTTCCTCGTCGAGCGGATCGTGTCCGGCGAGGTGGTGGAGGTGGTGCTCGACCTCGTGGTCGACGGTCTCGCGGATCTCGGCCTCGACGTCGTAAGGCGCGTCGGCCCACATCGACGCGAACGTCCGGTAGTAGAGGGAGATCACGAAACGCACGCGCGTGAAGCCCGCGCCGTCGTCCTCGTGGATCGGCTCGTAGCTGCCCATCAGCGGCTCGCCGCCGTCGTCGACCGGAGGCACGTCGTCGATCACGAGCAGCTCGATGTTCGCGACCCGGCGCGCGGCGTAGACCTCCGCGCCGATCGCGAAGACGCGGGCCTCGAAGTCCTCGAAGCTCGGGAACGTCGCGCTCGCGTCGCGCTCGATGCCGTCGAGGAGATCGAGCGCGTCGGGATCTTCGACGACCTCGCGTACGCTCGGGGTCGGGACGTCGTGGATGGTGCGGCAGCTCGGGCAGAACGCGGGGATGCGGAGCCGCGGCGGGTAGTTGAGCTCGACGTAGAGCGTCTCGATCACCGCGAAGAGCGCGTCGTCGTCGGCGAGGGCGTCCGCGATCCGCTCGGGATCCACGAGACGACGGCGCGCGAGCTCGAGGCGCTTCACGCCGAGCGCGCGCACCACGCGGGCGTCGAGGGGGAGCTTCGGATCGGCGACGAAGCGGAAGAGCGGCAGCGCGGTCTTCACGGTGACGGGGCGCTGCACGATCGTGCGCACGCCCGCGACCGCGCGGGGCAGCTCGAAGGGACCCTCCGGCGGTGCATCGCTCGGATCGGCGGCGAGCAAGGTCTCGAGCGAGGCGTTCGTTCGATCGACGGTCAGGAGTCCGTCGCAGTTGCGGCAGCGCTCCACGCTCGGCTCGCTCGCGATCACCCCGCGACGCTCCGCGACGTCACGCACGAGGTGGAAGTCCGCCACCGTCAGCGCGTCGAGCTCGCGCGCGAGGCGCAGCCGTCCGGATGCGACCGCGTTCCACAGCCGACCCGCGAAGCGAGGCTCGCCGCGCACACGATCGTCGGCGGTCGGCTCGCCTTCGAGCGCGACATCGAGCTCGAGCGTCTCGCCCGCGATCGTCGTGAGCGAGATCGTCTCGCGCGCGGGTCGTCGCGACGAACGAGAGGACATCACGCGCAGCCTGTCACAGCACGCGGTCGCCGCACGCGCAGGTCACGGGGCGTCGCACTCGAGCGCTTCCACCGTGACGCCCGGCGGCGCGCTCTGGCGGAAGACGCTCGGATCGCTCGGCGGATCGACGAGCTCGATCGAGGTGAAGCGCACCTCGGTGTCGGCGTCGGTGTCGGGATCGACGAAGCGCACGAGGAAGGGGAGGGCGACGCCGCGGCCTTCGGGGTCGTTCGGGTCGGCGACGAGCGCGTAACGATCGAAGGTCGCACGCCAGTCGGTGCGTCCGTTCGGGTGGAAGAGCTCCGAGCGCAGCAGGCGAAGGTGCTGCCCGTCGGGGGCGACCGCGGCGTCGCCTTCGCGCACGCCGAAGACGAGCTCTTGGCGGCGGCCGTCCTCGGCGCGGAGCGTGACGAGGTAGCCGTCTTCGCCGCACGCGATCGTGAGGTCGTCGGTGGGGAGGTGAGGGCTGTCGCCGAGGAGGAAACGCGCGAGCTCTTCGCCGCCGAGCTCGACGCCGAGCAGGCGCGCGATGCTGCTCGGGCAGGTGGGCCCTTCGAGGAAACGGTTCTCGCGCAGATCGAGGAGCTGGAAGGCTTCGCCGTCGCTCGTGAGCACGGCGGCGGGGCCGAGCTGGGTCATGGCGTCGAAGCGGACGCGGTCGGGGCGCGCGAGGAGGAGCAACACGGTGCCGCGGATGCGTCCGTGCTCGCCCCGTTGATCGACGCGCGCCTCGGCGCGGACGGCGCGGACGGTGCGGTGCAACGAGCGATGCATGCGGAGGGCACGTGCGGGATCTTCGTGGGGCGTGGTCGGGCACGCGGGACGGGGGCAGCCGCCGAGCGCGAGGAGCGCGAGGAGCGCAGACGAAGCGACGAGGCGCATGGGGCGCTTCCTACCATCTCGACGATCCGCACACGACCCACTCATTTTTCGTTGGCGACATCGATCCGAAACCTTCGCCCGCTAGGGTCGGCTCATGGTTCGTCGAGCTCTCGAGGCGCCGCTCTTCCTCCCGCGTTACGCCGCCGGCACCGTGTTCCTGTGGACCCAGCTCGTCCGGCTCGGAGTCCGCGCCGAGCGCGCGTCGCGACAGCTCCCCTGACGGCTTCGGGGGGGACACTTCGCCGTAGGCGTGGTCCTCACGATGGTGTGCCCACTTGCGAGCGAATCGTGCGGCGAACAGAAACGTGTGCGCGAAGCGCAGAGGGTCCACACGCGCGGGCTGGCCCCCTGCGGCCAGGGGCGAAGCCCCGAAGAGCAGCCCGCCGGG
>CALJLK010000233.1 GCA_937982655.1 uncultured Sandaracinus sp.
TCCGCGGGGTCAGCCGCGGACGGTACTTTCAGGTCCGCGGGGTCAGCCGCGGACGCGGGCGACGACGCGGCGACGATGCGCGTGGGCCGCGGCGAGCCGGGCCGACACCTCGAGGTCTACGCGGTGATGCTCGGCTCGTACCTCGAGGCCTATCACCTCGCCGCGCGCGCGGCCGAGTCGCTCGACGACGCGGGCACCGATCGCAAGAGCTGGCTGAAGAAGACGCTCTCGCTCGGACAACGCATGTACCTCGCGGGCGAGATCGAGCATCGCGAGGCGATCTCGAAGGACAAGCTCGAAGGCGCGCTGAGCTCGCTCAAGGATCTGCAAGTGATCAAGCTCGGCGCGGAGAGCACGCTCGCGCGCGGCAGTGAGCCGGCGTCCACGGTCCTCGATCAACTCGCGCCGTACCTGCGTTGAACGCATCCGTGACGGAGTCCGTGTCCGTGACGGAGTCCGTGTCCGTGACGGAGTCCGTGTCCGTGACGGAGTCCTGTCCGAGTCGGAGACCGTGTCCGAGTGGGAGACCGTTGCCGAGTCGGAGACCGTGTCCGAGTCGGAGACCGAGTCAGTGACCGTGTCTCGAAGTCCGTGAGGGGGCGCCGGGTCCGGCTTGCGTCCGCTCGGCGAAGGTGAGACGAGGCGGACCATGGATCTCCGCCTGCCCGAGCTCCACGCGAGCATCCTCGACACCGTGCGCCGCTTCACGAGCGCCGAGCTCACGCCCCGCGCGCACGCGCTCGAAGAAGGTCACGAGGTCGACGCCGCGCGCGGAGCTTTCGACGCGCTCGATCTCTGGGGCCTCACCCTGCCCGAAGAGCGCGGCGGCGCGGGGCTCGATCGGCTCGCGTACGCCCTCGTCGTCGAGGCGCTCGCCGCCGGATCGCCCTCGCTCGCCTGGACCTTCGCGCTCCACGCCGGCCCCGCATGCGCGATGCTCGCGCGCTCCGTGCACGCGCTCGACGCGGTCTGCGCGGGGCGAGTCGCGAGCTTCGTCGCGCGCGAGTCGTCGCTCGCGCCCCGAGCGGAGAGCTTCTGGGTCGTCGAGGGGCTCGGCACGTTCGCGGCCGACGCGCTCTCCCTCCGCCACGTGACGACGCTCGGCTTGCGCGGCGCCGGGCTCGTCCAGATCGAACGCCCCGACCAGGCGGAAACGAACGAGCCGACGCACGCCGTCGCGCGCGAGTGGTACGAGCTCGGCGCGGCCGCCACGATGCTCGGCTCGGCCGCCGCCGCGATCGAGTCCGCGCGGACCTACGCGCTCGACCGTCGTCAGTTCGGGGCGCCCATCGCGTCGCTCCAAGCGATCCAGTTCAAGCTCGCCGACGCGCTCACCGAGCTCGACGCCGTCCGCCTACTCGTTCGGCGCGCGGCGGTCGCCGAGCAGGGCGCCGCGAGCGCGCGTGCTCTCGCGGCCCGCGCCGCCACGCGCGCGACGAGCGAAGCGCTCCAGATCCACGGCGGCTACGGGTACACCAAGGAGTATGCGATCGAGCGCCACGTCCGCGCGGTGCGCATGCTCGCGCAGAGCGACGTCGCGCGCGCGGAGATCGCGGCCACCTCGCTCGCGTGATCGAAGGCCCATGAATCGCGCGCTCTTCGGGATCGCGACCCTCGCGGCCCTCACCTTCGCGGTCGGGGTCGCGATCGATCACCACGCGCTCCGCCTCGCGGTGAAGCTCCTCCCCGTCCTCGCGATGATCGTGTGGCTCGTGCGCTCCGCCCCGCGCGACCGCGAGCGCGATCTCCTCGTGGCTGGCTTCGTCGCCTCCCTCGCGGGCGACGCCTTCCTCGAGCTCGATCCCGCGGGCCTCTTCGTGCCGGGCCTCGTCGCGTTCCTCATCGCGCACGTCTTCTACGTCGCCGCCTTCACCCGCTCTACGCCGACGCTCGCCCTCGCGCGCGCCCTCCCCGCGTACGCCTACGGCGCGGGCGTCCTCGCGCTCCTCGCAGCCCACCTCGGCCCGATGCTGGTGCCCGTCTCGGTTTACACGTTCGTGATCTGCACGATGCTCTGGCGTGCGGCCGCCCGCGTGGGCGCCCTCGAGCCGCGCCCCGACGCGCACCCGCGTGCGCTCGATCGCGCCGCGTGGCTCACCCTCGCCGGAGCCGCCAGCTTCGCGATCAGCGACACGATGATCGCCTTCGGCCGCTTCGGCGGCGCCTACCTCGACGCCGACGTCCGCAGCAGCACCGCCTGGCGCCTCGGCATCATGAGCCTCTACTGGCTCGGCCAATGGGGCATCGCGAGCGGCCACGTCGCGCAGCGCCGAGCCGCCTGACGGGCGTCACCAACCGCCGTCGGAGGCTTCACAGACGGGGCTGTCGGGGTGGGTGGACAGGGGATCGAACCCTGGACATCCGCCTTGTAAGGGCGGCGCTCTACCGCTGAGCTATCCACCCGCGAACGAACGAACGAGGTCGCGCGTTCGGGACGCGACCACGTAGCACGCCGTCGGGTTTTGGGAAGAGCGTGTCGACGCTCAGCCCGCGAAGCGGCCCATCGCGCGGAACTTCGCGTAGCGGGTGTCGATGCGGGTCGCGGGGTCGAGCGCGTCGAGCTCGGCGAGGTTGCGGCGGATGACGTCGCCGAGGCGGCGCGCGGCGTCGGCGTGATCGCGGTGGGCGCCTCCGACGGGCTCCTCGACCACTTCGTCGACGATGCCGTTGGCCTTCGCGTGGCCGGCGAGCAGCTTGAGCTGCTCGGCCGCTTCGGGGCCGCGCGCGCCGTCGCGCCAGAGGATCGACGCGCAGCCCTCGGGGGTGATCACGGAGTACGTGGAGTACTGGAGCATGAGCACGCGGTCCGCGAGGCCGAGCGCGAGCGCGCCGCCGGAGCCGCCTTCGCCGATCACGGTCGCGATGACGGGCACCTTCAGGCGGGACATCACGAGGAGCGAGCGACCGATGGCTTCGCTCTGGGCGCGCTCTTCCGCGCCGAGGCCGGGGTACGCGCCGGGGGTGTCGATGAAGGTGAGCACGGGGCGATCGAAGCGCTCCGCGAGCTCCATGATGCGCATGCCCTTTCGGTACCCCTCGGGGTTGGCCATGCCGAAGTTGCGGTGGACCTTCTCTTTCGTGCTGCGGCCCTTCTGATGGCCGATCACCGCCACGCTGCGGCCTTCGAAGCGCGCGAAGCCCGCGATGATGGCGGGGTCGTCCGCGAAGGCGCGGTCGCCGTGGAGCTCGACGAAGTCTTCGAAGAGCGCGCTCACGTAGTCGAGCATGTACGGACGCTCGGGGTGGCGGCTGAGCTGGACCTTCTGCCAGGTCGAGAGACCTTCGTAGAGATCGCGCTGGAGCGCCTCCGCGCGCTCCTTGAGCTCGCCGATCTGCCGCTCGAACCCGCCGATTCCGTCCGAGGCGGCCTCGAGATCACGGATGCGTCGTTCGAGCTCGACGAGGGGCTTTTCGAAATCCAGGTGGGCCAAGGCTCGCGTCTTCCTTTTTCCGCGACCGCCCGTGTAGCGCGAGCCGCGTGCGCCGTCACGACGCGACGCGTCGTTCGACGCGACCGAGCGTTCGACCGTGCGCTGGCCTCACGACGGGCGGGTGCGGTCGTCCCACGAGGTCGCGGGATCGCGGAAGGCCACCACGTTGTAGATCTTGAGCGCCTTCGACTTCCCCTTCACCTGCTGGGGCGGGAGCTCCACGACCTCGAAGTGGTCCTTCACCTTCGCGTAGGTGAACTCGCTGATGATGCATTGCCCGGCTTGTGCGACTGAGCAGAGGCGCGCCCCCGTGTTCACGGTGTCGCCGATGACGGTGTACTCGAGCGCCTTGCTGCTGCCGAGGTAGCCCGCGACGACCTCTCCGGTGTTCAGACCGATGCCGATCTGCAACGTGGGCTTGCCCTCGGCGCGGCGCGGGGCGTTGAAGTCTTTCTCGAGCACCTCGAGCATGCGCATCGCCGTGCGCACCGCGCGCAGCGCGTCGTCCGCGTGCCCCACCGGCGCGCCGAAGAGCGCCATGATCTCGTCGCCGACGAACTTGTCGAGCGTGCCTTCGTTCTCGAAGATCAGCTCGACCATCAGCTCGAAGTAGTCGTTGAGCATGTCGACGACTTCTTGGGCCGGCATCGCCTCGCTCATCGACGTGAAGCCCCGGATGTCGCTGAAGAGCACGGTGGTCTCGCGGAGCTCGCCGCCCTTCTTCACCTCGAGCTTGCCGCTCATCACCTGCTCGGCGATCGCGGGCGAGAGCAGACGCTGGAAGCGCTCGCGCGTGACGGCCTCGGCCTGCAGCTTCTTGGCGTAGAGCGAGTTCTGCACCGCGATCGCGGCCTGGTTCGCGACGTTCTGGAAGAGCTGCAGATCCTTCTCGGTGAACGCGTTCGCCGCGATCTGAGAGTCCAGCAGCATGATGCCGAAGACCTCGTTGCGGTGGAGCAGCGGCACCGCCATCGAGGAGCGGATGCCCTGCATGATGATCGAGTGCGCGCCCTGGAAGCGCGAGTCGACCGAGGCGTCGCTCGAGAGCACCGCCGCCTTGTCGCGCAGCACCTCTTCGATGATGGTGGTCGAGAGGACCACGTCCTCGCTCGACGACTTGCTCGCCTTGGTGCGCACGCAGCGCGGCTTGAGCTGGCGTTCGTCGTCGTAGAGGAGGACCACGCCGCGGTCGGCGGGCAGGAGCTGGAACGCGGCGTCGAGGATCTTCGCGAGCAGGCGATCGACGTCGAGCTCGACCCCGATCGCCTGCATCAGCTCGTAGCTCGCGCGCAGCTTCTCGTAGTCACGACGGAGCGCGTCGTTGTCCTGCACGAGGCGCTCGGGCAAGAAGTTCTGCTCCAGGAGCGGCGCGAGCTTGGTCCGGATGTGGCTCTCGACCATGCCCGGCGCGATCGTCACCTTCGAGGTCGGCGGCAGCGAAGCCGCGGGTCGAGGCGGGAGCGGCGCCGAGGGGCGCGGATCCATCGCCCCCCCCGCAGCTCCCGCGGCCGCGCCACCCACCGCGGCGGAGCGCTCGTCCACGAAGACGACTCGGGTGGAGCCGAGCGTGATCTCGTCGCCGCTCTGCAGCGCCTTCTCGGACACGCGCTCGCCGTTCACGAACGTGCCGTTCAGCGAGCCGAGGTCCTTGAGCACGTAGCGCCCGTCGACGAAGTCGATGTGGCAGTGCTCTTTCGAGACGATGCGATCGAGAACCTGGTGCGTGTTGTTGGGGTGGCGACCCAGCGAGTTGTGCGCACCGAGCTCCCGTTCCATGCGCCCTTCGGGACTGATGATCGTGATTCGCGCCATGTCGCCGTCGCCCCGCGATGCTATCGAAACGAGGTCGTGCGAGACAAGCGCGAACCACGGTCCGCGAAGCGGGAGAAACCCGGTCGAGACGTCCTCGTCGGGGCTCACCGGACGGGTCCGCCTCGGGGCTCGTTCGCCCGTCGCCGCCGCGCTTGCGGTCGTTCGGCGCCGCTGCTAGGGTTCGCGCCCCGCGGCGATCGTCGTCGCGCTTCCAGCGAACCGAGGACTCAGCATGGCCCGCGTCACCGTCGAAGACTGCCTGGAGCACGAAGAGAACCGCTTCGCCCTCGTGGTGCTCGCTGCCCGCCGCACGCGCCTCATCATGAAGGGCGCTCCGGCGCTCGTGCCGAGCAAGAATCGCCCGGCCGTGACGGCGCTCCGCGAGATCGCGTCGCAGAAGGTGCGCTTCAACCGCCCCGTCCGCGAGGCCGTCGAAGAGTTCATCGTCGAGACGCGGAACGCCGAGATCCGCTGAGTCAAGACGCGACTCCGTACACGACGCCGCCTCCGGGCGGCGTTTCGCGTTCCGTCGTTCGTTTCGCGCGAGGTCGATGCGGCTCTCAAGGCGCGCGTCGTGCCGCGACCGCCAGCTTGTTCGCCCCGCCGTCGCGGTAGAACCGGCGCAGCTCCCCGACGAGGGCGCGCTCTCCTCGCGCGGCGTCGAGCCTCAGGTGTCGCGTCTCAAGCCCCTCGACGAAGCCCGCCGCGATGCGGTTCGCGGTGCGGTAGCGGTCGCCGGCCTCGGTGCCCGGCTCGTCGAGGAATCGTGCGTCGGCGAAGAGCCGTCGACGCAACGAGCGACTCTCCGCGAGCCGCAGCGCACCCCAGCCCGCGAGCGGGTGCGCCTCCGTCGTCGGCCGCAGGAGCCCGAGCGCCCATTTGTCGACCTCCGCCTGCAGCTCGAGCTCGAGCGCGCTCACGCTCTCGTCCCGGTCCGCGCGAAAGCAGAGGTAGACCAGGTGGCTCACGCCCTCGACCGCGAGCTGCCACGTTCGAAAGCTCCGTCGGCGGTCGACCCCGCGGTCGCCCGAGCTCTCGCCCTCCTCGGCGAGCGCGTCGAGCACCTCGGCCGCGACGTAGAGGCCCACGAAGGTGACTCCGTCCTCTTCGAGCACCGCGAGCACCTCGCCGCGGTCGACCTCCGGCCCCACCGCCCGCCGCATCGTCGCTTCGTCGCAGAGGAACGACGCGACGTCCGAGAGACGCGGCGTGTCGTAGAGCGCGCTGAGCTCGTCCGCGATGCGCTGGAGCGCGAGGCTCAATGCACGTCGCCTTTCGGCACCTGCGGGAACACGCCGGCCGCGTGAAGGCGCTCGGCGAGCTTCGGTGAGCGCGTGCGGCGCCAGCGGTCGTACAGCTTCACGATGTCCTGCGGCGTGCGCAGCACCGTCTCCTCGCGCACCTCTTCGAGCACCTGCGCGAAGTCGAGGAAGCCGGTCGCGAGCTCTTCGAAGGTGGTCGCGTGCCGGAGGTCGAGCTCGCCCGCCGCGCGGTAGGCGCGCCCACCGACGGAGGCGAAGTAGTCGGGGCTCATGCCGCGCCGGTCGAGGTGGTCTGGGAAGAAGCCGCAGGTGTAGAGGGCGGCGTCGCCGGTCTCGCGGAAGTTGCGGAGGCGCTCGCGGGGGTCGGGGGCGTTCAGGGCAGCTTGAAGCCGGTCGACCAGGGGGCGGTCGGGGGTGGCGAGGTGCCCGTGGCTCCCCGAGAGGAGCTCGAGGAGGTAGTGCTCGGTGCCGACGCTGGCCCCGAGCCCGGAGCGTTGGAGGGCGGCGCGAAGCCGCTCGTGGAAGTAGCCGCGGAGATCCGTGAACGACTCGATCGCCATGTCTTGGATATCGACGGAACTTCTCGACTTCTCAAGCTTTTGACGGGCATCTCCCGCGCCCTCGGGCAGGGTCGGTCGGCCGGCCTGGCACTCGACGAGCGAGAGCGCCAACGCGGCTGGCACTCGATCGTCACGACTGCCAATCCCGCGAAATCACGAAGTTCGTGAGGGCCCTCACGACCTCCAAAGGTCACCCGTTGACTGGCTCCCCAGCGCGCTTAACGTCCGGCCCGCGTCAGCACTCCGCGAGAGCGAGTGCTAACAAACGACTCACCGGGGGCCGCGGAGGCACCCGGGGTCTACGAGAGCCCGCCTCAGCCGCGGTGCTCCACAAGGAGAAGACGAATGGCGATTCGACCGCTCGGTGACCGCGTGCTCGTGCAGCGCGTGAAGGAAGAGTCCACCACCAAGGGGGGCATCATCATCCCCGACACCGCGAAGGAAAAGCCCATCGAGGGCAAGGTCGTGGCGGTGGGCAACGGCAAGCGCAGCGAGGACGGCAAGGTCCACTCGCTCGACGTCAAGAAGGGCGACCGCGTCCTCTTCGGCAAGTACGCCGGCACCGAGGTCAAGATCGACGGCGAGGAGCACCTCATCCTCCGCGAGGACGACATCCTCGGCATCGTCGAGTGAGCAGCCTTCGAGGCTAAAACTTCCTACAGATTCGGAGATTTACGATGGCTGCCAAAGACATTCTCTACGATACCCAGGCGCGCAACCGCATCCTCGCGGGCGTCGACGCCCTCGCCAACGCCGTCAAGGTCACGCTCGGTCCCAAGGGCCGGAACGTCGTGATCGAGAAGAGCTTCGGCGCTCCCACGGTCACCAAGGACGGCGTCACCGTCGCCAAGGAGATCGAGCTCCCGAACAAGTTCGAGAACATGGGCGCCCAGATGGTGCGCGAGGTCGCGAGCAAGACCTCGGACACCGCCGGTGACGGCACCACGACCGCGACGGTCCTCGCGCAGGCGATCTTCCGCGTCGGCTCGAAGATGGTGGCCGCGGGTCACAACCCGATGGACCTCAAGCGCGGCATCGACAAGGGCGTGATCGCGCTCGTCGCCGAGCTCAAGCGCCTCAGCAAGGCGACCAAGGATCCGAAGGAGATCGCGCAGGTCGGCACCATCAGCGCCAACGGCGACGAGACCATCGGCAACATCATCGCGGAAGCGATGGAGCGCGTCGGCAAGGAAGGCGTGATCACCGTCGAAGAGGCCAAGGGTCTCGAGACGGAGCTCGAGGTCGTGGAGGGCATGCAGTTCGACCGCGGCTACCTCTCGCCCTACTTCGCCACCGACACCGAGGCGATGAAGGCGGAGCTCGAGGACGCGTACATCCTCATCTACGAGAAGAAGATCGGCTCGATGAAGGACCTCATCCCGGTCCTCGAGAAGATCGCGCAGCAGCAGAAGCCGCTCCTCATCATCGCGGAGGACATCGAGGGCGAAGCGCTCGCGACGCTCGTCGTCAACCGTCTCCGTGGCACGCTGAAGGTCGCCGCCGTGAAGGCGCCCGGCTTCGGTGATCGCCGCAAGGAGATGCTCAAGGACATCTCGATCCTCACCGGCGGCACGTTCGTGAGCGAGGACCTCGGCATCAAGCTCGAGGGCATCACGCTGACGGACCTCGGCAAGGCCAAGCGCATCATCATCGACAAGGACTCGACGACCATCGTCGACGGCGCCGGCAAGAAGAAGGAGATCGCGTCGCGCATGGACACGATCCGCCGTCAGGTCGAGGAGACCTCGTCGGACTACGACCGTGAGAAGCTCCAGGAGCGCCTCGCGAAGCTCGTCGGTGGCGTGGCCGTGATCAAGGTCGGCGCGGCCACCGAGGTCGAGATGAAGGAGAAGAAGGCGCGCGTGGAAGACGCGCTCCACGCGACCCGCGCGGCCGTGGAAGAGGGCATCGTCCCCGGCGGCGGCGTGGCGCTCATCCGCGCGCAGAAGGTCCTCGAGAAGGTCGAGACCGCGAACGACGAGGAGGCCGTCGGCATCCGCATCCTCGCGCGCGCGATCGAGGAACCGCTCCGCCAGATCGCGACGAACGCCGGCCTCGAGGGCTCGGTCGTCGTGAACGAGGTCAAGAACGGCAAGGGTGGCTTCGGCTTCAACGCCCGCACCGAGGTCTACGAGGACCTGGTGAAGGCGGGCGTCATCGACCCGACGAAGGTCGTGCGCAGCGCGCTTCAGAACGCGTCGAGCGTCGCGGGCCTCATGCTCACGACCGAGGCGATGATCGCCGAGCTCCCGAAGGAGGAGAAGGCGGACGGTCACGGCCACGGCGCGCCGGGCGGCATGGACTTCTGATCCACGCCTGAACCGCGTGTGAGACGCCGGCTCCTTCGGGGGTCGGCGTTTTGCTTTCCGTCGCTGCGCCGCCCCACCCCACGTTCCGCTCCGTGGTCGCGCGGCGCCGCCCTCCGGTCCGCCGCTCTGCGCGTTGGCCTCGGTCCGCATCCGCCGCTCCTCGGCGCTCACCGCACGCTCGCCACTCGTGCGTGCGTGCGCTCGCGGCAGGGGGTTTGTCATCGCGACGTGGTCTGAGCGAAGCTCCCGCCCGTGGACGACGAACGGTTCTGGGGCTCGTCGCGGAGGCGCGTGCGCACGCGGCGTCCGTGGAGGGGCGCGCGACGTGGCTCGTCGCGAGCCTCGTGAAGCTCGCGCCGCGTGAGGTGGAGCGTTGGGGTCAGTGCTTCGACCGCGCGATGGCGCAGGCGTACCGCTGGGACCTCTGGGGCGTGGCGACGTTGCTGCACCAGGGGCACGAGGACGAGGAGCGCTTCGCGGACTTCCGAGGGTGGATCGTCTCGCTCGGGCGAGAGGCCTTCGAAGCGGCGCTCTCGGATCCCGACACCCTCGCCGACCACCTCGTCACCGAGACACCGGAGGCCCGCGCCTACTTGCGGATCGCGCGGACGGCGTACGAGAAGCTCACGGGGAGCGAGCTCCCGATGACCACGATGGATCTCTTCGCCTCACCCTTCGGCAAACCGATCGCGGCTTCCGAGCTCGCGACGCGTTTCCCTCGCATCGCCGCGCTGCGCGCGTGATCTCCACCTCATGGACGTATCCACTTTGCACCGCATGAGCACGGACGAGCTCGTCCGCGCGCTCGAGCAAGGCCACCCCATCGATCCGCGCGCGCTCGACGACACCGAGTACCGCGGCACCAGCCTCGGGCTGCCGGGCTTCGTGGAGCGGCTCACGTGGAAGAAGTTCCGCAAGACCTTCCACCGTGATCCGACGACGGGAGCGCTGCGAGGCTGGAACGTGCGGCTCGAACAGAACGGCCGCGAAGCGCCGGATGTGCCACGGACCAAGCGCGCGTTGCTGGGCGCGGCGGCCGCGGTGCCACCCGGCGCGGCGGGGTCAACCGCCGCGGTGCCGCACACCTTCGGGCACTACGAGGTCGTCTCCGCGACCGGCTACGCGATGCCCACGTGGAAGGGTCGTGTGGTCTGGGCCCATCGCGGGCTGATGATCGACTACGGGCGCGGCGCGAACCCGCCCGGGCTCGTGCGCCGCGTGCGCGACCCGCTCGTCGCGGTCAACGCGGGCGATTCGACGTTGTTGCTCGGGTGGAGCTACGTCGATCTCGGCTTCGCGCGCGTGGGGACGCCGAGCTTCTTCACCCTCGAGCTCGCGGGCCCGCTGACGCACCGCGCGTAGCCGACGTGCGAACGATTCGGCTCGTGCGAGCACGAGCTTCGAGCACGAGCGCTCGCCCATGGCTCGCGAGCCCGACGTCGCTCTTCGCGCGCGCTCGTCCGGGGGCTCGATCACGCCCCGTCGTTCGAGCACGCGAACGACGGGGCGTGCTCGATCACGCCCGTCGTTCGCGGCGCCTCAGCCCTTCAACGAGGCGAGGAGCGCGGCGGCTTGGGCGTGGTCGGCCTGCTCCGCGAGCGCGCGATCCAACATCGAGATCGCCTTCTTCGGATCGCCTTCCTTGGCGCTGATGTCGCCGAGGTAGAAGTAGACGTCCGCCTTGCTGATGCCGCTGTTGCCGTCGAGCTTCTGCAGCAGCAGCGCGCGGAAGGTCTTCTGCGCGCGCGCGAGGTCACCCGTCTTGAGCGTGAGCTTGCCGAGGTCGCGCAGGACGTCGACGTTCGTGAGATCCATCTTGAACGCCGCGTCGTAGGCCGCGAGCGCCGCGTCGGTGTCGCCGAGCCCTTCGTGGGCCTGACCGAGCCGATGATGGAAGCTCGCGAGCTCCTTGCTGCGTCGGCCGCCGAAGCTCTCCACGATCTTCTCGAGCACCGGGATCGCGTCGCGCTGACGGCCGGCCGCGATGTAGAGATCGCAGAGCGGCAAGAGAACGTCGCGGTCGTCGGGCGTGAGCGCGACCGCCTTCTCGAGGTAGGTCGCGCCGGTCGCCGGATCGCCGAGCTTCTCGCGGTGGATCGTCGCGAGGTGCTTGAGCGCCCCGACGCGCGCCTTGTCGTCCGAGACCGTCGCGAGCTCTTCGTCGAGGAGCTGCGCGAGGTCGCGCCACTGAGCGTGCTTCTCGAGGTGCGCCTTGAGCTTGGTCCGCGTCACGTCCGAAGGCTGCAGACGCAGCGCGGTGCGGAACGCCTCCGTCGCGCGCGTGGCATCGCCGAGCTTCTCCTCCGCGAGCGACGCGATGCGCAGGCTGAGCACCGCCGCTTCTTCGTCGGGGAGCAGCTCGCGCAGACGCTCGAGCGCTTCGACGTTGGCCGCGAAGTCACCTGCCGCCGCGCGCATCTCCGCGAGCTTGCGCCACGCGTCGACGTTGCGCGGATCGAGCGTGAGGACCTGCTGCACGAGCCCGAGCGCGCGCTCGGTGTCGCCGTTCGCTTCGTGGATCGCCGCGAGGCGCACCACGAACGACTTCTGCTTCTCGACGTCGCCCACCGCGGCCGCGTCGGCGGCGCGCTGCTCGAGCAGCTCGACCAGCGCCGAGGTGTCGCCCTCCGCTTCGAGGAGCCGCTCGAGCTCGTCGAGCGCCTCCGCGTTGCGCGGATCGATCTCGAGGATCTCGCGGAGCTGCTGCATCGCGTCGGCGCGGCGCCCGAAGGCCTTCTCCGCGAGGCGTGCGAGCCGCACGCGCGCGGCCACCCGCTCGGCGTCGTTCGACGCGAGGTCGAGGCGTCGATCGAGGAGCCCACGCAGATCCTCCCAGCGTTGCTTCTGCTCGTAGAGCCCTTCGAGCGCCGTGATGGTCTCGAGGTCTTCGGGTGCGTCGAAGAGCACCGCCTCGAACGCTTCGATCGCGCGCGTGGTGTCGCCCACCGGGCCCGCGAGGGTCTCCGCGAGCTGACGACGGAACGCGAGGCGACGATCCGGATCCATCTCCACGTCGATGCGCCGCTCCAGGAGCGACACCACCGCGTCCCAACGCGCCTCGCCCTGACGAAGCCGCAGCAGCGCGTCGAGCGCGTCCGAGTCGGTGGCGTCGACCTCGAGCAGCGTCTCGTAGATCTCGCCCGCCATGCGAGGCTCGCCGAGCGCGCTCTCCGAGAGGCGCGCCGCTTCGCGCAGCCGCTCCTTCTTCGCGTGCTCGTCGTTCTCCACGTCGGCCCAGATCCGGAGCGCCGCCACGAGCTCCGCTTCGCGACCGCCGCCGCGAAGGATCTCGACCAGGCCCTCGTGCGCCTCCGCGAGCTCTCCGTCGGCATCGAGCGCCGCGCGGAAACGAGCCTCCGCGGCTGGGAGATCCGCGAGCCGATCGCGGTACCAACCCGCCGCGCGGAGGTTCAGGTCGCGAGCGAGATCGTCGTCGAGCTTGCCTTCGTCGGCCAACCCCTCGACGAGCCCCCGCAACGAGTCCCACGCGCCCGAGGCCGTCGCGAGCCGCTCGACGTCGCCGAGCAGCACCATGTCGCGCGGATCGATGACGAACGCCTTGCGGAGCGAGCCGAGCGCCTTGTCGGGCTGACCGAGCTCGTCCTCCCAGAGGCGCGCGGCTTCTTGGAGCATCTGCACGCGCTCGCCGTCGCTGCCCGCGAGCGCGATGCGGATGTCGTAGAGCGCCGCGATGCGATCGAGCGCGCCCGTCTGGCGGTACGCGTTCTCGAGGGTGTCGACGACCTCCAGCGCGAGCTCCTCGTGCTCCCCGAGCCGCTGGAGCCCGTCGAGCGCCCGCGTGTCCTGCGGATCGCGCTCGACGACCTCTTGGTAGGCCGCGAAGGCGCCGCGGAGATCCTCGAAGCGCTGCTCGCGAAGCTGGCCGAGCCGCACGAGCAGGTCTGCGCGTTCGGTCGGATCGTTCGCGAGGTTCACGCGACGCTCGAGCACGTTGCCGAGCTCGGGCCACGCCTGCCCTTCGGTGTGCAGACGATCGAGCACCGCGAGGAGCTCTTCGTCGTCGCCGACCTGCTCCACCGCGCGCTGGTACGCGTCGACGGCGCGAGCGCGATCCGAGAGCCGCTCCTCTGCGATGCGGGCGAGCCGCACGAAGAGAGCGCGCGCCACGTTCGGATCGAACGCCGCGCCCGCGCGCGCCGAGAGCTCGTCCGCGAGCCGCGGGTACGCGTCGTTGACCGCGGCGAGGCGCTCGAGCTCCTCCGCGAGCTCCTCGTCCGAGGGATCCTCGGCGAAGGCGCGAGCGAGGGCGTCGAACGCACCACGCGGATCGCGCAGGCCGTTCTCGCGGATCTCCGCGAGGCCGCGCAGCTCACGCTTCTTGTCGAAGGGATCGCTCGCGATGTCCGCCTTCGCGAGGCGAAGATCCGCGAGCAGGTCCCAACGCTCCTGCACGAGCAGCAGCGGCTCGAGCACCTCCGCCGCTTGGAGGCGGTAGTCCTCCAGACGGCTGATGCGCACGAGCGCCTGCAGCGAGGGCTCGTGGCGACCGTCGAGCTGGAGCGCCTGCTCGAAGAGCACGAGCGCCTCCGGCACGTCGTCGAGCTCGCGCTCGGTGATCTCGCCCGCGCGGTGGACGAGCTGCACGCGCTCGGCCACCTGCGTCGCGAGCCCCGCGCGGAGCTTGAGGTTCTCGAGCAGCTCCGGCCACATCGCCTGGCGCTCGTAGAGCCGGCCGAGGCTCACGATCGACTCGGCGTGCTCCGGTTGGATCTCGAGCACACGTCGGTACGCGTCGATCGCGGCGTCGATGCGTGACAGCTGCGTCTCGAGGAGCTGCGCGTGACGCAGCCCGACCTCGATGCGGAGCTCTTCGTCTTCCTCGACCTCGAACCGACGCTCGAGCACACGCGAGAGCTCGTTGTGGTTGGAGGCCGCGAGGTAGAGCCGATCGAGGCTCTCGAGCGCGATCGGATCGCGATCGTCCTCTTGCGCGGCTCGCTCGTAGAGCTGGATCGCGGCCGCGGCGTCGCCGAGCAGCTCCTCCTGTACCGAGGCGGCGCGGCGCAGCAGCTCCGCGCGCTCCTGGGGATCGAAGACGCGCTCGACCTTGCGCGCGATGACGTCCACGAGGCCGTGCCAGTCCGCGACCATCGTGTGGAGGGCCTCGAGCGCGTCGAGCGCCGAGAGATCCTCGGTGTCGTGCTTGACGAGGCGTTCGTACGTCTCGATCGCGGCGCGTGGATCGCCGCGCTTCTCGTCGTGCACGCGGGCGACCGCCCCGAGGAGCTGTCCGACCCGCATCGAATCGCTCGTGGCCGCCATCGCCTGCTCGTAGGCCGCGACGTGCTCGTCCCAGGCTCCGAGGATGCCGGCGAGCCGATCCACCTCGCCCTTCGCTTCGTCGTCGAGGGGCTCGACCACGAAGGCGCGCGCCCACGCGTCGAAGGCCCGCGCGACGTCGTTGCCACGCGACTCGTGCAGGCGACCGACCTCGCCGAGCAGACGCGCCTTGTCCGCCGGATCGTCCGCGAGCGAGGCTTGCGCCTCGAGGACCGCGACCAACTTCTTCCATTGATCGGAGGCGCGGTAGAGCGGCTCGAGGATCTGAGTGACGCGAAGCTGGTGCTCGGGATCGAGCACGTGCTTCTCGAGCGCCGCGATGGATCCGACGTGATCGGGACGCGACGAGACGTTCTCTTCGAGGAGATCGATGGCCCCCGTCACGCCCGAGAGTCGCGAAGAGAGGAGCTCCGAGAGACGGAGCTTCAGGTCCGCTTCTTCCGGGGTTCCCGAGACTCCGTCGATGCGGAAGCGCAGGTGATCGGCCAGCTCGGGCCAACGCTCGGTCGACGTGAGCAGGGGATCGAGCGACTCCGCGGCGCCGAGATCGTTCGGGTCGACCTCGAGAGCCTGACGGTAGATCGCGATCGCCGCGTCCACGTCGCCGGCCTCACGCTCTTGGAGCTCAGCCGCGCGGTGCAGGAGGAGCACGCGTTCTTCGTCGCTGTCCGCGACGTCCACGCGCTTGGTGTAGAGCGCGAGCAACGCGTCCGGCTGCTCGAGCCGGCGGTGCAGCCCTTCGAGCGCCTCGAACGCCTCGCGATCGGCGGGCTCGCGCTCGAGCACGCGCGACCAGAGAT
>CALJLK010000234.1 GCA_937982655.1 uncultured Sandaracinus sp.
TTTTGGAGCCGGCCGCCAGGCCGAGCGACCCGACGTCACGTGAGCGTCGCCGTCCGAACCATCGAGTTGACGTTCTTGGAGCCAGCCGTCAGGCCGAGCGATCCGACGTCACGTCGGCCGGTCCGTCGGACGAGGTCGCCGCGGAGATCGCTCACGTCTTTGCGCGGCATGCCCTGACAGCGCCTCCTCGCGCGTTGACCGTGCTCGCCGCAGCGAGTGCAATCACCGCATGCAAGTCTGGTCTGCGGCATCGGGCACGCCGCTTCCCCCCGACGTGCGGTGGGCGTTGGTCCACGCCACCGTCGACGCGCCTTATCTCCCGCTCGTTCAACGTCTCGGCGCCGCCGGGGTCACGGTCTTCGGCTGCACGTCGTTTCGTGGCGTCTTCGTCCCGAGCGGCTTCGAGCGCGGCGCCTTCGCGCTACTCGGCGGCAGCGACGATCCCGTGGCCTCCTCGGTGCGACGCAACACGGACGCGCTCGGTGCGCGCAGCGCCGCGCGGAGCGCGGTGGCGGACCTTCGGCGCGGCATGCCGAAGCCCGACGTGCTCTTGCTCTACGCGACGCCCGGGTTCGAAGAGCGCGTGCTCGAAGGCATCCACGAAGGATTCGACGGTGCGCCGCCACCGCTCTACGGAGGCTCGGCCGCGGACGACGACCTCTCCGGTCGATGGCGTGTGATCGCCGGATCCGAAGCGATCTCTTCCGGATTCGTGCTCGTCGGGTTCACGTCTTCACGTCCCGTACATGGATCCTTCGTCGCGGGATACAATCCCGGTACTCGCCGAGGGCGCGTGACCTCGGCCTCGGGCCGCACCCTCCGCGCGATCGATGGGCGGCCTGCCGCCGAGGTCTACGACGAGTGGCTCGGCGGAACCCTGAAGGAGCTCCGCGCGACCGGCGGCGTCGTGCTCTCACACACCACGATGCACCCGCTCGGTCGCGCCGTGGATCGGGTGGGCGCGATCACGCGTTACGTCCTCACGCACCCGCACCGCGTCGAGCGCGACGGCTCGCTCGCGCTCTTCACCGACGTCGCCGAAGGGGACGAGCTCGTGCTGATGGTCGGCAGCCGCGAGGCGCTCTTCGATCGCACCGACCAGGTCGCCGCGCGGGCCGGCCGAGGCGCAGGTGCGATCCGTGGCGGCATCCTCGTCTACTGCGGAGGCTGCGTCGGCGTCACGGGCGACGCGACCTCACAAGTGTCGACCCGCTTCGGCGCGCGCATCGAGCACGCGCCCTTCCTCGGCGCCGCGACCTTCGGCGAACAAGGTTGCTTCACGGGCCCGAGCCCGACCAATCGTCACGGAAACCTGATGGCGGACGCGATCCTCTTCGAGTGATTCGCGGTCGGAGACGGCTCCACGGCGCGTGCGTGTCGCCATGCGGACGCTACGCGCCGTCGGTCGTGGGACGGTCGTGGGACGCAATCAGAGCGCGCCGCTCGGATCCATCACGTTGCCCTTTCGTTCCAGCGGCGGGCTCGGGACGAGGACGTGGGTCGTGGAGACGGCGTTCTGCGTCCGAAGCGGTTCGCCGGGCATGGGCGGCGGCTCGAGGATCGGCTCCGGTCGGGCGGGCGTCGTCCGCGGGCGCACGACGAGCACGCTGCAGGGCGCTTGCTCGATCAGCGTCGCGGGTAGGTTCTCGTTGCGGACGCCTTCGTGCGCATGGAGCACGATCAAGCTCGCGGCGTGACGGCGTGCCGCCTCGGCGAGCGCGTCGTGGCGGTGGCGTCCGAAGACGACGTCGACGTGCATCTGCAGCGAAGCCGGGTACGCGCCGAGGGTGTTGCGCACGAGGGTGTCGATGCGATCGCGATCGACGACGAGGGTGCGGTCGAGGCGCTCGAGGGTCGAGTCGGCGTCCACCGCGTCGCTCTCGTCACGCGTCACGACGTGCACGAGGTGCATCACGCAGCTCGGCCAGGAGCTCGTGAGCCGGTAGGCCTCGCGGAGCGTCTCGGTGTCGATGGTGTCGTCGTGGCCGAGCCCGACCACGAGGTGAAGGGGTGGGTTCGTTCGGGTCATGCCGACGAAGAGTGCGAGGCGCGTGCGCAGGCAAACGTCGGGATCTTCGGCGGAGATCGTGTCGATGCGCCACGCACGCGCGAGCACGCCACGGCGCGCGCAGGAGCCACGCACGCGCGCCGCGACGCGCTCGATGCGCCACGCACGCGACGCGCTCGAGAGATGCGCTCAGTACGGGCCTGAGCAGAGCCCGGCGCGCGCGATGGCGCTGCGATCGATGTGCGTCTCCATCAGGCCCGAGCCGGCGGGCGGAGGCTGGAACTCGTAGAGAATCACGTCCGCGACGACCGGCCCACCGACCGAGACGTCCATCGGTGAGCCCGAAGGCCGGAAGGTGTAGCGGTAGGTGCCGGCGGTGATGCCGATCGCGAGGCGGGTGGCGAGCGGGACGTCGTTGGCAGGCTCGACCGCGCCGCCTCCCATGCCGGGGAAGTAGCTGTCGCCCGACATGCAGAGCCCGCTCGAGCCGCCACGGGGTGCGACGCAGACGCGACCGCTCGAGCACGTCCCGCCCGGCGCGGTGCACGCGGTCTCGCCGCCGACGGGGAAGCCGATCGTGACGCGCTCTTCGCGCGGGACGGTGTACGGGTCTTCAGGCTGGTAGACGATCACGATCTGTTGGGTGACGAATGCAGTTTGACGGTCGAGGTGCGTGACGGGGATCCGACGTCCATAGATCGGCTCGATCCCCGCCGCGGTCTGCCCTCGCCAGGCGCTCGGGAGCCGTGCGTACGCGAGCCGATCTTCCAAGTCGGGGCCCATCGACGCGGGATAGCCCCAGATCCAGTCGAAGCGGGCACCGGCCGCGAAGTTGGGCACGCCGCGATCCTGTGCGGCGCCGACCCGGTTCACGACACCCGAGGTGCGGTCCGCGAGGATCACGGACCACCCGCCCATCGCGTGCTCGCCGTCGGTCGTGCGCACACGCATCTCCACGAGCAAGGTCGTCGGGCCCCAGCCTTGGAAGCGGTCGAGGTCGAGCCAGTAAGCGCCGGTCTGAGGGACGGCCGTTCCGTCGAGCAGCCGCGCGAAGTCGACGAACCCTCGATCCCTGGACTCCGCGTCGCGCGTTGCCGCGCCGAAGAGCCGCGCGCCGGAGTCCCGGAGCCCACGGGGCGCGAGCGTGGTGGCGTCGGCGCGCTCGCCCGCGATCCCATCCACGCCGTCGTCGTCGCAGAAGTTGCAGACCTCCGCGGCACGACAGACGCCGGGCATGCACGCGGTGGTGCACGTCGTGGTGCCTTCGCTGCCGCACGAGTTCGTGCACGCGAGGATCTCGCCCCGCGCGCACGCGAAGCCGTCGTCGATCTGACCGTCGAGGTCGTCGTCGACGCCGTTGCAGACCTCTTCCGCGACGCAGGCGAGGTACGCGAGACAGTCCGCGCGGCACGTCTGGGTGCCCGCGAGGCCGGAGCCGGTGGTGCACGCGCGCGAGCTCTCGGACGCGCAGACGACCACGTCGTCGCGGATGTCGTCGACGCGGCCGTCGCAGTCGTCGTCGATCGCGTTGCACACCTCGGGCGCCCCGACGTTGATGCCCGGCGCGGTGTCGTTGCAGTCGCCGTTGGTCGTGGAGGTCCCCGGGGTTCCGGCGCAACCGAGCATCGGCGAGGCGCTCGCGTCGCCGTCGCCGTCGCGATCGGCGTCGACGTAGAGCGGCACCTGAGCGCCTTCGTCGATCGATCCGTCGCAGTCGTCGTCGAGGAGATTGCAGACCTCGACGTTGCCGGGCGCGACGCTCGCGCGCGTGTCGTCGCAGTCGGTGCCGCAGAGCTGAGTGCCGGGCCCGGTATCGTTGCAGCACGCCGCGTCGATCACGCCGTCGCCGTCGACGTCGCGCCGTCCGATGGTGGTCGGGTCGCAGTCCTCGTCGTGGCCGCGGCTGTCGCAGACCTCGACGTTGCCGGGGAAACGATCGGGATCATCGTCGTCGCAGTCGTCACCGCCGCAGCTCGCGTCCGCGTGCCCGTCGCGATCGACGTCGAGGCACTCGTCGTTGCACGCGTCGGTCGACTCGAGGCAGACGAGCGGAGCCGCGCAAGGGAGCGCCCCGCTCACGCAGCCGTCCTCGTCCGCGTCGCTCGCGCTCGGGTCGCAGCGCTCTTCCCCGTTGCAGAAGAGGTCGTCGTCGCAATCCCGGTCGCGGGTGCAGGAGCCGCCGTCGCCGCCGGGTCCGGAGTCGTCGGGCGCGGGGGAAGAGCCGCACGAGGCGAGGAGCACGGAGAGTACGGAGACCCAGAGCACCAGCACCCACGACGGCTTCGGCATCGCGTGAACGCTACACGCGTTCGAGAGTCACGCACCAGATGGACGTGGGGTCCGCGTGGCACGAGCACGTCGATTACCGTCGTCTCCGTCGCGCGAGCCACGCGACGATCCCGACGAACGCCCCCGAGGCCGAGCCGCCCGCCGATCCACAGCCGCACCCGCCGCCTCCGCCCTCGGCCGTCCCTCCGTCGATCACGCCCGCGTCGTCGCGTGCGGCGCCTCCGTCCGGGGTGGTCGAGCCGCCGTCGACGTCGGGCGCGGCCTCGCGACGGCAGCTCGCGTCGCAGCCGTCGCCATCGCGCAGGTTGCCGTCGTCGCAGGCTTCGTCGTCCTCGCGCACCCCGTTGCCGCACTCCGACGTCGACGCGCCTCGCGGACCGTACGGAGGCAACGCCGAGCCGAGCTCGTACGCGCCGAGGTCCGGAGCGTCGCCCGCGAAGCCGTCGTTGACGTTCGGCAGCAGGGCCCCGCGATCGATCGCCGCGCCACCTTCGCGGAGCCGAAGGTCCGGCACCTCACGCTCGGGGAACGGCGAGCCCGGGTGCGTGATCGTCGCCGCGAAGTCGCCGAGGCTCACCTCGACCGCGTTCGTTTCCGTCGTGGACGCGCGGAGCTCGGCGAGGCTCGTGAAGCGGGACTCGCCGAGCCGACCCTCGAAGCGCCCGGTGTCGGTCGAGCCGAAGCCGTCGTGATCGAACGAGCAGGTTTCGTCGGCGTCCGCGATGCGGATCACCGATCCGTCTCCGTTTCCGTATCCGCCGTAGGTGCCGCCGCCGGTGCCGCCGAGAAAGAGGTTGTTGCGGAAGTACGCGCGCGAGATCGGTCGTCCGGCGTAGATGCCGAGCGCGTCGCCGCATTTGACGACGGTGTTGTGCAAGACCACGTCGCCGACGCTCGTGCGGTGCAGCTTGAAGGGCGAGTACACGACGTTGAACATCACGTTGCGCACGAAGTAGGTCGGGCCGCCGAGCGAGGGCTGCGAGCTGATGCCCACGAACGAGCTCGCGATGCGGTTGCGGAGCACGCGCACGTTGCCCATCGCGAAGTCGGCCTCGATGCCGTCGTCGGCGCCGATCGAGACGTCGTTGCCGACGATGTCGATCGACGTCTGGTTCACGGCCTCGCCGTCCTCGAGCAGCGAAATCGCGTCGCGGAAGCCGCGCACGCGGTTGTGCGCGATCACGTTCCCGGGGCCCGTGATCTGGATGCCTTCGCCGACGTTCGCGCCGTCCGCGCCGAGCATCGCGTCTTGCCACTCGGTGATCCCGAGCACGACGTTGTCGGCGAAGTAGCCGTTCGTCGAGCCCGCGCCGAGGCTGACGATCCCGTCCTCTTCTGCGCGGATGATGCAGCCACGCACCACGATCCCTTCGGAGGCGTTGAGCTTGACCATGCCCTCGACCGTCACGTCCTCCACGAAGACGAAGCGACGACCGTTGAGCCGCACGTCCCCCTCGATCACGACGGTGTCCGAGCTCGCGCCGCGGATCACGATCGGTCGGTTCGACGTTCCGTCGCCCTCGAAGGTGAAGCCCGCGTAGCGACCTGCCGCGAGCTCGAGCACGTCCCCGGCCTCGGCGGACGATGCGGCGCTCGCGAAGGTCGCGGGGGTCACGGGCACCACGCGCGCGTCGCTCGCCGCGCGCGGGATCGGACGCGTGCGCGCGGTGACGGTGCGCGTGACGTCGCCGCCGTCCGGGTCGACCAGCGTGAGCTCGATCTCGTACTCGGTGTCGGGCACGAGATCGAAGAGGCTGCCGACGTGGCGGTTCGTCCACGAGAAGCCTTCGTTCGAGCCGGCCGGCACTCGGAAGAGCGGGAGCCCTGCGCGGTACGAGCCGCCGACCTCGCGGTAGCGAACGGTGACGCGCCCGTCCGCGTCGTCGTCGCCGTCGATGGCCCACTCGATCGAGATCGCTTCGAGCGTGGGATACGGCGTCGTCACGTCGCGCGCCGTGGTGGCGTCTTGGGCGAGCGCGAGCGAAGGCGTCAGGGAGAAGAGCACGACGAGCGAGACGAGCACGCGGGTCATGCCGCGGACGATCTCACGATCCCGCGGTCCACACGAGCGAGGTTCTCGACGCGCACGAAGGCTCGGCGCGTGTCAGGCTCGCGCGTCATGCGAGACGAGTGGGCCGAACGCTTCGCCGAGCGGGCACGCGCGCATTGGACGCCCGCGCGCACCGCGGAGCTCGTGCGCGACAAATCGCTCGCGGTCTTGCCGGGCGAAGCGCCGGAGCTGCTGCGCGCGCTCGGGATCCTGCACCGCGACGCGTCGATGCCGCCCGCGGAGCGGCGCAAGTTCTTCCAGATCAATCACATGGTCGCGATGCTCGGGCCGTCGATTCGCGAGCTCGTGGCCGCACGCGTGGCCGCGCGAGACGCAGCGCACGACACCGCCCGAGACGCGGCGCACGACGCGGCAGAGGCGAGAACGTCGCACGACGCGCAGCGCGAGCCGCTCCGGATCGTCGATGCCGGGTGCGGGCGCAGCTACCTCACCTTGCTGCTCGCCCACGCGATCCCGCGCCTGCACGGCGTGCCGGTGCAAGTGCTCGGCGTCGATCGCAACCCCGACGTCGTCGCGGAGAGCGAGCGCCGCACGCGCACGGCCGGGTTGAGCACGACGGTGAAGCATCACGTGTCGCACCTCGACGCGCTCGACGTGCATCGCGCGTTTCGCGAAGCCTTCGCGCTCGAGGAGGCACCGCGCGTCGACGCGGTGGTGGCGCTCCACGCGTGCGACACCGCGACCGACGACGCGATCGTGCTCGGCGTCGGGCTCGACGCGACGCTCCTCGCGCTCGCGCCGTGCTGCCAAGCGGAGCTCGCGCGGAAGTGGAGCGCGGTCGCGCCGAGTGGAGCGTCCGATGCCTTCGCGCCGATCCGTCGGACGCCGCACCTTCGCCGCGAGGTCGCTTCCCTCGTGACCGACACGATGCGCCAGCTCTTGATCCGCGCGGCCGGCTACGAGTGCTGGGCCCTCGAGCTCGTGCCCACCGAGCACACGCCGAAGAACCTGATGCTCCGCGCCATGAACCGGCACACGCCGGACGCGAACGCGCGCGCCGAGTACGAGGCGCTCCGTGTGGGGACGGGGGGCGTGGGGATCGAGCTGGCGGAGCGGCTCGCCTGATCGATCTCGGCGGCGAGGACGAGCTCGGGCGTCACTCCGGGCTCGTCGCGTCGTTCGTCGGCGCGACCTGCGCGGGGGCGTCGGGGGCTCCGAGGATGACGGGGAACCAGAGCGTCGCGACCGTCAGCAGCACCGCGAGGCCGAGCACGCCGATCAGGGTGCCCGGCACGATCATGTCGCGCGCGACGAGCGAGCCCTTGCCGGTCGGGCCGTGCGAGAAACCGAAGGCCATCGCGTTCGGCGGTGTGCTCACCGGGAGCGGCATGCCGAGCGAGCACGCGAAGGCGGCCACGATCAGGAGCGTCGCGAGGTCGACGCCGGCGAGGCCGAGCAACATCGGCGCGATCAGGTTCGCGGTCGCGGTGTTGCTCATGAACACCGAGAGGACCATCGCGAGGATCGCCGCGAGCGCGATCACTTGGATCGGGGAGAAGCCTTCGACGGGGATGCGCGCGGTGAGGGTGGTCGCGAGCCCGCTCTGATCGATCGCCGCGCCGAGCGCGAGACCGCCGCCGATGAGCAAGAGCACGTCCCACGGGAGCGCGCGGAGCTCTTCGGTGCGCAGCAGGCCGGTGGCGAAGAAGATCACGACGGGGAGCAGCGCGACGGTGCCGGTCGTGAGGGAGAGCTGCTCGCCGAAGAGCCAACCGCCGATGGTGAGCGCGAGGACCACGACGACGAGGAGCTGCGCGCGCCCGAACGCGGGCACCGTCGTCTCGCCGAGCGAGACCGACTCGAGGTTCGTCGGGAAGCGATGCGAGAGCAGCACGAGCAGCAGACCGAGCAGCACCACGAGGAGCGGGAGCGCGAGGAGCATCCACTCGCCGAAGCTCGGCGCCACGCCGCTCGCTTGCAGGTAGCGCAAGAGGATCGCGTTGGGCGGCGAGCCGATCGGCGTCGCGATGCCGCCGAGATTCGCGGAGAACGCGATGCCGAGGAGCACGGCTTTGCGGAAGCCGTCGTCGGACGGCACGTCGCGCAGCATCGTGGCCGCGATGCCGAGCATGAGCGCGCACGCCGCGGTGTTGCTCATCCACATCGAGAGCAGCGCGGTGGTCACCATCGTCGCGAGGAGCACCCGGGTCGGCGCGGTGCCGGCGCGGTCGAGGATCGCGCGGGCGAGCCGGCGATCGAGCCCGCTGCGCTCGAGGCCGGCGCTGAGCACGAAGCCACCGAGGAAGAGCAGGGTGACGTCGGAGAAGAACGCGTTGAGGAAGAGCGCGCTCTGCGTGTCCAGCGTGGGCGCGAGCCAGGCGAGCTCCAACGCGAGCACGACGAGGCTCGTCACGAAGAGCGGGACCGCCTCGGTGATCCAGAGGATCGCTGCGATCGCTACGATGCCGAGCGTGACCTCGGCCGGACGCGAGAGATCGAGCGGCGATGCGAGCCAACCCTCGTTCGCGATCACGAACGCCGCAATGGCGAGGAGCACGCCGGGCGGGGTGCGCCAGGTGAGACGCAGCACGATGGGCACCCACTCCCTCGGATCGGTGGTGAGCATCGGGCGGGGATCGCGTGATCGCGGGGCGCGGTCAATGCGCGAAGGGGGCGCTCGAGCTCTCCCACCGTCGATCGTCGCTGCGGCCCGAGGCGCGCACCCGCGCTGCCATCGTCCGAGGGCTGGTCGTCGCTTGCGAGGAACGCGACGAGATGGCGCGGCCAGCGGGCGGCATGGAGCGGTGCACCATGGCGCTGTGGCGAACCGCGTGTGCTCGGCTGTGTGTCGCTCGGCGTGGGCGACGGAAGTGCGCGGACCGCGGTGGTGCGCTTCGTGAATGGCGCGGCGTCGGCCGAGCACGAACGCTCGGCGTCGGAGCGGAAGAGGTGAGCGTGCGGCGAAGGTCTGCGGGGTGCCGATGGCTTGCAGGGGGGGTCGCGAGCGCGCTGGTGCTCCTCGGCTGTGGCGCAGGCGAGCTCGCGCGCGACGGCGCGATCGACGCGGACGGTGGTGTGAGCCTGGATGGTGGGGGCGACGCAGGGGTTGGACGTGACGCCGCTCGGGACGCGCCGCTCGACGTGGACGCGAGCGTCGATGAAGGGTTCGACGGTGGCACCGACGTCGGCTTCGATGGTGGCGTCGGCACCGACGCGGGCGGCGGAGGCGTCGACGCGGGGGAGGCGTGCCCACGTCGGTACTTCCTCGCGCCGGGCGGTGACGACACCCGCGCCGGGCGCGACGAAGCGAGCGCGCTGCAATCGATCGCGCGGGTCGAGGCACTGCTCGTCGCGGATCCTCCGACCTGCGACGTCGAGGTTTGGATCGCTCCGGGCGTGTACCGCGAGCAGCGGGTGAGCTGGCGGACCACCGACCCCACGATTCGCATCACGTTCCGCGCGAGCGATCGGGAGCGACGACCGATCTTCGACGGTTGCGCGGCCTCGGGGAGCTGCACCGGCGGGACCTTCTTCTCCCTCCGACACTCGGCGGGCGAGGACACGAACCTCCACTTCTGGTACCTGCACGTGCGCAACTACCAGACCGCGATCAGTCTGAACGGGGATCGAAACTCGGAGGCCGCCAGCAACGGGGGCAATCGAATCTTCGGCTGCTACTTCGAGCGGATCGGCAACGTTTTCGAACCCGGTTTGGAGCCATCGACAGCCTGCGTGAGGCTGGTCAACAGTGACGACAACGAGATCGCCAACAACCACTTCGTCGACGTGATCAATACGCGAAGTGGCGCGTTGATTCACGCGATCTACGTCGCGCACATGAGCGATCGGAACACCATCACGGGCAATCGTTTCGTGCGGAGTACCGGAGATCCGGTGCGGGTGCGCGACTTCTCGAACGACAACGTCATCACGGACAACCGCTTCGTGCGCGTGGGGACGCAGGCGGGGTATACCGACTGGTACTGCGACCACGATGCGCGGAGCGACTGTACGAAGCCGACTCCCGAGTGCCCGTCGTGGGGAAACCAGTTTCGTGACAACGTCCTCGACGGCACGTGGACCTGCGGGCCGCTCGCCACGTTCCACTACTTCCAGGACGAGAGCACGACCGGGTGCATGGCGCCCTCCGTCGATGCACGTCGCCTCCGCACGAGCGGCAACATGCAGACGAGCGCGCCCTGCTCGATGGAGTGACGTCGGCGGTTCACGTCGGGGGATGGCTGTGCCAGAACTCCGTCCGACGGTCGTGCGCCATGCACATCCGCAGGTTCCCTCGAGCCATCGCACGTATGGCTTCAGCGCGGCAGTTCCGTCGGGCCCTCACTCGGAAAGATCACTTCGAGGACGTCCCTTCCGATCTGACGGGTGCGCAGCTCCTCGCCGAAGTGGCGACCGAGCGCGAGGGCGAGCGCCTCGAAGAGGTCGAGGAGCCCGCGCTCGGAGCGGTAGGTCATCCGAAGCGTTCGAGCGTCGACCCATTGGTACGTGAAGCGCGGCGGCGTGGCGCCTTCGATGCTTCGCGTCACGACGTCGTGGATGCGGTCGAGCGAGAGCAGGAACTCGCGCGCCGAGGTCGCGCCTTCGTAGAAGCGCCGGTAGATCTTGGGGGCGTAGACGTCGACCCAGTGCGCGGCGAAGGCGTCGTAGACCTGCCCGGTGCTCATGCGCAGCACGGGGGCGGCGCTCGCGAGCACCCGCATCGCGACGTCCTCGGGCACGTCCTGACTCGGGAAATACAAGGTCCCGCTGGGTGCGCCGGCCGCGACGACGATCGCGTCCCACTTCGCCTCGCCGTACCGCTCTCGCACCATCTCGTGGAGACACTTGAGAATCGTACCCTTCATGCCGCTCCGTTCGCGCGTGACCCCGTTCGACCGCGACCGCATCGCGCGGACGGCGCCATGGATGTGCGGCCAGCGTATCGCGGGGCCAAGTCGAGTTGGTGAGTCCGCCGGGGCTCACACCCAGTCGGCTCGGGGCGTGGGGCCTCGACGTCCCAAAAGGCTCAGGGGTGATCGACCCTCGAAGCTGAGAATCCCCGGCCACACACACGAGACAGGATGCCGCGTCCGATGCGGCTCGATCGCGCGCCGTACCGAGGAATGCACCGAGGAAAGTCGGCGGCTGACCCCGCCGACCCGGTCGAGAAGCGCTCGGCACGTCTCTTGCGCCGGGCGGGACGCGTGGAAGGCCTCCGCATCCTCCTGCTGACCTCCGTCATCGCCGGATCGATGGGCGGTCTGCTCTATGCGGGAGTGAAGGCCGAACGTTCGGATGCCCTCCAGCCTGAGGCCCTCGCGCGCGAGACGGAGCGTCTGGGGGCGACGTCGACCGAGCTCGCAGCGGCGTCCGTGATCGAGCCCGAGGAGCTTCCGCTCGGTCTCGACCTGACGTTTCACCCCGATCTCAGCGTTCCCATCGATCTCGACGGCGACGCGGAGCTCTTCCCCATCCCCGAGGACATCGAGCTCGCGGGCGGTGCGCGCATCGGGGCGTTCGTCTTCGATCCGGAAGCGTTCGTCACCATCGACGACGAGGACCTCGACGAAGGCGAGCTCGACGGGGAGACCACCACACCGCGCCGCCGCGCGCCTCGCCTTCCCACCCGCCCGCCGGGTCCGCGCCTGCACTCGGATCCGGGGATTCACTCCATCCTCACGGCGCGCCAGATGATGGCGAGTGACGAGCGAATCCAAGGCTCGTGTTACGCGTATCTCTCGGAGGTCTACGCGCGCGCCGGCCAGAGCGGTTGGCGCAACCGCACGATCGTGTATCGCCAGGGTCGCACGGGGCCTTACGCGGATCTCGATTTGATCCGGCCCGGAGACTGGCTCTACATCGTCACGGGGCCGAACAGCGTACACAGCGTGATGTTCGTGCGTTGGGAAGACCGAGCGCGCGGGTACGCACGCACGATCTCGCATCCGGGCTGGTTCGCGGGGCCGCATCCCGGGCGTGAGAGCAGCTACGACGTCTCGCAGACCTACCGAATCATCCGACCGACGGGGTAGCTCGAGCGCGACCGCCCGACCCAAGGACCGCCCGATTCGTGGTGTCCTGGCGCGATGCTCCGTCCGCTCCCGCTCCTCCTCGCGCTCGGCGCCTGTGGATCCAACGCACCCTCGAGCACGCCCGCGACCCC
>CALJLK010000235.1 GCA_937982655.1 uncultured Sandaracinus sp.
GGTCGGGTTGTCGTCGCAGAAGTTGCAGACGCCGCGGTTGGTCGGCGCGTCGTAGGTGAGGGGTCCGGCCGCGCCGGGGCTCGGTCCGCGTCCGACGCCCGCCGCTGGGTTCGGCACCGCGACGCGCAACACCGCGTCGAAGTCGCACACGCCGCCGGACGTGAAGTCCGTGCAGCCGCTGTTGCCGCAGGGGCGACCGTTCGTGCACACGACGGGCGAGCACTCGGTCGCGCCGCCGTCACCGCCGCTCACGTCGACTCCGTCCGGACACACGTGCGCGCCGCCACGTCCGCCCGGGGTGCGCGGACAGAACGTCCCGTCGTTGCCGGTGCCTCCGGTGTTGCCCGGCACGCCGTCGAGGTCCGGGAGCGACGCGCCCAGCATCGCGAGACGATCGGACGCGCTCGCGCCGCGCACGCCGTCCGCGCCGCGCCCCGCGAGCACCTCGATCTGCGAGAGCTGCACGTCGGGCCCGCAGCCGTCGAGGTACACCGCGGTGCTGCCCCGTCCGGCGCGCGTCGCGTCGGTGCCGCGCACCGTGACTCCGTCCACCCGCGTCGCCGCGTTCACGTTGCGGCACACGAGCGCCGGATCGCCGGGCTCGCCCGTGGTGTGCTCGATCACGACCGGGAAGAGCTCGAGGTCGCGATCGCGGAAGTCCGGTCGGTAGCCGCCGAAGATCGACACCCCGCCCACGAGCTCCACGCGACCGTCGTAGATGCCGCGCGCGACGAGCACGTCCTTGGTCTCCGCGCGCGCACGCTGCTGTGCGGCCGGGATCGAGCGCATCGGTCGCTCGAGCGTGCCGGGGTTCGTGTCGCTGCCGGTGGTCGTCACGTAGACGTAGTCGTCCGTCTCGTCCGGCACGCCGTCGCAGTCGGTGTCGCCGCCGATCGCGGGCGGCGGTCCGTCGCCTCCCGCGCGCTCGCACTCGCAGCCGTTCGCGAGGATGCCGTCGACGTCGACGAAGCCTTCGAGGCACTCGACCACACACTCGGTCGCGAGCCCCGCGCGTGGCTCGCAGGTCGCGATCATGTTCGGCCCCGGCTCCACGCACGGCACGTTGCACGCGCCGCAGTGCAGCCGATCGACGTAGCGACCTTCGTCGTCGCGGAAGAGCTCGTCGACCTGCTCGTCGCAGTCGTCGTCGATCGCGTTGCAGGTCTCCTCGAGCACCGGCTCGCACGCGCCGAGGCCCGCTTCGGTGCAGCGCTGCACGGCCGCGCACGAGAAGTCTTCGTCGCGCTCGAAGAGGCACGCGAGCTCCACGCCGATCGTCTCTTCCGTGCAGCCGCAGCTCCCGGTGGTCGGCGTGCAGACCGCGCCCTCGCACACGAAGCCGGGCGCGCACGGCCCTTCGCCGCAGGGCGGGAGGCAGTGGCGCACGTTGCCTTCGAGCTCGACGCAGCGCGCGCCCGGATCGCGCAACGTGCAGTCGGCGTCTTCCGTGCACGGCAGGCAGAGCACCGGCAGATCGGGCGCGCACGATCCGTCGTCCGCGCGATGCCAACCTTCGGGGCACGCCACGATCACGCAGCGCGCGGTGCCCGCGACTTCGTCGATCTCGCACGCGGTCTCCGCCGCGGTCGGGAACACGGCCGGGCACGCGACGTTGCAGCCGCCGCAGTGCTCGAGCGTCGCGTAGACGCCCGCTTCGTTGACGAACTCTTCGTCGATGCGGCGATCGCAGTCGTCGTCGTCGTAGTTGCACGACTCCGGCTCGCCGCAGAGGTGGTGCTCGTAGCAGCCGCTCGCGAGCACCCCGAGCGCCACGACGATCGCGCGCACCACGAGCGCGTCGTGCGGACGACGACCGGGAGACGATTTCGCTGGTTCGGTCGCCTGACGGCGACGCTCACGGTGCCGCGGGTCGCTCGACCTGCGGTCGGCTCCAAAAAGGCAATTCGTCACCTCGAAGGATCGCTCGCGTTTTGCGGACGATCCGCGCATCTCGCGCTCAACGGACGACGACATCGTTCGCTCCTCCCGCGCTGCCTGCGCCGCCCGGCGCGCCACCGGCGCCGCCTTGTCCCGCGAGCCCGGCCGCGCCGAGTCGGAACGTGTTCGTCGCTCGGAACGTCGCGGGATCGCCGGTCGACTCCGAGAGCCAGATGCCGACCGACGCGCCGCCGCAACCGCCGCCGCCGCCGCCCGCCGCGCCCCCGTCGCCGCCGCGTCCGCCGCGCCCACCCGGGAACGGCCCCGCGAGGCTCGGGATGCTGCGCGCCTCGCGCGTGAGCTCGCCGCCGAGCGCGCCCACCCCGCCGCGACCTCCGTCGCCGCCCGCGCCTCCATCGCCGCCGCGGCCTCCGTCGCTCGCCACGAGCACCACGTCGCGCAAGGTCGGCTCGCTGCCGCTGCGCACGCCGCGCATCGCGACCGCGACCGACGGCCCGCCGCTCGTGCCGGGGCTGCCCGCGCGACCGCCGCATCCGCCGCCGCCGCCGCCGCCGCCGCCGCCGCCGAGCCCGTCCGCGAACTCGCAGACGCCGAACATGAAGTCCATCACGGTGCCGCCGCCCGCGCCGCCGCCACCGCCGCCCGCGCCGGGCGCGCCGTTCGTCCCTGCGGTCGCCGTCGCGGGCAGCCAACGACCCATCGCGTCGAAGCGTCCGAACGCGTCGCCGCATCCGTTGCCGCCGGTGCCCGCACGACCCGCGCCGCCGTTCTCGCCCGACTGCGGCCCGACGAACTCCGTCGGCACCGAGAAGTCCGCGAGCCCACAGCACACCGCGGTCGGACAACCGGAGCCCATGATCGGCCCCTGCGAGTCTTGTCCGCCCGCGCCGCCGTTGCCGGGGTTCGTGCCTCGGCCGCGCTCGCCCGAGGGTTGTTGCCGCGCGAACTGCGGGCAGCTCGGCGAGCCTCCCGCACCACCCGCGACGTTCGTGCCGTCGCACGTCGCGACGCCGCCTGCACCGCCGCGCACCACGTTGACGTCGCCCGGCTGGCAGGTGCGCGAGGCGTTCTCCACCGCGACGCGCGGCAGCCCACCGACCATCGCCGGCATCGGGCCCGCGCCCACCTGACCGTCGCGTCCGTTCTGACCGGAGCCCGGCAGCCCCGCGCGGATCTCCACCTCGCGGATCGTGAGCCCACGCGTCGGCTGATCGAGGTACGCCCCGAACGCCGCCGACGAGGCGGTGTCGGCGTCGCGTCCGATCAGCGTGATCCACTCGACGAGCGTCGCGCGCGGGCCGAAGCCCGGCTCGAGCACGAGCGCGGCGCCACCCGGCGCGGTGGTGTCGGAAGGCGCGCGCACGTCCACGCGGAAGCCCGCCGGATCGAGCGCGAGGAAGTCGCGACGGTAGCCGCCGTGCACGAAGACTCCGTCCGGCAGCACCAGCGTCTCGGTGTAGCTGCCCGACGCGACGAACACGTGGGGCCGCGCGCTGCCGGCGTCGAGCGACGCGCTCGCGCGACGAAGTCCCTCGTTGATCGTGCGCAGCGGCCGCGTCGGCGAGCCCGGGTTTCGATCGTCGCCGTCGGGCGCGACGTAGAAGCTCTGCACCACCACTCCGTCCGCGCCGTCGCAGTTCGGATCGAGCGCGGGCCCTTCGGTCCGCACCGGGCCCGGCTCGTCGCTCAGCGACACCACCGTGCACTCGCAGCCGGTCGCGATGTCGCGGTCCGCGTCGATGCGATCGCCGGGCATGATTCCGTCGTCCGCGTCGGGGCAACGCAACACGCAGCTCGGCGCGAAGGGATCGCCACCGCACGTCAGCTCCGCGCCCGGCACGCTGCTCAGCGTGCAATCGACGCCACACTCACCGCAGTTGCGCAGATCGACCGAGTACACCCCGCGTTCGTCCACGTAACCCTCGTCGACCACGCCGTCGCAGTCGTCGTCGACCTCGTTGCACACCTCGACCGGCGCCGCGCACTCCGAGAGGACGCCGTCCTCGCAGCGCGCGGAGCCCGGGCAGCGCATGCCCTCCGGATCTTCGAGCGCGCACGCGAGGTCGAAGGTCTGCCCTGGCTCGCACGAGCAGCTCCCGCCGACCGGCGCGCAGCGATCCCCGTCGCACGCGTAGCCTTCGGGGCATCCGAGCTCGCACGACACCGTGCAGCGGCTCTCGCCCGCCACGCGATCGCAACGCGCGAGTCGATGATCGCCACACTCGGAGTCCACGAGGCACGGCAGACAGAGCCGATCGAAGACCGGCACGCAGCGCCCGGTCGAGCTCGGCACGAAGCCCTCCGCGCAGCGCGTGGCCGCGCACACCGGCGCGCCGTCGATCACCACACACTCGGCCGCGAGCGTCACGCTCCCGCTCGCGCGGCACGGCATCCCGCAGCCGCCGCAATGATCGGGGTGCACGTAGCGCCCGTCCTCGTCGCGGAAGTCTTCGTCGACGTTCCCGTCGAGGTCTTCGTCGATGCCGCTGCACACCTCTTCGCCGGGACGCGGTCGTTCGAGCCCGTCCGCGTCGACGCTGCGCGCGAGATCCGAACGCGCGCCGCACGCCGCGACGACGAAGAGTCCGAGGAAGCAAGCGACCCGCATGGCGCGGCAGTGTACCCGCCGGGCGTTTCCTGGCACGCGTCCAATGACGGATCTTCGGTGAAGGTTCGTGAGAACGCTCGACCTCTCGGATCGACCGACGCATGCGGGCTCCGAGGAAGCTGGTAGCGTGCGCCCATGAGCGTCACGCTCCCGGAGTCGGTCGTCCCCGACAGGCCCGACCTGCGCACCGCGCGGCTGCGGATTCACATGCCGCATCCGGGGCGTGCGTCCGACGTGCTCGCGTACTTCGAGCGCAACCGCGCGCACCTCGAGCCTTGGGAGCCCGCGCGTCCGACCGGGTTCTACACGCCGGAGTATTGGGAGCGCCGCCTCGCCTCCAACCGCGACGAGTGGATGGCGCGCGTCTCGGCGCGCGTCTTCCTCGAAGAAGAGGGCCGCATCGTCGGCTCGTGCAACTTCACCAACGTGATCGCGGGCGCCTTCCAAGCCTGCACCCTCGGCTACTCGATGGACGCGCGCGCCCAAGGGAGCGGCCGCATGTACGAGGCGCTCTCCGCGACGATCCCGCACGTGATGCAGGCCCTCGAGCTGCACCGCGTGATGGCGAACTACCAGCCCACCAACGCACGCAGCGGCGCGCTGCTTCGACGCCTCGGGTTTCGCATCGAGGGCTACGCGCGCGACTACCTCTTCGTCGACGGCGCGTGGCGCGACCACGTGCTCACGTCGTTCGTGCGCGAGAACGCGCCGCCGCCGAAGCCACCCTGAGCGCCTCTTCGCACGCGAGGAGCGCGCCGGCTCGACGCGCTCGATCACGAGATGTGCAGAGACTCGTCCGCGGCACCTGGACGTCGCGCGTCGAGTGCTACGCTCGCGCCGCCATGGACCGCCTCGAGCGCCTCCTCGATCTCGTGCACGTGCTGCAGACCTCGCGGCGCCCCGTCTCGCTCTCCGAGCTCAAAGATCGTTTCGACGACTACTCCGACGGCTCCGACGAAGCCGTGCGGCGCAAGTTCGAGCGCGACAAAGCCGAGCTCGCGCGCATCGGCATCGTGCTGCGCTACGACGGCGACGAGGACGAGCCCGGCTATTGGGTCGACACCGAAGCGACGTATCTGCCGGAGCTCGAGCTCGACGAGGACGATCGCGCGTTGCTCGCCACCGCCGCCCAAGCCGCGCTCGCCGACCCGAGCTTCCCCCACCGCTCCGCCCTCCGGCTCGCGCTCGGCAAACTCGGCGCCGACGCCGACGACGCGCGCGGACGCATCCAGATCGGCTACGGCGCCTCCGACGGTGCGCGCGACGGAGGACTCGTCGAGGTCCTCGCCTCCGCGCTCGCCGCGCGCAAACGCGTGACCGTGCTCTACAAGAAGGCCGGCGCGGACGAGGCGACCGCGCGCGACGTCGACCCCTACGGCCTCTTCCTCAAGCGCGGCGCGTGGTACTTCGTCGGCCACGATCACCGCTCGGGCGAGGTGCGCATGTTCCGCGTCGCGCGGATCGAGAGCGCGACCCCGAACGACAAGAAGCCGGGCACGCCGGACTTCGCGATCCCGGACGACTTCGATCTCGAGAGCACGATGCGCAGCTCGCCGCTCCACTACCTCGTGCACGAGCCCGCGGTGGCGAAGGTGCGCGTCGATCCGGAGGTCGCGTTCCTCGTGGAGCGCGAGTGGGGCGCCCCCGACGACAACGGCATCCACACCTTCACCACCACCTACCTCGATCACGTGGTCGATCAGGTGCTCGCCCTCGGCGCCCGCGCGGAGCTGCTCGCG
>CALJLK010000236.1 GCA_937982655.1 uncultured Sandaracinus sp.
CGCGACGGCGGCAGCCGACGACCTCGCGAAGCTCGGTCTGACGCTCGACGTCTTGAAGATCCAGACGGTGGCGGACGGAACGGGCTACCTCGACAGCCTCGGGCGCCCGAAGATCGCGGCCGCCCTTCGTGACGCCGAGAACTCCGAGAACGAAGCGGCGCAGGAGATCACGGCCGCGACCGCGGAGTCGGGGCAGCGCGCGGAGGTCGCGAAGGCCGCCGCGGAGGCCGCGATCTTGGAGCTGCGCAACGAGCTGCGGCGCGTGCAGGCCGAGCTCGAAGGTGAGGCGCAGTCGGTCGAGCGCGAGGCGGACGTGGCGGCGAAGACCGCGCGCGCGGAGGCCGAGCGCGAGCTGCAGTCGCTGCGTGCGGCGCTCGAAGAGCGACGTCTGCAGGCGGACGTCGTCATCCCCGCCGAGGTCCACCGCGAGGCGCGGGCGATCCTGGCGGTCGGTGAGGCGTCGCCCACGGCGGAGAACGGCGCCGCGCAAGCCAAGGTCCTCGAGCTCATGGGCGAGGCGTGGCGCGCGATGGGGCCGCAAGCGAAGGAGATCTACGTCATCCAGCACCTCGAGCAGATCGTGGGGGTGGTGGTGAGTCAGCTCCAGGACGTGCAAGTCGGCGAGGTGAACGTGCTCGACGACGGCAGTGGACAGGGGCTCGCGAGCTACGCGGCGACCTATCCGCAGATGGTCGCGCGCGTGATGGAAGCGCTCGCGCAGAGCACGGGTGTCGACGTGCCGGCGTTGCTCGCCGGAAAGGGAGGTGTGTGATGGGTGCCGGTCTCGCGCTGATGGGGATCGGGATCATCGGCATCTTCGCCGTGATCCTGATGGTCAAGAACCTGCTCTACGTGTGTCAGCCGAACGAGGTGCTCGTCTTCTCGGGCCGTCGTCGGAGCCACGGCGCGCTGGTCACGCACTACCGGATCGTGAAGGGCGGACGCGCGCTGCGGCGGCCCTTCATCGAGACGGTCGACAAGGTCGACCTCACGAACATGATCATCGAGGTCACCGTGAAGAACGCGTACTCGAAGGGCGGCATCCCGCTCAACGTGCAGGGCGTCGCGAACATCAAGGTGCCGGGCGAGATGCCGCTCATCCACAACGCGCTCGAGCGTTTCCTCGGGCGCAGCCGCGAGGACATCATGCGGGTCGCGCGCGAGACCCTCGAAGGCAACCTGCGCGGCGTGCTCGCGCTGCTCACGCCCGAAGAGGTGAACCGCGACAAGGAGGCCTTCGGCGCGCGGCTCACCGAGGAGGCCGGTCACGATCTGGAGCGCATCGGGCTCGTGCTCGACACGCTCAACATCCAGAACGTGAGCGACGACGTCGGCTACCTCGACTCGATCGGTCGCATGCGCTCCGCAGCGGTCCGTCGCGACGCGCAGATCGCGGAGGCGCGCGCCCAAGCCGACGCGGCGCAGGTGAAGTGGCGCAACTACCAGACGGGTGAGCTCGCGAAGCTGCGCGCGGCGATCGAGGTCGCGCGACGGCAGAACGATCGACGCATCGCAGACGCGCGCACCAAGCGCGAGGCGATGATCGCGGAGCAACGCGCGGACGTGCAGGCGCAGCTCGCGCAGGCCCAAGCCGAGATCGCGATGCAGGCCGCACGCGTGGAGCAGGTGCGGCTTCAGCTCCAAGCCGACGTGGTGCGACCGGCGGAGGCGCAGCGCGATCAGGCGATCGCGCTCGCGAAGGCGAACGCCTCGAAGATCGTCGAGCAAGGCAAGGCGACCGCGCAGGTGCTCAAGGATCTCTCGACCGCCTACCGCGGCCAGGGCGCGGCGGGCCGCGACGTGCTCCTCATGCAGAAGCTCGTGCCGGTGCTGCAGCAGGTCGCGAGCACCATCGGCGAGCTGCACGTCGATCGCCTCACGGTGATCGGACACGGAGGCCACAACGGCGGGAGCGGCGATCTCGCGGCGAAGCTCGTGGCCACGAACGAGCAGATCAAGGCCGCGACGGGGGTCGACGTCGCGCAGGCGATGCGGGCGAAGCTCGGCGCCGGGACCTGAGCGGCTCACTTCGAACGACGACGAGGGCGCGGGCTCGCGAGGGGCCGCGCCCTCGGCGCGTTCGGGGGTGCGGAGAGTGGATACCAGGAGCGCGACGACACGCGCCGGCACGTTCGTTCGGCGTCGTGTCGGTCGTGCTTGCCAACTCCGCCGACTCCGATCACGGTGCGTTCAGCTTCCCCATGTCCAACCGCACTCTCGCCGTCGACGCGAAGCTTTTGGAGGAGCTGCAGCTCACGCGCGCGCAGCTCGGTCTCACGGGCACGCCGTGCCTGCAGCAAGACGACGTCGATCGTCTGCACGAGGAGCTGGAGATCACGCTGAGCGACGACGTGCTCGCGATCTTCGCGATGCTCGAGCGCGACATCCGTCAGGTGGTCGTGCTCACGGAGGAGCTCCGCGAAGAGGGCTTGCCCGCGAGCTACGTCGCGATCCTCGCCGATCCCGAGAAGTTCACGTGGTGCCTGCGCAAGGGGAAGAACACCCTGACCGCGTGGCCCGCGAAGACGAACCTGCCCAAGACGCTCGACGCGATCGTGCGCCGCTTCCGCGTGATCGACGCGGTGGAGCAGCAGGGCGACGACGACGACGACGCGCCGGATCTCGACGAAGAGGGCTTCGACGAGGACCTCGACCTCGGGGACGAGGAAGACCGCGACGAGGACGGCGAGGGCGACGGCGACGGTGAAGGCGACGAGGACGGCGAGGCGCGCGAAGAGCGCGAGGTCGCCAAGGATCTCGCGCCGAAGCCGAAGGCCAAGCCGCCCAAGCGCGCGCCGAAGCCGGCGAAGAAGAAGGCGCCCGCGAAGCCGAAGCGCGAGCCGCGCCCGGTCGAGGACATCACGCCCTGGATCGTGGCGTCGGAGCGCAAGGAGCGTTGGGTCGCGCACCCGCGCTTCGGCAAGGGACGCGTGGTGCGCGAGGTGAAGGACGGCCGGCACTTCCTCGAGATCGCCTTCGAGGACGGCACCACGCGCAAGCTGCTCGCGGAGTTCGTGAAGGACGCTTGAGGCGCCTCATTTCTCCGCCTCTCGACGCGTCGACACCGCAAACGCGGCGACACCGTGCACGCGTCACCGCGAACGCCACGCAGACGCCATCGCGCGCCGCGACGTCGCTCATGCGTGGCTCGCCGCGCGCTTGTCGGTGAGCGACGCGAGCTCGGCTTCGAAGGCTTCGAGCACCCGCTCCGGATCGGGGATGAGCGCGGCGTCGACGGAGACGCCGAGGCGGACCTCGCCCGCGTAGCTGAAGATCGACACCCCGAGCCCGACGCGGCCCGACTGCGGGACCCAGAACATGATCGTGCGGATGCGGTTGCCCGCGAGGTACCGCGGCTCGCGCGGGCCCGGCACGTTGGTCATCACCGCGGTGGTCTTCGCGCCGAGGATGCGCACCACGAGCTCTTCGAGCGCGAGCGGTCCCGCGCCCGCGATCTGCACGAGGCGCCACAGCACGAAGGGCTCCGGCGAACGCTTGAGCGCGCGCATGCGATCGCGGACGTGGTGGATGCGCCGCACCGGATTGGGCTCGCCCACCGGGAGCTCCACGAAGACCAGACCGAAGCGGTTGCCGAGCTCGTCGAGCTCCTCGGGCTTGCGGAGGTTGAAGGGCACCACGGTGCGCAGCTCGAAGCCACGCACGTCCTCCCCGCGCGCGACCAGGTACGTCCGGAGTGCGCCCGCCACCGCGGCGAGCAACACGTCGTTGACCGTCGCGTCGTGGCGCTTCGCGAGCGCGCGCACCGCGTCGATCGGGAGCGGCTTCGACCACGCCGCGCGCTTCTCGCGGCTCAGCGGGCCTCGCAAGATCGAGCTGGGCTGCGACGGCAACGTCGCGAGGCGGAGCAGATCGCGCGCGACCTCGGCCGCGCGCGAGGTGACGTCGTGAAGCGGCGTGTCGCGGAGCTGCGCGATCCCACGCCAGGCGACCCCGATCGCGTCCCCCACCGCGCGGCGCCACGCGAACGTGGGCTGTGAGCGCGCGACGGAGAGCTCGCGCTGCGCCGGCGCGTCCGCGCGATCGTCGGTGAGCGAAAGCATCACGTGCAGGAGGGCGAAGCCGTCCGCCAAGCAGTGGTGCAGACGCGCGACGAGCAGCGTGCGTCCGTCGCGTGGGTTCTCGAGGACGTGCATGCGCCAGAGCGGGCGGCGCGGATCGAGCGGCTCGGCGAGAAGCTGGCCGATGCGTCGTTGCACGGTCGCGCGATCGGCGGGCTCGGGGATCGTCTCGAAGATCAGGTGCGCGTCGAGATCGAAGCGTGGATCGTCGGTCCAACGATCGTGGATCACGCACTGCTGGAAGCGCGGGAAGAACCGGAGTCGGTGGGCGACGAGCGCGCGGAGGCGGGCGTGGTCGAAGGGCGCGTCGAACGCGAGCACGCCCGTGATGACCATCAGGTTGTCGGGCCGCTCCATGCGCAGCCACGCGCGATCGGCGGGTGAGAGCGGTGCAGGGAGCGTCGATCGTTCCTGGGTACCGGAGCGCGTGCGCATGATGGACCCCGCCCGCCGTCGCGTGTGAACCGAAGCGGAATCGTTCGAGGCGAAGCGGACGCAGCCCACGAAGCGGAACGATCCCGCGAAACCGTCTCGAGCCGCTGGCGGTCACGGTTCGAGGGGAGCGTCTCCATCGTACTGCGCGTGTCGGCGGGGGACGGAGAGCGCCCACGCACAGGGCGAAGCGCGAGCAGAGCGCGAGCGAGCCGGGGGCACAAAGAGGTCATCTGACCCCAGAACACACGAACCTGGAGGCGGCTCGCGGCAAATGGAGACTTTGGACCCCCGTAGGGTGGCGTGTCCTGAGGTCGGGGATGGCCGCTGGAGTGGCCAGACGAACAATTGCCCAATGATTTCGATGTGGCCCGGTGGTTGCTGAACAGGCCACCCATGCGCCTCCGAACCTACATCCTCCTTCTCGTCGCCGGATGCGCTCCGGCTTCGATCGCAGGCCGCGGCCCGACGGGCGACACCTCGGACCTCGAGTCCGCGGCGCCCGAGGCCCAGCTCCCGCTGCTGATCGCAGCGGACGAGCCGCCGTTCCAGGTCGCGGTGCCGGAGGACCAGCCCGCGCGCGCGGCCGACTCGGTGATGAACGATCCGACGTACGCGCCGCTGCGGGACGCGCTGCGCGAGGCGGGCCTCGACGACGCCGCGATCGCGGAGGCCGTGGGAGCTGCGAGCGTGGACCGCACCGGTCACGACGCGGACCCGGTGCTGACGCGCTGGAAGGCGGATCGGCGCGAGGTGGTGCTCACCGCGCGCGACTTCCTCGATGCGCTGGAGGCGCGCGAAGAGCAGCTCGGCACCGTCGTGGACCGCGACGCGCTCGAACGGACGACCGGCCTCCTCTCGGTGGCCGCGCTTCCCATCGACGACGAGCGAGGTGCGCCGTGAAGCTCTCGAACCTCTCGGGCCGGGGCCCGCTCGCGGTGTGCCTCTTCCTCTCCGCGCTCGCGTGCGATCCGGGCGGACCGACCTTCGAGGTGGCGGAGGCCACGAGCGCGCTCTCCGCGTCCGAGCGACGCGATCGCGCGGGACGCATTCGCGATCTCTACGCCGCGCAGGGCATCACGAGCGCGTGGCTCGCGGCCGGGCTCGCGGACGCGGAGACGATGATGACCCACTGCCGCAACGGCGAGACGCCGTATTGGGAGCGCAACGGCTGCTCGGGTCCCCACTCGGACTACTGCGGTGGCCCGGTGCTCGCGGGCGCGGGCGACGGTCCCTGCGCGGACCGCGAAGGGGGGCTCGGCATGTTCCAGTTCGACGCGGGCGACTACGACGAGACGCTCGCGCGCGACGGTCGGCACGTGCTCGATCTGGACGGAAACATCCGGCAGTCGATCGTCTTCGTGCTCGACATGATCCGGCGCTCTCCCTACACGCGCGGCATCCGCTCGCGCGAGGACGCGGTGCGCTGGATGAACGCGATCGACTCGCCGAGCCATCCGGAGTTCGACAATTGGGTCAAGACGGTGACCCATCTCTACAACGGGTGCCGTCCGGGTTGGAGTTGTTATTCGGAGCGTTACGCGCGTTACCGCGACTTCGCGCGCAACATGCACGGTGAGATGGGCGCGAGCTTCTGGAACGCGGGCGCGCCGGCGGGGACGATCGACGAGGGCGCGGTGGATCCGCGCGTGCCGCCCGCGGTGCCGAGTGGGCCCACGGTGGCGGATGGAATCCGTCAGAACCGCGGCTCCTGCAGCACGGTGGGCTTCGAGCGCCTCTCGCGTCAGCTCGCGCAACATCAAACGTGTATGTTCCCCGGTCAGTTCGTGGAGGTTCGCCACCCGAACATCACCGCGACCTCGGGACGTGTTCACCTCTTCATGGTGCCGGAATCGGCGGCCGCGCTTCGTCGGGTGGCCGATGGAACCCCGCTGCGCGTCAACAGCGCTTTCCGTCCCGTCTCCGACCAGCTCGCGCTGCAGCGGCGCGGCGGATGCGGTGCGGTGGCCGCCCCCGGTCGCAGCAACCACAACGGCGGGCGCGCGGTCGACGTCGACAACTGGAGCGCGGTGCGCAGCGCGATGAGCCGCGGCGGCTTCTCCTGGTACGGACCGGGCGACGAGGTGCACTTCGACGGACCGGGACCCGACCAGCGCTCGCGCTCGGTGCTCGCGTTCCAGAACCTCTGGAACCTGAACAACCCGAGCGATCCGATCGAAGAGGACGGTCGTTACGGGCCGCAGACGGAGGCGCGCCTGCTGCGCACACCGATGGCGGGCTTCGCGCGCACGGGCTGCGGCGGCGCGACGCCGGAGCCCGGCGAGGACGAGCCCACGCCGATGCCGGTCGATCCGGAGGCGTGCGGTGAGCTGATCCCGTGCCTCGAAGGGCTCGGCGGGCTCGCGTGCTTCGACGAGCACCCGGACGTGCTCGCGTGTGGTCACCACGGCGGCGGCGTCGCGTGCTTCGACGCATGCGGCGGTGCGCCCGAGGTCTGCGAGGAGGCGCTCGCGTGTTGGCGCGGTGGCGGCGGCGGCGCGTGTTTCCGTCCCGATCGTTGCGAGCCGACGATGGCAGAGCCGACGGATCCCACCGACCCCACGGATCCGACCGATCCGATGGAGCCCACGGATCCGACGGAGCCGCCGCCCGCGTGCGCCGAGTATCGCCTCGCCTCGCAGGGGCTCGGGCTTCGACACGTCGCGTTCTTGCTCGCGTGCGCGTCGAACCAGGACGAGGTCGCGCGCCTGCACCGCGAGGGCACCGGCGCGATCCTCCAGCTCGCCCCCGAGCACGCGGCGCTGCTCGCCACGCTCACGCCCGGGCACGGCCGCGTCGATCACGTCTACGTGCGTGGTGGTGGCACCGAGGAGCCGCTCGTGGTCTTCGTGTTCGCGGGGGCCTACTCCGGGATGCTGGAGGCGGACGTGCCCTGGAGCGCGGCCGGTCGCATGGCGCTCGGCTACGCGCTCGACGCGCTGCCGCAGCCGCACCTCGAGACGCTGAGCGCGGTGGTGGTCGATCTCGTGCGATCGGGATCGAGCCTGAGCTGGCGTCTGCCGACGCCCTTCGCGGAGAGCGAGCTCGACGAGCGCGTGGTCGACGCGATGAGCCGCAGCACGGCGCGCGTGATGACCGATCCCGCGGGCTACGCGATGCTCTTCACGGACGCCGCGCTCGCGTCGCGGGGCATCGGCGCGCTGGAGCTCACGCGCGAGCTCGGGGCGCAGATGGAGGTCTCGAGCCGCGGCGTGGGGGCGAGCGCGTTCCCGACGGATCTCTCGGGGCTCGGCTTCGAGAGCTGCCGCGTGGAAGACGTCGCGGTGCCCTTCTGCACCACGCCTTCGGGCGAGCCGGAGGACTACCTCGGGCGCAGCGACGAAGGTGGACCGCTCGGCTTCGTCGGCACCCTCTACCAGCACGCGGTCGGCGCCACCGAGGTGCTGCGCGAGGACACGACGTTCCAGCGCGGCGCGCCGCACGAGGCGCTCTACGGCGCAGCGGGCAGCGCGTCGATCGGCGCGCAAGGCGCGGCGGCCTGCTCGAAGTGGGCGCTGTGTGGGAACGAGCCGAGCGACGCGGACCGCGACGGCGTGACGTGGTTGCCGCGCGAGGTGCTGGAGCGCCGCGCGACGAGCGAGGGTGGCGAGGCGAGCGACGAGTCCGTCAACGATTGCTCGGACATCAACCCCGCGAACGTCGACGGATCGTGCGCGCCGACCGAAGAGGATCCGTGCTCGGTGCACACCGAGTGTGGCGCGTGCAACGAAGCGGTGGGCTGTGGCTTCTGCGCGTCGAGCGGGCAGTGCATGTCGGATCGCGAGCGCGCGACGTGTGAGGGCGACTGGCAAGGCAGCCCGAGCGCGTGCGTCGACTGCACCGCGCTCTCCGAGTGTGGCGCGTGCGTGGCCAACGGCTTCTGCGGCTGGTGTCCGGGCATGGGCTGCCTGAACGACCACTCCGAGGCCGCGATCGCGTGCGGCGAGGCGTACGAGATCCAGATGTGCGGCGGGTGAGGCGCGGACGAGGGCGGTCGCGCGAAGCGATCGTCCTCGTGCGCAAGCGAATCGTCGCGTCGCGCGATCGTCCTCGTGCGACGATCGTGCGACGTGCTCCGGTGTGTGACGTGCTCGGTGCGTGACGTGCGCGCCGCGTCGTCGACGACGGGTCTTGCGTCGCACCACCGACCTCGGTTCCGATGGCGCGTGCGCATCGCGGACGCGGAAGAGAACCAGGTGGTGCGGATCGCGGGTGTGGTGCGCGCGGCCGGGCGCACGCTGCGATCGAAGCTCGAAGGCGAGAGCTGCGTGTATTGGGACGTGCGCAAAGGCGTCGCGAGCGCGCCCGAGGAGCACGAGGCGTGCGCGTTCTGGCTGGAGGACGCGAGCGGCGCGAAGGCGCTCGTGCGCGCGGAGGGGCTCGTGGTCGACGTGCGCGCGGAGCTCGCGCAGCAGCTCGTCGAGATGGCGGAGGCGGACATCGAGGTGGTCAGTCAGCGCATCCGGACGCTGAAGGACACCGCGCGCGAAGGCGGCCCGAAACAGGCGGAGGCCAACCGCGAACGGCGTCGGCTCGCGAAGGTCGCGACCTTGCTCTGCGCGATCCGCGCGGAGGCGCGCGGCAACGTGCACGTCGGCGGCAACCTGCACGGGCAGCGGCAGTGGATCGAGAAGAACCGGCACCTCGCGGGCGACGATCTCGGCAGCCGCACGGTGCAGCGGATGGTGGAGCGCTTCGAGGTGCTGCTGCGCGAGGGCGATCCGATCGAGGTCGAGGGGCTCTTGCGTCGCGAGCCGATGCCGGCCGAGCTCGGTGGTGGATACCGCGATCGTTCGGACGGCTTCGTGCTCGCGCCGGACGCCTCGGGCGCAGTTCGGGTGCGCGGCGTGGGCGCGGCGGCGCCGGTGAGCGAGCCGGAGCTGCGCAAAGAAGCGGGGCTCGAGGATCCGGTCGACGTGATTCGGCGGAACGCGCGACGTACGAAGTGGCAGGCCGTGCTCTCGCTCGATCCGATCGTGCTGTGGACGCTGCTGATCGTCGGGGTCGCAGTGGGGCTGACACTCGTGTTGCGGTGACCGTCGTCTCGTCGTTCACGATCGTTCGTCGTTCACGATCGTTCGGCGTTCACGTCGTCGCCGTTCGACGCGCTGGGGCGCTCACGTCGCCGTCGCCGTCGCCGTTCACGACCACGACCACGTTCACGTTCACGTTCCGATCGAGCGCGTTCATGCTTCGAGCGCGTTCACGTCTCGTTCTCGCGGCGACGATCCTTCAGGGCTCACCTTTGCGGAGCGCGGCCGCGAGCTCGGGGCCGCCTTCGGCCAACACCCGCGCGGTGAGGCCGGCGAGGTGTTGGAGGCGATCGATGAAGCGGTGATCGTGCTCGGGGGTGTCGAGGTGTGCGAGCTCGTGGAGCACGACGCCGAGGGTCGTCGGGTCGAGCACGTCGTCGAAGCGCAGCGGGCCGCGCACGTTGAAGGAGAGCAGCTTGGTGTCCGCGTCGCAGTTCGCGTCCTCGAGCAGGCCCGCGTCGCTCGGATCGCGTGCGAAGAACGCCACGCGCACGACGCGACCGGCGACGCGACGCGCGAGCCAGCGCACCGCTTGGGCGAAGCGCGCCTGGGTCTCGTCGGGCTCCACCGGCTCGCCCGTGAGCTCCGTGTTGCGGCGACGCACGAAGTCGTCCGCGGTCTCGACCACCCGCGAGAGCGCGAGGTACGCGCCTTGGCTGAGCGTGCTCGCGTCGATCACGTGCGCGCCGAGCTGACGTGCGCGATCGTTCGCGCGACGCGTGCCGCCGAGCACCGCGCCGCGGGGGTACGCGCGGCTGACGTACGCGTCGAGCACGCTCGTGCGCACCGGCGTCCGCGCGATCACCTCGTGCACCCAGTCCGCGCGCAGATCCTTGGTCTCGAGGTAGCGGTGGATCATCGACTCGAGGAGCAGCCCCTTGAGCCGCAACGCGAAGCGCTCCGGCACCGCGTCGCGCCCGCCTTCGAGCGGCACCCGCTGACCGACGTCCACGTGCCACGGCAGATCCCACGCCACGAGCGGCACGCCCATCTCGCAGAGGTGTGGCGTCTGTCCGCGGCGCGGCTCGTACACGCTCACCGGCGCCACCCCCGCGACCGCGCGCTCGACGCCGTCTTCGAGCTCGATCGTCTCGAGCTCGCAGGAGCCGAGCGTGAGCAGGTGTTTGGGTCGCCGCAACGCGCGCCCATCGACGCGCAGCGTGGTGCCCTTCGGCGGGATGCAGAGGCGCAGCAGCGCGCGGGCTTCGCGGAGCTCGCGTTCGTCGAAGGCGCGCGAGAGCTCGAGACGTGTGCCCTGCGTGCGTTCGTTCGGCTCTTCGCGCCGGCCCTCCGCGTCGAAGACGACCGTGACGCCGATCGTCTCCACCCGCGCGGCGTCCATGGCGGCGATGAGCTCCTTCAGCCCGCGCCCGAGCCGACCGCGCTTGGTGCGATCTTCCGCTTTGTCGCTGAGGAACACCGTGTAGACGAGCCGCTCGTCGGCGAGGCCTTCGCGCGCGTCGTCCTCGATGCGCACGTGGGTCGGGTCGAGCTCGATCGCGAGGCTCGACGCGCCGGCATCGAACGCGTTCTGCACCGCCTCGAGCAAGAGACGTCCGAGCGAGCGGGCGCGCGAGCGGCGGCGCCACCCCTCGTGGGAGATCTCGAACCAATCGCGGCGAGGCACGTGGCGGTCATGGTGCCACGAGCGGGGCTCGCCCAGCTCCGCCAAACGGTTGCGGTTTCTGGCGGCCTGCGAGACGATGCGCCCGAGCGTCGACGGCCGTGGGGAGGCCCTCCGTCGCCGCGTACGAGGAGCTTCGATGGCCAGCCAGGAGATCGTCTGCACCGTCTGTGGCGCGAAGAACGAGCCGAACGCGACGCGCTGCACCTCGTGTGGCGCGAGGATCGACCCGCTCGACTCGCGTGAGTACTCCGCGGAGGAGATGCACCAGCGGCGGTATCAGCAGGACTCCTTCTCCTGGAAGTGGACCGCCATCGCCTTCGGCATCTTCGTGGTCCTGCAGTCGATCGCGCTCGTGCTGCTCCCGATGGTGATCAGCAGCTACGACCCGCAGGGGTTGCCGGGCCTGCTGATCTCGGCCGGCGTGTGGTTCGTGGGGGGCATCGTCGTGGGGCGCGCCTCGCCCGGGAAGACGTTCCTCGAGCCCGCGGTCGCGGCCGCGCTCGCCGTCATCCCGACGCTGCTCTACCTGAACTACATCGCGGACGTCTATGCGCTCACCCCGCTCGCGAACATCGTGGGTGGGCTCATCGGCGTGATGGTGACGCTGCTCGGGAGCTTCATCGGCGAGAAGCTCCAGATGGACAAGTGACCGCGGCCGCGTGAGAGGTCGCTTCGTCACGCGACGCGTGAGCTTCGCGATCCTGTGGGTGCTCGGCGCGAGCGTCGGGGAGCTGCGCGCGCAGTCGTCGTCGGGGACGGGGTCGGAGTCCGAGACGGGGTCGGAGTCCGAGACGGGGTCGGAGTCCGAGACGGGGTCCGAGCCGCGGCTGCGCGACGAGGTGCCCGGCCACTGGATGCTCTACGGGGCCACGATCGGCGCGCTCCTGGAGGACGACACCTCGTACGCGATCCTCGGGGTCGAGGTCTCGTACGCTCGAGTGCTTCCCTCGCTGCTCGCATACGGCGTCTACCTCGATCTTCGGTACGACCAAGGCGCGGACGGCGTCGGCTTCTCGCTCGGTCCGCAAGTCGGCTACGCGCTCTTCGTGATCGACGCCGGGCCCTACGTGCGGCTCGGACGCCAGAGCGCGGTCGGCTTTCGCGCGCGGGCCTGCCTCGCGATCGTCGGCGCGGTGTCGTTCTGCGGCGGCGCGGCGGCGCTCACGGGCGCAGAGCGCTTCGCCGAGATCACCCTCCTGCTGAAGTACCCACGCCGCTCGCGACAGTGACTCCCACGCTCGTGCTCGTGCGGGAGCACCCATGCACGTCGCCGCAGGCTCCGACTCGACGACAACGCCAGCACACGCGCGTGCGGAGGTGCAGGAGGTTCGTGCGGATCCGCGCATAGGCGAACGCTCGTCGCGTCCTGCATACTGTGACGGTCGTCGAGGAGTGGGTGCTCTTCGCGCGGAGGCTTGGCTCATGCTTCTTCGGGGTCGCGTGCTGGTGTTCCTGCTCGCGGGGTGCGGGCTCGCGGGGTGCGGGCTCTCGCTCGACCTCTCGCCGCCCGATCCGCAGCGCATCGACGCGGGCCCACGCGCGGACGGCGGAACGCTCGACGGAAGCGTGCGCGATGGAGGGAGCGACGGAGGCGACGCGGGTCGCTGCCGCACCGATCTCGACTGCGACGACGGCGACGCCTGCACGGGCCTCGAGGTCTGCGACGACGGCGCGTGTGTGCCGGGCGTCGCGGTGGTCTGCCCGGACGAGGACGTCTGCGACGGCACCTTCGCGTGCGATCCCGAGACGGGCGAGTGCTCGGTCGAGATCGGCCCGCTGGACTGCGAGGGCGGCGACGCCTGCGGTGGTGCGCGAACCTGCGATCCGGTCGCGGGCTGCGTGACCATGCCCGGCCTCGTCTGCGACGACGGCATCGCGTGCACCGACGATCGCTGCGAGGACGGCGACTGCGTGCACGTGCCGGACGACGGTCGATGCGACGCCGCCGAAGATGGCGTCTGTTCGGCGGAAGGCTGCGTCTACGAGACCTGCAACGCGGAGACCTGCCGCGCAGAGAACCCGTGCCAGACCGCGTTCTGCGAGGGCGACACCTGCCTCCGCATCACGCGCGAGTGTCCGGGCGGACAAGCGTGCTGCGGCGGAGAGTGCGCGCCGATCGGCTGCGACGACGGAAACGCCTGCACGCGCGACGTGTGCGCTCCCTTGCTCGGCTGCCGACACGAACCGAGCGCGCTCCCGATCGCCTGCGACGACGGTGATTCGTGTACGACGGGCGATCGTTGCGAGGGCGCGACGTGTACGCCCGGAACGGCCGCCTGCACGACCTCGAACGTCTGCCTCGCGCCGCTCTGCGATCCTTCGACGGGCGGGTGTAGCTTCGGGATCGTCAACGGGATCCTCTGCTCGGACGGAGACCCCTGCACCACGAACGATCGTTGTTCGGGTGGTGTCTGCGTCGGCGGCGCCGAGACGAGCTGCGACGACGGCAACCCCTGCACGGTCGAGAGCTGCACGAGCATGGGCTGCGCGAGCATGAACGTCGTCGACGACACCGCATGCACGATCGGGCCCGGTAGCTCGGGCGTCTGCATGGGCGGTCGCTGCGTCGTGTCGTCCGCCTGCGTCGAAGGCACCACCGACTGCGACGGCGATGGCACCTGCGAGTGCACGGGCCGGTGCGCGATCAGCATGACGGGGCAGCGCGTGTGCACGAACACTGCCTGTGGGACGTGCGACCGGAGCGAGACCTGCTGCAACCTGATCGACAGCCGTGAATACGGTGCGTGCATCGGGCCGGACTCGATGTGTCTCGGCGGGACGTGCTGCCGCATCGACGGCATCTGAGCGCGCCGCTTGCACGACCACCCGCGCATCTCGGACCCTCGGCGGATGCGACGCTTCGCCCCGCTCCTGATCGTGCTCGCGCTCGCGTGCGACGAGCCCGCCGCCCCGGCCGCACCTTCGACGCCGAGCCCGGCGACGCCCGCGCCCGCGCCCGTCGCGCCCACGCCTCCCGAGCTCTCCGCGCTCGCGGCGACGACCTCGGGCGAAGCGGTGTTGGCGGCGCCTCCGAGCTACGAGCGCGAGACGTGGCGTGCGTTCTTCGGGAGCGACGACGCGCGGGGGCTCGTGGTGATCGCGAAGGACGAGAGCGAGACCGCGCCCAAAGTTCGCCTCGTGGTGTTCGGTGCGCCGCGCGCAGGCACCTACCCGGTCGTGATCGAAGCGGCGCGCGGCAACCGCGAAGGCGTCGTCACCGTCGCGCTCGATCATCAGCCGACGCTGCGTGTGCTCGGTGGCGAGGTGGTGATCGCGTCGGTCGACGACGCGACCCTCGCGGGGACGATCGATCTCGAGGTGCGCGACGCGATGACGCCGTCGCAGCTCGCGCGGGTGCGGGCGAGCTTCCAGGCGCAGCACGATCGGTTCTACGACGCACAGCTCGATCACGAGCGCGCGATTCGAGAGCAGTTGAAGCGCCGCTGAGGGCACGCTCGCGATGCACGCCACGCGAGACGATCGCGACGATCGCCCACGCAGCTCGGGCGATCGTCACGCCAAGCCGAGCACCGCGAGATCGCGCGTGACCTCCGCGAAGATCAGCGGCGGCACGTCGCGCAGGCGCTTGCCCGCGTAGACCTGCACCGACACGCGATCCGGGCGCGGCTCGCGCGGACGAAAGCCGGGCGAAAAGCCGATCGTGACCTCGCGATCCCCGAAGCGACGCGAGAGCGAGTCGATGAGCCCGTCGCCGTCCGGCATCGCGGTGCGCCAGCCGCGCGCTTCGAGCGCCCCGAGCAGCGCGCCGAGCCCGACCTCGCGCTCCGCTGCCTTGCCGAAGGGCACCTCGTTCTCCGTGCCTGGCGCGACGCGATCGACCCGTCGGCCGATCTGATCGAAGGGCTGCAGGATCTCGTAGTCCGCGAGGCGCTGCGCCCACGCGATGCGCAGGTCGTCGGCCAAGAAGAGTGGGTGCACGATGCCGACGCGCGCGTCGTCTTCGAGCGCCGTCGTCGCGTCCTCGAGGTCGGCGAGAGTGCCGTCCTCCGCGATCCGGAAGGTCCGCGCCGGCACGTCCGCGCCCTCTTCGTAGACACCCCACACGAGCCGTCGGCCGAGGTGTTGCGCGAGCGGGTGCGTGACGAAGAGCGCGCGGAACGTCGCGACGTCCCAGCGGCGCCCCTCGCACATCGCCCGCTCCAGCCGAGCGATCAGCGCCGCGCCCACCTGCGCGACGTCCGCCTGCAGCTCCTTCCACTCCGCCTTCGCGCGTGCGAGCGCGTCGGCTTCGTCGCCCTTCCCCTTCGTGATCTTGTCGCTGCGCTTGCCCGCCTCGTCGATCAAGTACGGCGCGAGGTGCTCGTCGAAGCGCACCGTCAGCGTGCGTGATCCGATCGCGATCGTACGCGTTCCTTCCGCGTCGAGCTCCAGCGTCGGCACCAGTCGATCTTCGAGCTCCGTCGGACCGAGCCCGCGCGCCTCCGCGACCTCCGCGAGCAGCGCGGCCGCCTTCGCCTCGACGTCGCGGTTCTTCGCCTTGCGCGAGAGCTCGTCGAGGTGGAGCAGCGCGACGTCGGTGCCCATGCGCGCGAGCACCTCCAGCGCGACGAGCGCGCGCGCCTTCGCCTTCTCGCGCGGCCAGCGCCGGATGTCGGCCGCGAGCTGCTTCACCACCGCGTCGCTCCCCACGTGCCCGAGCGCGTGCAGCGCCCACTGGCTCGCGGTGGCGCCGCCGCTCCGCTCCCACGCTTGGAGCAACGCGATCGCGAAGCGGTCGAGCGAGGCGCGATCGCACGCCTCGATCATCTGCGCGATCCCCGCGTAGGGCGGATCGACGGGGCTGAACATGAGCATCTCGAGCAGGCTCCGCGTCGCTTCTTCGGGCAACGTCGCGCCGCTCCGCAGACTCACCCGCGGCAGCGCCGACGGATCCGCGAAGTCCGAGAGCCGCGGCGGCTTGCTCGGGCAGAGCTCGATCGGATCGATCGCGAGCATCGCCTCGATCGCGGCATGCGCCGCCGCGCCGTGCGCCTTCGCCGACGCGAGCACCGTGTCGCGGTGGCCCGCGGAGACCATCCAACGCAGCGCAACGCGCGCAAGCTCGGCGTCTTTGTCGTTCGACTTTTTGCCCGAGTCGGCGGGGTCAGCCGCCGACTTCTCGTCCGCGAGCGCGAGCGGGACCAGCGCGAGCGCGTGCGTCTCCGGGAATCGTGCGAGCGCGCGCTGCGCGTCGGCGCGGAGGCTCGGTCGCTTGAAGGCGCGCGCGAGGTGCACCGACACGCGCGGCGAGTCGACCGCCACGAACGCGGGAAGGATCGAAGGCTCCACCTCGAGCCGCGCGATCGCGCCGTCGATCAGACCGGGCGGGAGCGCGCCGTCCGGCCGCTCCTTCGAGGGCGCGGAGAAACGCGCGAGCGCCCGCTTCACCGTCGCGAGATCGAACATCGACGCGAAGGGCGTCATCGCCCACATCGTGAGCACCACGTCCTCGTCCATGCCCAGCACGTTGAGGAAGGGCACCATCCCGTCGAGGTACGACGCCTTCGTGGTGCGGTGCGCGTGTTTCTTCGCGTGTGCGAGCTGCTCCTCCTGCTGGTCGCGCCGCAGCTCGCCGTACCAACCGGGATCGAGCCACGCGGCCCGCGTCGTGTCGTCGAGGACGACACGCTCCTCGTGCTCGGGTACCGCGAGCCCCGCCACCGTCGGCATCACCGGCCGCGGCGCCTTGCTCCGCCAGGGCGGCGTCGCGAGCACTTTCGGCCACGCCTCGCGCGGCGCCTCGTCGGCGGATTCCGTGGCGCTCTCCTCGGCCCCCACGCGTCGCAGGAGCGCGCGCCCGATCGTCGGCTCCAGTGTGTCGGCCACCTCGCGCGCGACGTCTGCGTGGGTGCGCACGAGCGCGTCGAGCAGCGCGATCCGCCGTGCGGCCTTCTTGCTCGTTTGCCCGATCGACGGCGCGAGCACCGCGAGCGCGCGCTTCGGGAAACGTTCGAGGTGATCGTTGGCCGCAGGACCGAAGGTCTTGTCGTCGAAGCGCTCCACCAGCACCTCGGTCACCCGCGGATCGTCGTATGCCCCGAGCACCTTCGCGACCTTCACGAGCGAAGCACGCGCGTACTTCCACTGATCCTTCGGCTGCTCCACCCACGCGAAGCACACGAGCAATCCTGGCAACGCGTCGTCCCCGAGCAGCGCCGCCGCGTCCGCCGCGTAGTCGCCGATCCCCCAGAGCCCAGGCCCCTGCGCCGCGTGATCGATCAGCGCGCGCGCGAGCTCGCGATCCTGGAGCGACGCGAGCGTCGCGTAGCCGACCGCCGGCATGTGCGCCTTCGTCTCTGCGAGCCAGACGCGCGCCGCCTCCGCCGCCCACGTCGGCTCTTCCGGAAAGAGGTACGCGAGCCCACACCGCACGAGGGTCGGCGCGGAAGCCCATGCGGTCGTCGCTTCCGCGTGCGCGGCGCGATGTTCGTCGTCGGTCGCCCCCACGAGCCGCTCACGCAGCGCCTCCCAATGCGGCCACGCGTTCTGGAAGACCCACTCGTCGGGCGGCACCCGCGTCCACGGCGTCGTCTGGCCGTCGTAGCCGAACGCCGCGCGCACGAGCACGCGCAACGCGAACGCGAGCCCCTCGCCGCACCAGAGCGAAAAGAGCGACTGCGCGAGCGGAGTGCGCGCTTGAAAGCCCGTCAGGCCCAGCAGGTGCGCGAGCTCCGCCTGCACCTGTGGATCGAGGGCGCTCGGATCGAGGACGCTCGATGCGTCGGCGGAGAAGGTGCGCGCGAACGCGATCGCGTCGGACCGCAAACGTCGGTCGTCGTCTGCAAGGTGCCGCGACTCGCGCTCGGCCTGCTCGCCCTGCGCGGCGATCGTGTCGTGCAGGAGCGCCGCCAGCTTCGCGCGGTCGAGGGTCGGCGATTTCTTCCGCTTGCGGCCGTCGCGTCGAGGAGTCCGCAGCGGGGCGATCGCGTCGAGGTCGAGCATGGCGCGCGAGCATCGCACGTCGTGTCGCGCGCTGTGCGCGTGCGCGTGCCCGCTACATGCCGTTTGCGGCACCGCACAACACGAGCACCGCACGAACCTGCGAACGACCACAAAAACCAAAACAAACTCGGACACCTGGGACGAATCGACGCACTCTTGTTGCATCGCAGCAAACTCGGCGCTACATCCCCTCGTCACGTCGGAGGGGTCCGGCGTGCACGCGCGCCTCTCGCGCGCCCAGGGGTAGTCGTCATGCGTCACGCCGCCATCGTCGCGACCGGTCTCCACGTGCCGGCCATCGAGGTTCCGAACGAGGTCTTTCGTCAGCGCTTCGCCAAGAGCGCGCCCGACTTCGTCGACCGCATCGAGCCCACGAGCGGCATCGGGACGCGCTGGTACGCGCCCGAAGGTTGGGCCACCAGCGACCTCGCGACCGAAGCGGCGCGCGACTGTCTGCGGCGCGCGAACGTCGACCCGAGCGACGTCGACCTCGTGATCGTCGGCACCGACTCGCCCGACTACCTCACGCCCGCCACCAGCGTGGTCGTGCAGCACAAGCTCGGCGCGAAGAAAGCCGGCACCTTCGACGTCGGCTGCGCGTGCGCGTCGTTCCCCACCGCGCTCGGCATCGCGGCCGGCCTCGTCGCGACGCAGCCGTGGATGAAGAACGTGCTCGTCATCGGCGCGTACATGATGCGCAAGCTCGCCGATCCGAACGACCCGATGATCTTCCTCTACGGCGACGGAGCGGGCGCGGCGCTGATCCAGCCGGTCAAGAAGACCCGACACCTCGACCAGATTGCGCAGCCGGCGCTTCGATTCCGGGCTTTCGGCATGTCCGCCCGAGGCCACGGGTTGCAGCCACGGCCCCACCGGCAGGATCAGCACATGTTCGCCGGCGGAATGCCAGAAGCAGCGTTCGTCGTGGTAAAGGGCTGTGGTCATGGCGCCTCCGATACCGGGCAGGATGGGCGGGCGACCTTGGCGCGTCAATCACTTGCGGCAGGCAGGGGGGCGCCCACTAACGCTTGCGTGATCGGCAGCGGCGCCGAAACGGCTTTGTTTTCTTGGACTTGCGAACCGAATCTCTCTATGTTGCGCGCCACTGCCAGAAGG
>CALJLK010000237.1 GCA_937982655.1 uncultured Sandaracinus sp.
GAGCACCCACGTCGCGACCTCGACGCCGACGCGAACACCCCGTCGCGCACGAACGATCCGTCGACACCGACCGTCGTCGGATCGCGGCAGCGTCACCCGAGGCGAGACGGCGTCGTCACCTCGATCCTGGGCGCCGAACGAAAGCGCTCCGGAGTGAGGTAGCTCCGTGGAGCCGGTCGCCCTACGTCCGCTACCATGCCGGCGATGCACGACGAGCTGATCTTCGACTGGAACGAGGCCGCGCGCCGAGGACCGATCTTCCCGCGGCCCTTCGAGCTCCACGACGAGACGCTCCGCGACGGGATCCAGAACCCCTCCGTCGTCGACCCCGGCATCGGCGACAAGCTCGAGATCCTGCATCTGCTCGACGAGGTCGGCGTCGAGAGCACGGACGTCGGGTTGCCGGGCGCGGGGCCCCGCGCGTTCGAGGACGTGCTCACGCTCTGCAAGGAGATCGCGAAGCACAAGCTCGGCATCCGCGCGACCTGCGCGGGCCGCACCCTCGAAGCCGACATCGCGCCGATGGTCGAGGTCAGCCAGAAGGCGGGCATCCCGGTCGAGGTGATGACCTTTATCGGCAGCTCGCCGATCCGCCAATACGCGGAGGGCTGGACCGACGAGAAGATCATCGACCTCTCGGTCAAGGCGATCCGCTTCGCGGTGAAGGAAGGCCTGCCGGTCACCTTCGTCACCGAGGACACCACGCGCAGCAAACCCGCGTTCCTCACGGACCTCTTCCGCGCCGCGATCGACGCCGGCGCGACGCGCCTGTGCCTCTGCGACACCGTCGGTCACGTCACGCCCGACGGGGTGATCAACCTGCTCCAGTTCACCAAACACGTGATCGCTGGCACCGGCGCGGACGTGAAGATCGACTGGCACGGCCACAACGATCGTGGGCTCGCGTTGGTCAACAGCCTCTACGCGCTCGAGCACGGCGCCGACCGCGTGCACGGCTGTGTGCTCGGCATCGGCGAGCGGGTGGGGAACGCGCCGCTCGATCTCCTGCTCATCAACCTCAAGCTCCTCGGCGCGCTCGCGGATCGCGATCTCTCGAAGCTCGCCGCGCTCTGCCGCAAGGTCAGCGCGGCGACGCGTTTCCCGATCCCGATCGCGTACCCGGTGGTCGGCGAAGACGCCTTCCGCACCGCGACCGGCGTGCACGCGGCCGCGATCATCAAGGCGCAGAAGAAGGGCGACGAGTGGCTCGCCGATCGCGTCTACAGCGGCGTGCCGGCGGCGATGTTCGGGCGCGAGCAGGAGATCTGCATCGGGCCGATGAGCGGCATCTCGAACGTCACGTATTGGCTCGAGAGCCGCGGCATCGAAGCGCGCGGCACGCTGATCAAGGCGATCCTCGTGGTCGCGAAGGCGTCCGATCACAACCTCTCGACCGAGGAAGTGCTCGCGGTCGTCGATCGACACAAGAAGACCGAAGCCAAGGAAGCAGCCGAGAAGGCCGCCGAGAAGGCCGCCGCAAAAGGCGTCTCGAAGGATGGGGCGAAGAGCGAGCCCGACGAGGCGAAGGACACCAAGGACGAGCCGGTCGTCACGAAGGCGAATGGCAAGCCGATCGAAGCGTGAGCGCGGAGTCGGTCGGTCGAGCCTCGTGCGTGTGTGATCGGTCGACGTTCGTCCGCACGTCCGCCGAACCCATCGCACGCGCGCAGAACGGAGACCTCCGATGACCGCGCTCCGACTCGGCATCGACCTCGGCGGCACCAAGATCGAGATCGTCGCGCTCGACGCGCACGGCACCGAGCTCGTGCGACGACGCGTGCCCACCCCGAGCGCGGAGGGCTACGACGCGGTGATCGACGCGATCGCGCGGCTGGTGCACGAGGTCGAGCACGAGCTCGGCGCGCACGGCTCCGTCGGTGTCGGCACCCCCGGCGCGCTCTCGCCCGCGACCGGTCTCTTGCGGAACTCGAACACCCTCTGCCTCAACGGCCGACCGCTCGATCGCGATCTCTCCGACGCGCTCGGTCGACCCATCGCGATCGCGAACGACGCGAACTGCTTCGCGCTCTCGGAGGCGACCGACGGCGCGGGCGCGGGCGCGTCGATCGTGTTCGGCGTGATCGCGGGCACCGGCTGCGGCGGCGGGGTGGTCGTGCGGATCGGCGACGCGCTGCGCGTGCTCGGCGGAGCGAACGCGATCGCAGGCGAGTGGGGGCACACGCCGCTGCCGTGGCCGAGCGACGACGAACGACCCGGACCGCCCTGCTATTGCGGGCGATCCGGCTGCGTCGAGACGTTCCTGTCTGGTCCGGGGCTCGCCGCGGATCATCGACGCGTCACGGGCGAGACGTCGGACGGCCCCACGATCGCGCGGGCGGACACGGCACAGAAGCACGCGACCCTCGAACGTCACGCGGATCGCTTCGCGCGAGCGCTCGCGGTGGTGATCGACGTGATCGATCCCGACGTGATCGTGCTCGGCGGCGGCGTCGGCCGCATGGCGCACCTCTACGACGCGATCCCGGAGCGGCTGCCGAAGTACGTGTTCTCGGACGTGGTGCGCACGCGCGTGGTGCCTCCCGCGCACGGCGACTCCAGCGGGGTGCGCGGCGCAGCGTGGCTCGGCGCGACCGTTTGATGCGCCGTCGACGTGCGCGTCACGCGTCGTCGTTTCGACATCACGACGCCGTTCGCACGGCCGGCATCGCGGGGCGTGAGACCGGACGCGGCGGCCGCACGCTGCGCGGTCCGGACCGCGTCATCGAGTCGGCGGCCGACCAAGTGTCGCGCGCGACGGGGCCGAGGTGCGGCTCACGGAGCGCCCGCAACCGCGCCCGAAGGCCTCGCTGCGCGTCACCGCGGAGCCGATCGGCGAGGACCTCGAGCGCTTCGGCCGCTTCGCGGTTGTGACGTCCCCGCGGGAAGGCCTCGAGGTACCCGAGCAGCCGCTCCGCGCGCCCCGGCTCTTCCCCGAGGCAACCGCGCCACCACCGCTCGTCGGCATCGAGCCACCGCATGCCCTCTCGTACGAAGCGGACGGAGAGTTCTTCCCCGTCCGCGGGTCGAGGCCGCGTCGGTTGACCACCCACGTTTCGAGGGAGAGGCTGCTCGGGATGAGCGAGGGTCGAGCGGGCCGGGGCGTGACCCGGCGGACGTGGGCGATCGCCTTGGCCCTCGGGTGCCTCGCCGTGTCGAGCGCACCTGCGCAGGAGGCCACGAGCGGTCGATGGCGCGAGGTGTATCGCCTTCCGGAGCCGACCGAGGGTGCGTGGCTCGTCGCGATGTGGGCGGGCGCACCGAACGACGTCTGGGCGGTGGGTCGGCGCGCGACCGTTCACTTCGATGGCTCGACGTGGACGCGGATCCCCGATCATTCGAGGTCGGGCATCTTCGCGATCGGACGCAACGAGGCCGGCCTGTTCACGGTGGGCTCGCACCAAACGATCCAGCGCTGGAGCGGCACCGAGTGGGTGCTCGAACATCAGGACGTCTCGACGGGTCTACGCGCCGGCCATCTCTCGGAGCTGCTCCTGCTGCCGGGTGCCGAGGTCATGGCGGGGCCTTTCCTACCGCTCGCGCGCCGTCGCGACGGCACGTGGGCTCGGATCGAATCGAGCGCGTACGAGCGCGCCGCGGCGCCGATCCGCGCTACGCCCGCCGCGCCGTGCTCGCGTGACCGACGACCCGCGCATCGACGCGACTTCCTTCGCTGCACCGATGGCACGGTTCACGTCCTCCTCGACGGCCGATGGCAGCCCTTGGGCATGGCTCTGCCGCCCGTGCGCTCGGTGGATGCCCTCGCTTCGGGCAACGGAGTGCTCGTGGCGGTGCTGTCCGACGGGAGCGTCTGGTCGAAGGTGGGGGGCACCTGGTCCCGTGAGCTCCAGGTGAGCCGCGGGGCGGGCCACGGTTTGGTGTTCTCGGGCGACCGCTTCTACCTCACCGACGGGGACCGCATCCTCGCGCGCTGAGACGGACGCCATCGATCGACACGATTTGGCTCACGAAGGCGCGGCACACGACGTGCTGTAGTCAGGGTCACTCCCGGAGTGAACCACGATGGCACATGCGCCCCGTTTCGAACCGCTCGGCTTCGGCCCCTTCGCGAAGACCCACGCGAGCTTCACCGAGGTCGACTCCTTCGACTGGGCGACCCTCTCGAACGCCGACCACGACCCCCGCGAGCGGGAGCGCGGTCGCCGCTCGTTCGTGCTGCGCGCGCTCGACGAGCAACGGAGCCTCGCCGCCTTCACGGAGCTGCTGGGCGAGCTGGTGGAGGTCGGGGCGCCGATCGACGTGATCGGCTCGCTGGCGCGGGTGGTCCGCGACGAAGCGCTGCACGTCGATCTCTGCGACCGCGTGGTGAAGGCGCTCGGCGGCTGGGACGAACGCGCGCCGGAGCCCCAGTGGGTCAAGAGCGACAAGCGGCTCCCGCTGCGGCAACGCGTGCTCGCGACGGTGCTCGGATCGCTCTGCGTCGGCGAGACGATCAGCGTCCACATGATCGCCGGCGTCCGGAAAGGCGCGAGCGATCCGGTCGTGCAGGAGGTGCTCACGCGCCTGCTCGCCGACGAGTCGTTCCACTCGCGCTTCGGCTGGTGGTGGCTCGAGACGATGCCGCTCACCGACGACGATCACACGTTCGCGAAGCGCTACGTCGACAAGCTCCTGCCGACGATCGCACGCCAGATGGCGCCGATGATCGCGGCCAAACCGGTCGCGCCGAGCCCGTTCGGGAGCCTCGGAGGAGACGAGCGCCGCGCGGCCTTCGAGCTCGCGATGACCAAGACGATCTTGCCCGGCTTCGACGCGGCGGGGCTCGACGCGACGGCGACGTGGCGGCGCGTGCAGAGCACGGCGAGCGCGTGATCGGTGATGCGCCGCCGGCTCGGTGACGAGCTCGGCGACGCAGGGTGATGGCTCCGCGCTCCGCCGCGGCGCGATGGTTTCGCGGCTTCGTTCGGCGTCTTCGCCTCGAACGACGCCACTTCGACTCGGTAACTTCGGGATGGATGTCGGACGCGGCGAGCCCGCGGGGAGAGAGACGATGGAGAAGCAGACGAAGGTGGCGGGGCGCTCGGCGCTCCTCGTGGCGAAGGCGGCGTGCGCAAAGCTCGGCAAAGCCGTGACCGGCGGCGCGATCGGCACCGCGCTCGCGCTCATGCTCTCGATCGGCGGGTGCTCTCAATCGCACTACCAGACGATCGACCTCGACGGCGACGGCTACTACGCCGGGGAAGACTGCAACGACGAGAACGCGAGCATCCACCCGGGCGCGTTCGACCCCGAATGCCCCGACGGCATCGACCAGGACTGCGACGGTCACGACGGCAACCCGGACATCATCTGCAACTACTTCCCCGAAGACATCGACGGCGACGGCTACCCGCGCGGCCTCGACTGCAACGACAACGACCCGCTGACCTACCCCGGTGCTCCGGAAGATTGTTGTGAAGGAATCGACCGAAACTGCGATGGCTCGGCGGACATCTGTACGAATTGTTTCCCGTGGGTCGACGAAGACGGGGACGGCTATCCCTCGATGGGGTTCGGCCCGGTCGACTGCGACGACCGAAACCCCGCGGTCTACCCCGGCGCGCCGGAGATCTGCTTCGACGGAATCGATCAGAACTGCGACGGAATCGACGCGATCGAGGGCGTCGAATGCCCCATCGTGAACCCGCTCCCCGACGCGGACGGCGACGGCTTCACGATCGACGTCGACTGCGACGACACGCGGAGCTGGGTCCATCCGGACGCCCCCGAGGACTGCACCGACAGCCTCGACAACGACTGCGACGGCGTGATCGACGAAGCCCCGCCCGGCGGCTGCATGATCATCAACGGGATGCTCGACGCGGACGACGACGGCGCCCGACCGGCCTGAGGGTCGCACGAGACTTTCGTGCGCGAGGGTGGCGTGACCCGTTACCCTGTGCGTGACGTGCTGCGGGTGTCGCTCTCGATCTGCCTCCTCGGTTGCGCCGCTTCGGTGGCGCCGGCGGGCCAGACCATCTCGCACGGTGACACCGCCGACGGTTGGCTGGAGAACGGCGTGCCGATCGCCGATGAAGGCGAAGGTTTCGTCCGCGCGCGCCCGGGCGAGAGCACCCGCTTCGGCACGCCGTCGCTCGTCGGCGCGCTCGAGCGCGGCGCCGCCGAGGTCGCGCGCGCGTTCCCGGGCACGCCGCCGCTCCGCATCGGCGATCTCTCGGCGCCGCAAGGTGGAAGACACTCTCGCCACCGAAGCCACCGTGCCGGCCGCGACGTGGATCTCATCTTCTACGCGACCACCCTCGACGGCACGCCCACCCACGGGCGCGGCTTCGTCGCCTACGACCGGTTCGGAGTCGGCGTCGCTTCCGAAGAGCACGGCGGCGGCGCGCTGCGCTTCGACGAGGCCCGCAACTGGCACCTCGTGCGCACCCTGCTGCTCGACCCCGAAGCGGAGGTGCAGTGGGTGTTCGTCTCGAACGGCCTCAAGGCGCGCCTGCTCGCGTACGCGGCCGCGCACGAGCCCGACTCCGAGGTGCTCTTCCGGGCGGCGTGGGTGCTGCAGCAGCCGTCGCGAGGGGCCCCGCACGACGATCACTTCCACGTGCGCATCGCGTGTCGTCCGCACGAGAGCGCGGCCGCCTTCGACGCGTGCCGCGATCGCGGGCCGGCGTGGGCGTGGTGGCGGCTCGCGGGCGAGAAGCGCGACTCGTACGCGCCGCTCGACGATCTCGGTTTGCTCCAAGCGCTGCTCGAAGAAGCCCGCGACGACGTGCGCCTCGCGGCGCGCTGAGCCGACGTGCGACGCCGGCCGCGTCGTACACGCACGTGGTGACTCACCGAGCCGGCGACCGACCGAGCCGGCGATCTCGTTCTCCTCGCGAGGCCTTGCTCGGAGCGCGCGAGCGACGAACCCTGCGCGCGCCATGAGCAGCAAAGGCAAGCCGTACCGAACGGTCGACATCGACGGTTGGGAGGTGCTCGTCGGGCGCAGCGCGGCCGACAACGACTACCTCTCGCTCCGCGTCGCGAAGGGGCGCGATCTGTGGCTCCACGTCGGCGGCGGCACGCCGGGCAGTCACGTCGTGATCCGAAACGAAACGGGTGGGGAGCCACCGCACGAGGTGATCGAGAAGGCGGCGCAGCTGGCGGCGTGGCACTCGAAGGCCCGCGGCGCGCCGAAGGTCGAGGTGCACTACTGCCGCGCGTCCGAGGTCTCGAAGGAGAAGGGCGCGCCGGCCGGGCAGGTGCAGATCAAACGCTTCAAGAAGATCAAGGTCGTGCCGAGCAAGCTCGACACCGGCGGCGACGAGGAGTGATCGTGCGGCGATGGAGCGCCTCGACCGTCGCGTGCAGGCCGAGCTCGCGCAGCGCGGGCCCTCGGGGCAGCCGGGGAGCCGACGCCTCGCGCAGCGCCTGATCGAGGGCGGGAACGTGCGCGTCAACGGGGTCGTCGTGCGCCGCGTCTCGACCCTCGTGGACGAGCGCGCGCGCGTGGAGCTCGACGCGCCGGTCGACGCGCCTCCGAAGCCCCGAACCCACGTGCGCGTGATCTTCGAAGCGGACGGGCTCCTCGCGATCGACAAACCGGCCGGTCTGCCTTCGCACGTCACGCCCGATCCGACCCGCGACCACGCCGAGGCCGCGGTCCGCCGCCTTCGACCCGAAGGCCCACTCGTTCTCCTGCACCGGCTCGACGCCGACACCTCGGGTGTCTTGCTCTTCGCGACCGATCCCGAGGTCGCGCTCGCGACGCAGCGCGCCTTCGAGGGACGCGCGGTCGACAAACGCTACGACGCGCTCGTCGAAGGGAGCCTCCCCGACGAGCCGCGCTTCGAGCGCCACAGCTTCCTCACGCGCGAAGGTCGGGTGCGACGGGAGGTGCACTCTGGAGGCGACGCCGCGCATACGGCGTTCGAGGTCCACGCGCGATCCGGGGCGCGCGCTCGCCTCGAAGCGCATCCGCACACCGGGCGCACGCATCAAATCCGCGTGCACCTCGCCGCGCTCGGGATCCCCATCGTGGGCGACCGTCTCTACGGCGGCGCACCGGACGCGCGGCTTCGTCTGCACGCCCGACGCCTCACGATCGGCGCGCTCGTGATCGAAGCACCGACCCCCGAAGGCTTCGATCCCTGAGGTCGCTCTCGACCTTGCGCGAGTCGAGCGTCGAGGTCGTGCTCGACCTTGCGCGAGTCGAGCGTCGAGGTCGTGCTCGACCTTGCTCGACTCGTTCTTCGGGTCGCTCGAGAGTCGCCGTCACATCCGGCCGCGCAACATGCCGTGCCAGTAGAGGTTCGGTAGCGCGTGCGCCTTGAGCGCGTACATCGAGTAGCGCTCCTTCGCTTGGTCGAACGGGAAGGTCTCCAGGATCACTCCGTCGTAGCCGAACTCCGCGAGGATCACCTTGCCGTAGCCGGTCACGAGCGGGCAGCTCGCGTAGCCGTCGTAACGCGCGGCGAGCGGCTTGCCGGCGCGGAAGGCGAGCAAGTTCTCCACCAGCGCGGGAGCCTGCTTGCGGATCGCGGCGCCCGTCTTCGAGCACGGGAGGCTCGACGCGTCGCCGAGGCTGAAGACGTTCGGGTAACGCACGTGCTGCATCGTGAACGCGTCGACGTCGACGTATCCGAGCGGCGTGCTCTGCGCGAGCGGCGAGCGCTTCACGAAGTCCGGTGCGCTCTGCGGCGGCGTCACGTGGAGCATCTCGTACTTCATCACGAGCTCACCGCCCGTCTTCACGTCGCGGAAGACCGCCTCGCGGCTGGCCGGTCGCACCGCCACGAGATCCTTCTCGAAGCGGGTGTCGACGCCGCGTTCCGCCACGAGCTTCTCGAGCGCGACGCGGTACTTCGGGATGCCGAAGATCGCCGCGCCGGCCGAGGCGAAGATCACCTCCGAGCGCTGCCGCACGCCTTGCTTGCGGAACGACTCTTCGGCGAGCCACAGGATCTTCTGCGGCGCACCTGCACATTTGATCGGCGTGCTCGGGAACGTGAAGATCGCATTCCCCCCCTGGAACTTCCGGATGAGATCCCACGTGTACGAGACGGTGTCGTAGTCGTAGTTGCTCGTCACACCGTTCTTGCCGAGCGTCTCGACCAGGCCGTCGATCTTCTTCCAATCGAGCTGGATGCCGGGCGCGACCACGAGCTGGTCGTAGGTCAACGTCTGCCCCGACTCGAGCTTCACCGCGTTCTTCTCCGGCTCGAAGTCCGCCACCCGATCGCGGATCCACGTGACGCCCGAGGGCATCACCTCGTCCATCGACCGCATCGAGGCTTCGCGCGGGAACACGCCGCCGCCGACCAGGGTCCAGAGCGGCTGGTAGAAGTGTTGCCGCGCGGCGTCGACGATCGCGATGCGTGGCGCGCCTTCCCGCTGCAAGAGCTGCGCGGCGACCGTGATGCCAGCGGTACCGCCGCCGACGATGAGGAGCTCGTGATGGGATTGCGTCATGGCGAACCTGTGGTGAGTGGCCTGCGGTGTGAGTGGCCTGCGGTGTGAGTGGCCTGCGGTGTGAGTG
>CALJLK010000238.1 GCA_937982655.1 uncultured Sandaracinus sp.
GTCGCCTTCGGGCCTTCGGCGACGAGGGGGCTTCGCCCCCTTCGAACCCCTCGTTCGAGCGCGCTCGGTTCGGGTCGGCTGCGCCGTAATGCACGCCGGGGGCTCATTCCGACCGGCGCGTCGCGCCAAATCTGCCATCCTACGTCGCCTCGCGACGTGTCACGAGCGCGCGAGCAGAGCCGATGACGACGATGACGACTGATCCTGCCAACCTCGATGCGCTCGCCAAGGAGCTCGGCCAAGCCTGGGCCAAAGAAGAGCGCGACGCGTTGCATGCCGAAGGTCGGCGCGCGGCCGGAGGTTGGCCCGGCGTGCGGAGCGAGGCCCGAAGCCGCGCCGCTCGCGTGTTCGCCGATCAGGCGCCGACCGAACGCGATCGCCTCGCGACCCTGATCTACCACAGCGCCCGTGATGCGTGGCTCGACCAGCGCGAGCCGGACGGCGAAGACGACGACGACTATTGAGCCTCGAGGGCCTGGCGGTTCGGTTACGAGCCGTTCGGTGCCGAGTCGCGCGGTGCCGAGCCGTTCGGTGCCGAGTCGCGCGGTGCCGAGTCGCTCGGTGACGAGCTCGACGTGGGAACCGTCGGCGACGACGTCGGCGCAGGATCCGTCGCGTACGCGGTGAACACGGCCGCGGGATCGGTGTCGCCTTCGTCGACGCCGAAGCGGTCCGGCAGCTCACGCGCGAGTCGACGTTGGCGCGCCACCGCCCCCCGCCCGCGCAGCACCACCAGCCCATGCGGGAACGCGTGCGCCAAGTCCAACAACGCACGATCTGACGGGTCGGAGAGCACGAGCCCTTCGGGAGTCGACGTCGGCACGAGCGTGTGCTCTCGCGCCGCCTCGACCAGCGAGGCCACGATCTCGGGCCCGACCGGGTGCGTCGCGCGCAGCCGGCCGAGGAGCGCCAGCGCGCGTCGATGGGCGTCGTCGGCCTGCGCGAGCCACGCCGCCGGATCGCTCGGCCGCGCGCGTTCGACCTCGAACGGCGCGAGGTCTTCGTCGCTGGCTCCGAGCGCGCGCGCCGCCGCCACCGACAGGCGCGTCCGCACCTCCAACGCGTTCGCGGCTTCCCGTCGCGTCCGATCGACGTCGGCTCCACGATGACGACGCCCGCGCGACTCGAGCCGCTCTGCTGCCGCGTGCGCGTTCTGCATCTGCGCGCGCGCGATCTCCGCCGCCGCGTCCCGCCGAGCCCGCGCCGCCAGCGCCTCCCGCGCGACCTCCAGCGAGCGCGCCTCCGTGAGCGCCGCCTCCGCTTCCTCCAGCAGGGCGAGCCGCTCGCGATCGAAGTGCACCCGATCGGTTTCCGCGATCGCCGCATCCAACAAGAGCCGTGCACGGGTGGCGTGATCCGCCGCGGCGTCCGCGTCTCCGCGCGCGTCCGCGCGTTCGGCTTCGTCGCGCGCCAGCTCGGCCGCCGCGACGAGATCGGGGGCCTCGCGGCGCGCGTCGGCGATCCCTTCGGCCTCGAAGAACGGCGCGAGGTCCACGGTGGTCCGAGCGGAGCGAGCCCCTCCACACGCGCCGAGGAGCACGAGCGTCCCCAAGCCGCACAGGAAGCCGAACGAAAAGCGGGACGAGCGGCCACGCGCGCTCACGGCTTCTCCTCCGCTTCCGCAGCCACGTTCGTCGCAGGCACGAGCACCGGCTGCCGAGCGTGCTCGAGGGCCTCGCGCGCGAGCTCCGCGCGACGTCGGGCGTCGCGACGATGCTGCTCCGCATCGCGTCGACCCGCCTCCGCGCGCGCCCGCGCGATTCGCCGCTCCGCGAGGGTCAACGCGGCGTCCGCGATCCGACGCGCACGTTCGGCCGCCTCGGGGGTCAGCGTCCGCGCCCGCGCGAGCGCTTCGCGCGCTTGACGCAGCGCTCCCTCCGCGACGGCGGCTTCGGGAGCACGCTCCGCCGATTCGAGCCGGCGGTGGAGGGTCGGGGGCTCGCCCACCGCGTCGGACGGCACGAGCACGAGCGCGAGCGCGAAGGCGAACGCACCCGCGAGGACGGGCCGAAGCGAGCGAGGAAACGGGCGCATTCCAGCATCGAAGCACGCACCTCGCGGTGGGGCCAAGAAGAGACGCGCTGCTCTCGTCGCTCGTCGCTCCCGAGCGAGCTTTGTCGAAGCGCGAGTCTGCTTCGCGAAGCTCCCCGAGCCGACCGAAGTCCTCGTGGAGTCCGCGGTCGACGTCATCGCGTGGGACAATCGCTCGCGCGATCGCGCCCCTCCTTCGGGACATGCACGGGTGGGCTCCGCGTGCTCTGCTCGATCGGTGAACGCGCAGATCACCGACGAGCTCGCGCGCGAGGTCTTCATCCACGGACCCGTCGTGGTCTTCCGGTGGCGCAACGAGCCCGGCTGGCCCGTGGAGCTCTGCACCCCGAACGTGCTCGAGGTCTTCGGCTACTCCGCGGCCGACTTCCTCCGCGGGACCATCGCCTACGCCGACTGCATCCACCCCGACGATCTCGAACGCGTGCAGCGCGAGGTCGTCGGCGCGAGCGAGTCGCGCGCGCTCGCGTTCGAGCACGAGCCCTATCGGATTCGGCACGCGAACGGATCGGTCCGCTGGCTCTACGACTTCACGCGCATCCAACGCGACGAGCGCGGCGAAGCCACGCACTACCTCGGCTACGTCATCGACGTCACCGCGCGCATCCACGCGCAAGAAGAGAAGCGCGAGCTCGAACGACAGCTCCTGCAAGCCCAGAAGCTGGAGAGCCTCGGGTTGCTCGCGGGCGGGGTCGCGCACGACTTCAACAACCTCCTGACCGGCATCCTCGGCCAGACGAACCTCGCGCAGCTCGCGGTCCTGCGGACGTCGTCGGCCTCGTCGGTCGCGGGCGCGTCGGTCGAGGGCGCTTCGACCCCACTCACGATCGCGCCCGACGAGTCGCTCGCGATCGCCGAACATCTGCGCGAGATCGAGACGCTGACGCTGCGCGCAGCCGAGCTCACGCGTCAGCTCCTCGCGTACACCGGTCAAGGTCAGCAGGTGGTGGAGCCGCTCGATCTCGGTGAGCTCGCGCGCTCCATGCTCGGCATGATGCGCGTGCTCGTCGGCAAGAACGTCACCCTCGCGCTCGACGTCGTCCCGAAGCTCCCGCCCGTGCGCGGCGACCGCACGCAGCTCCAGCAGATCGTGATGAACCTCGTCACGAACGGCGCCGACGCGCTCGGCGAAACCGCCGGCACCGTGCGCATCTCGGTGCGCGACGAGGTCGGCGCGGCGTGGCACGACGAGCCCACGCTCCCCACGACGCGCGGCACCCACGTGGTGCTCGAGGTCGAGGACGACGGCTGCGGCATGGAAGAAGAAGCGCGCACGCGAGTCTTCGAGCCGTTCTTCACGACGAAGGAGCGCGGTCGTGGGCTCGGCCTCGCGGCGGTGCTCGGCATCGTGCGCGGTCACGACGGCGAGATCCGACATCGCTCCGAGCCCGGGCGCGGCACACGTTTCCTGCTCGTCTTTCCGGCGTGCGCCGAGCCCGTGGTGCGCCCCGCGCAACGACCGATCGCCCGCACGTGGCGAGGGGAAGGCCTCGCGCTCGTGGTCGACGACGAGCCTGCGGTGCGCCAAGCCGCGTGCGCGATGCTCGTGCACCTCGGCTTCACCACCGTGGTCGCCGAGCACGGTGCCGCCGCGCTCGCGTTGCTCGAGGAGCGCAGCGAGTCCGTGTCGGTCGTGCTCCTCGATCGCGCGATGCCGGTGATGAACGGCACCGAGACCCTCCGCGTCGTGCGTGAGCGTCACCCCACCTTGCGCGTGGTGATGACGAGCGGCTTCGACGTCGGCGCGCCGCTCGCGCTCGGTCCGCACGAGCGCTTTCTCGCCAAACCCTTCCGCCTCGCGGAGCTTCGCGCGGTGCTGCGCGAGCTCTTCGATTGACGCAGTGAACACCGCAGCTCGAGCGTTCGAGCAAGACCGTGGCGCACGCTTCGACCGAGCGTGACGTTCGACCGCAACCGTTCGACCGCAACCGTTCGACCGCAACCGTTCGACCGCGACCGTTCGACCACAACCGAAGCGCGACGCGTCGACCGAGCGCAGCGCGAGCGCTTCGAGCGAATCCGACCTCGAGGGAAGCCGTTGCGTTCGTACGACCTCCCCCCGATCCTCGCGCGCGATGTTCTCCATCGCCGACGCGACCCTCGCCGACCACGCCTTCGACCTGCTCGTCCGCCTCCTGAAAGTCCCGAGCATCAACCCACCCGGTGACGAACGCGTCGCCGCCGAGCTGGTCGCGGACGAGCTGCGCGAGGCGGGCCTCGAACCGCAGGTGCTGGTCTCCGACGAGCGCCGCGCCAACGTGGTCGCGCGCCTGAAGGGCACGGGCGAGAAGCCACCGCTCGTGCTCACCGGACACCTCGACGTGGTCCCGGTGGAGCCGGACAAGTGGACGCATCCTCCCTTCGACGGCGTCGTCGCGGACGGTTGCCTCTACGGACGCGGCGCGGTCGACATGAAGAACCACGTCGCGATGTCGCTCGCGGTGATCGCGCGGCTCGCGCGCGAAGGCATCCGCCCCAAGCGCGACGTGATCTTCGCCGCCGTCGCCGACGAAGAGCAGGGCTGTCGCGCCGGCAGCCTCTGGCTCTGCCGCGAGCACCGCGACCTCGTCCACGGCGAGTACGCCCTCGGCGAAGGCGGCGGCTTCTCGCTGCACCTCGGCGGCACGACCTTCTACCCCGTGCAGGTCGCGGAGAAGGGCGTGTGTTGGCTCCGCGCCTCGCTCGAAGGCCCGCCCGGCCACGGCTCGATGCCGCGCGCCGACAACGCCGTGCTTCGCCTCGCGGAGAAGATCGCGCGCCTGCACCCGACCGCGCTGCCCACGCACCGCACGCCGATCGTGGAAGCCTTCCTCGGCGCCGTCGTCGACGCCCTCGCGCCCAACGTGCCCGGCCTCCGCGAGCTCGCGGCCAGCGTGTTCGCGCAGCCCGCGCTCGTCCGCACCCTCGTCGATCGCATCCCCGATCCGACCGTGAAGCTCGGCCTGCTCGCGATGTTCTCCAACACCGCGAGCCCGACGGTCTTCCGCGCCGGTCAGAGCGTCAACGTGATCCCCGGCTCCGCGAGCTGCGAGATCGACGGTCGCCTCCTGCCAGGCCAGAGCGAAGCGAGCTTCCTCGCGGAGCTGCGCGCGGTGCTCGGCGACGACGTCACGCTCGAGGTCGATCACACGATGCCGGCGGTGGAAGCCTCGCCCTGGAAGAGCCCGCTCTATTCCACGATCGAGTCCGTGATGGCCGAGCGCGCCCCCGGCTGTCCCGTGGTGCCCTATATGCTCCCCGGCTTCACCGACGCGAAGGGCTTCGCGCAGATCGGCACGACGTGGGTCGGCTTCGCGCCCGTGAAGCTCCCCAAGGGCATGCGCTTCGCGGACCTCTTCCACGCCCACGACGAACGCATCCCCGTCGACGGATTCCGCTGGGGCACCGAGACGCTCGCGGAGATCGTGACGCGTTGGATCGCCTGAATGTTGGCGTAGACCGCCACGCGGGATCGCTTGAACGTGCCCGCCGTCGACGCTGGATCGCCTGAACGCGCTGACGCTCTCGATCGCGGAGATCGTGATCGCTCCAGCGCCGATGCCGTCGATCGCGCGGAGATCGTCACGCGCTCGACCGCGCCTGGCGCCCGCGCTCTCGATCGTGCGGTAACGTGCGCGCTCCGACTCGCGACCGAACCTCCCGCATGACCGAGCCCCGATCCCGCGGCCTCCGCCGCCTCACGAGCGTCGTCTCGCTCGTGCGCCCCTACGCAGGTCGCTTCGTCCTCGCGACGATCTTCCTCGTGCTCGGCAGCGGCATCGGTCTCGTCTACCCGAAGGCCGTGCAATGGGCCGTCGATCGCGGCCTCGCGGACGGAAACCTCGCGCTCCTCGATCAGGTCGCGCTCGGCCTCGTCGTCGCGTTCCTCGCGCAGTCGATCTTCACGTGGCTCCGCCACTACCACATGAGCTGGCTCGGCGAGCGCGCCGTCGCGGATCTGCGCCGTCGCGTGATCGAGCATCTCGTGCGCCTCCCGCCCGCGTGGTTCCACGAGCGCCGCACGGGAGAGCTCGTCGGTCGCGTCGCGGGCGACGTCACCATCCTCGAAGGCGTCGTCGGCAGCGAGCTCTCGATGGCGCTGCGCAACCTCGTGCAGCTCGTGGGCGGCGTCGCGCTCCTCGCGTTCACCGACCCCTGGCTCACCCTCGCGATGCTCGCGGTCGTCCCCCCGCTGACGATCGGCATGATGCTCTTCGGTCGGCGCATCCGCGCGATGAGCAAGGGCCTGCAAGACGCCGCCGCCGACGCGAACGGTCGCGTGCAAGAGGTCCTCGGCGCGATCACCACCGTGCAAGCCTTCCGCCGCGAAGCCGCAGAGTCCTCGCGCTACGGCGACGCGGTCGAGCACGTGTTCTCCCGCGCGCTTCGGCTCGCGCGGTGGCGTGCGACCTTCATGGCCACCTCCTCTCTCGGAGGCTTCCTCGCGA
>CALJLK010000239.1 GCA_937982655.1 uncultured Sandaracinus sp.
CCACGAGCCTTCGCTCCCTTCGGTCGCTGCGCGCCGTCCGGTAGGGCGGCTTGCGTAATCGGCCGAGCTGCTTTTTCAGGCCTCGGCGACCTGGACGCCGTTCTCGAGCGAGAGCAGCTCCACGATCCCGTTCGCGCGCGAGAGCAGGTCCGAGAAGCGCTCCGCGTCCGCGCCCCAACCGAGCGCGAGCGACGTGATCATCGACTGGTACAGCTCCGCGTTCGCGAACTCTTCACGGATGCGACCGAGCTTGCGAATCGTCAGCACGCCCTGCGTCGCGGCCCACACGAGCAACGCGCGCTCGTCCGAGCGACCCGCGCGGAGCACACCGTGCTTGGCGGCCATCTCGAGCTTGTTGGCCACGTGACCGAGGAGCGCCTGGAGCGGCGGGAGGATGCCCGCGGCGAGGACCTCGTCCGCGAGGAGCTCACGCGGATCGCCGAGCGAGGTCGCGAGGAGCTTCGCGTGCGTCGGGCGACGGCGGCCCAGCGACTCGTACGCGCCGATCGCCACGAGGGCTCCGACGAGCGCGTGCGCGCCGGGGTCGAGCTTCGCGTGAGAGGGATGCACCGCGACGCGCTGCTCCCCCTCCGCGAAATCGCGTTGAAGCTGATCCACCACGCGCATCTCCAAGGCGGCCAGGATCGCGTCCTTGCCCTTGAAGTACCGGTAGAGAGCTCCGACCGCATACCCGAGCTCGCTGGCGAGACGCGCGATGGTGAAGGCTTCGTAACCTTCTTCCGCCACGAGCCGCATCGCGGTATCGAGGATTCGCTCGATGGTTTCTTGTCGACGCGTCTCACGACGCGAGGCCTTGGGTTCCACACTACTTTCCACGCTGAAGAGGTGACGGGGTTTCCCTGACTTGTCAAACGTGCTTGTGAACGTCCCCCGCTTGGGGACCCTACGTTCAAGTGAATTTCTTTCGCGATCTTGGGATCTTCGCGCTGGTGGTTCACGGAGTCGTCGCACCGACACCCACACGGCCTCCAAACGCGAGCCCCCCTCGCAGCGCGAAGGCGCTGGCCGGTTGGACACGACGCCACACGGCTCCTCCGCCCTTCGTCTGCTATGCCCCTCCGGCGAGGTGGATGTGGACCACGTTTGGGAACGAACGCTCGAGCGCAAACGGCTGACGACCCGCGACGGGACCGAGCTCAGCTACGAGACGCTCGGCCAGGGGGAGGAGACCCTCCTGCTCTGCAACGGCCTCGGAGGTCGCCTGTACGCGTGGGGGCCGCTGCTGGAGCGCTTCGCGGACCGATACCGCCTCATCACGTGGGACTACCGCGGGCTCTTCGACAGCGGGGCGCCGCCGACCCGGCGAAAGCTCTCGATCGCGCACCACTCGGACGACGCGCTGGAGATCCTCGACGCGGAGGGCGTCGACCGCGCGAGCCTGGTCGGGTGGAGCATGGGGGTGCAGGTCGGGCTCGACGTGGCGGCCACGCACCCCGAACGCGTGAGCAGCCTGGTGCTGATCAATGGCACTTACGGCCACGCGCTCTCCACGGGTTTCCAACCGCTCTTCAGTCTGCCTTGGCTGCCGAAGAAAGTGCATTGGGGCATCGAGAGACTGCACGGTCGACGCCGAATCCGTGAGGCGCTCTCGAAGAGCGCACGGATCGGTGCGCCCTTCTATCAAATGCTCTTCCTGTTGACGGCGGGGCCGCGCGCGCTCGAGCTCCGGCCGCTGCTGGATCGTTACCTCGGCGACGTCCTCGGCCCGAGCTTCGACAACTACCTGCGGCTCTTCCAAGAGCTCGACGCGCACACCGTCTACCACGTGCTGCCGGAGATCACCGCGCCCGCGCTCGTGATCTCGGGCGCGCTCGATCTGCTCACGCCCCAGCGGCAGAGCTTCGAGATCGCGCGGCGCCTGCCGAACGCGAAGCACGTCCCGCTCGCTCGCGCGAGTCACTTCGCGCTGCTCGAGCGCCCGGACGCGGTGCTGCCGGCGATGGAGCGCTTCTACACGGAGCTCGGGCGTCGAGCGCCTCTGCGACCCACGCGCGCCGTCGCGAGCCCTGCGTCGTGAGCCCTGCGTCGTGAGCCCTGCGTCGTGAGCCCTGCGTCGTGAGCAATCAACCGAAGCAGGCGCCTTCGCCGCGGTAGGTCGGAACCTCGTCGACCACACGATCCCCCGAGATCAGCAGCAGGGTCGTGAAGCGTTCGCAGAGCTCGCCCGCCTTCGCGTGTCGGAAGAACACCGGATCGCCCACGCGAAGCGAGACGTCGCGCGGCACACGCAGCGGCGTCTGGACCTCCCCCGCGCCTTCGTGCGGGAGCAGCGTGAGCCCCTCGGGGAGCCACGGCCGCGGCAGCTTCGCGTCGCCCGCTGGACCCGACGCGACGTAGCCGCCTCCGAAACAGGTGGCGAGACCGGGCTTCGGGATCCGCGTGACGCCGAGCGCGAAGGCTGCGGCGGGCTCGGGTCGGAACGATGCGAACGCATCGAACGAGGTCGGCCCGAAGAGCCCCGAGCCGGCCGCGAGCTCGCTGACGCTCGCGTCATGCCGCGTGACCTCGAGGCTGCCGGTGCCGCCTCCGTTCACGATGCGGATCGGGTGCCCTTGCTCTCGGAGCGCGTGCACGATCGCGCCACGACGCCGCGCGACGTCGACGAAGCTCGCGCGCTTCAGCGCCCGGATCGCGAGATCGCTCGCCGCCCCCGTCGCATCGGGGAGCCCCGCGATCTGCGCCTCGTACCCCATCGCCGCCACGAGCGAGACGCCCTCCTCGCGCAAGATGAGCTCGCCGAGCCGGCGCGCGGCGTCGACGTCACGGATCGGCGAGCGACGCACGCCGAAGTAGAGACCCGGCAGATCGAGCGCGACGTCGAGATCGATCGCGAGCTCGAAGGTCACGCCGTGCTCGCGTGCGACCTCCGCCGCGAGCTTCACGTGCGCGGCGTCGTCGATCATGAGAATCGGACCAGCTCCGTCGCAAGTGTGGTGCACGAGCGCTCGAAGCGGCGCGCGCTCGACGCACGGGTACGCGACGAGCACGTCGTCGAAACCCTGCGCGCAGAGGTGCGCGGCCTCCGCCGCCGAGAACGCGAGCACGCCGTGCCAGCCGGGCCGCGCGAGCACGCGGCGGAGGAGCGCGACGCAGCGCACGCTCTTGCTCGCGACGCGGATCGGCATGCCGTCCGCGCGACGCTCGAGCGCGGCGGCGTTCGTGTCGAAACGATCGAGGTCGACGAGCGCGAGCGGCCTCGGCCGATCCGCGATCGCCGCACGGAGACGCGCGTAGTCGTCCATGAGCCGAAGATACCGCCGTCGGGCGACGTGCGTGGTGCGTCGCGTGCGCGACCGACGTTCGACGGCGCGCGTGGCGCGTGCGTCGTGCCGATGCGATCGACGGATCCCCTCGCGCATCGGCGTCCCGCGCGAGGGGCACGTTCGGCTCGCGCGCCGACCCGTGTGACCTCGTCCGATCTCACGAGCCGACGCGTGTGACCTCGTCCGCTCTCACGAACGACGCGTGTGACCTCGTACCCTCTCACGAGCACGAGCTCACTCGCGCGCGTTCGTGCAGCCGAAGTCCGCGAGCGTGAGCCCGTGCTCGGAGGCGACCACGTGCGTCACTCCCTGCGGCGCGACGAAGTTGCGGCTGCCGAGCACCGACTCCACCACGCGCGCGACCTGTTCGGCGCTCGCGTCGATCGCGACCCGCTCTCCTGCGTGCCGCGTCACCACCTCGCGCAGCGCATGCTCTCCGAGCGTGTCGTGTGCGTAGCGAAGGCGCGGCGGCGAATACCCATCGGCGCCGCCCGCGAGCAACGACACCAACGTCGCGCCGGCCTCGCGGCGCTCCTCCGGCCAACCGCTCGGTCCGCCGAGGTGCAAGTGGTCGTTGTAGCGAACGAGGCGCGGACCCTCGTCGTCGAAGCGGATCGTCGTGACGCCCGTGTTCGTCACGTTGCCGAGCGCGCGCGGGCGACGGAGCGGAACGTCGAAGAGCGCCGTCACGAGCGCAGCCACGACGCCGCCGTGGGTGAACACGACCGCGCGCTCGCCGGGATGCATCGACGCCTTCAACGTCTCGAGCGCCGCCTTCGCGCGGACGGCGAGATCGATCCAGCTCTCGCCACCACCGAAGCGCACGTGCGGACCTTGGTGGAGCTGAGCGACGTCGTCGGGATAACGCTCCGCGACCTCGTCGCGCGTGAGCCCTTCCCAGCGACCGACGTCGATCTCGCGCCACCGCGGCTCCACGCGGACCCGCGCGCCGAGCCGTCCCGCCGATGCGAGCGCGGTGTCGTGGGCACGCGCGAGATCGCTCGCGACCCAATGATCGAAGCGCGCTCCTTCGCGGGCGAAGCGTGCCGCGAGAGACATCGCCTGCTCGCGCCCGTGCGACGAGAGCTGCGAGTCACCGTGGCCTTGCCAGCGCCCCGCCACGTTGGATTCCGACTGACCGTGACGAACGAGGGTGATCTCCAAAGGCTCCGGCATGCGCGCGAAGCATGTGGCCCGAGTCACGCGCTGACAAACGGGATCGACCCGCTCACGAGGCGGGGTATGAGCCGCCGACGCTCAGCTCTCGTGCGTCACACCCTTCTTCGGGTGGATCACGTCGTCGATGAGGCCGTAGGCCTTCGCCTCGTCGGCGCTGAGGAACTTGTCGCGTTCGGTGTCCTTCGCGACCTGGTCGTAGGGCTTGCCCGTGTGGTGCGAGAGCAGCTCGTTCAAGCGCTGCTTGATCGAGAGGATCTCCTTGGCGTGGATCTCGATGTCCGTCGCCTGCCCGCGGTAACCGCCGAGCGGCTGGTGGATCATGATGCGGCTGTGGGGCAGCGCGCGGCGCATGCCGGGCTCGCCCGCCGCGAGCAGGAACGCGCCCATGCTCGCCGCCTGGCCGAGGCAGACGGTCGAGACCGGGCAGCGGATGTGCTGCATGGTGTCGTAGATCGCGAGGCCCGCCGTCACGACGCCGCCGGGGCTGTTGATGTAGAGCGTGACCTGCTTGTCGGGGTCCTCGCTCTCCAGGAACAGGAGCTGCGCGATGATCGCGTTCGCGACGAAGTCGTCCACCGGGGTGCCGAGGAAGACGATGCGGTCCTTGAGGAGCCGGCTGTAGATGTCCCACTCGCGCTCGCCGCGGTGGGTGCTCTCGACGATGCGGGGGACGATCATCGCGCGCGGGCGATCGGAGTCGTGCGACATGCGCGAGACGATAGCCGGAGGCGCGCCCTCGTCAACGGGCGGTCGTGGACGTCGACGCGATGCGACGCCAGCGCGCGCTCGACCCTGCCTCGACCGTCCGTTCGACCGACGGGCTCGCTGGAGCACCGGTCGGGAAACGCGCGGAGAGGACGCCGCCCGCGTACGCTGCGCCGGTGAGCTCGAAGCCGAAGCAGACGAAGGACCGCGCGAAGCGGCCGTCGAAGAAGGACACGTCATCGGACGCTTCGCCGGGAACGACGAGCCCGCCGACCGCTTCTACGGCGACGACGAGTCCGGCGACGACACCTTCCGCAGCACCGAGCTCCGCCCCCCGACCGACGAAGCGCACACGCCGCGTCATGACAGCCCTGCTCGTGCTGCTCGTGAGCGCGGGTCTGCTCTTCGTGCCCGAGCCTACGCCTGATGCCCCCGTGCCCGCCGAAGCGCGACCGTTCGCGTGGAACCAAGACGAGGTCTGGGCCTCGCTGAAGTCGCGCTTCGACGCCGCGCGCGGTCGCTGCCCGACCCTCGATCGTGTGTTGCCGATTCGATTGCACGCGATCGGTCAATCCATCGAGACGCTGCGTTTGCTGCGCGGCACCGAGCTCCCCGCCGACGATCCCGCCTGGCCCGCGCTCGAGACCTCGTTCTTCGAAGCGGCGGCCGACGTCGCCGCGTGTCCGGGCGCGGCCGAAGGCGAAGGCCCCCCCACCCACGCCGCCGAGCTCCTCGAGCTGCAGGCGCGTCTGCGTGGCCTGATCGAGACCGCCCGCGTGGCGTGGGATCCCACCGATCGGGCGACCCGCGAGCGCCTGTACCGAACGCTCTACGGCAGCCGCCTCGCCGTCGAAGAGGTGCTCCTCCAGCTTCCGCCCGATCGCGCGCCCGTTCTCGCGCTCGGCGACGCGCCCGACACCGCTTCGCCCTGCGTGATCGTGCACGACGTCCGCGTGTGCTCGGGTGACGTGCTGCTCAGCCGTGGCGGCGCACCGACCAGCGCGCTCATCGCGCGCGGCAGCGACTTCCCCGGAAACTTCTCCCACGTCGCGCTCGTGCACGTCGCGCCCGGCGACGACGAGACGGACACCTCACGCTTCTCGACCATCGAGGCCCACATCGAGGTCGGCGTGGTGGTCGCGGGGCTCGACGTGTACGAGCGCGACGCGAAGCGCCGCGTGTTGCTGCTGCGTCCACGCGCTGCCCTCGTCGCGCCGGAGGACGACGACGAGGAATCCCACGGTCGTGCCCACGCCGCCGCCGAGCACGCGCGCGCTCGCGCCACGAATGGACACGTCGCGTACGACTTCGCGATGGACTACCGCGACCCGAGCGAGATGTTCTGCTCGGAGGTCGCCTCGGAGGCCTACGCCTCGGAGGGCATCGAGCTCTGGCGTGGTCTGACCACCACGAGCGCTCCCTCGACCGCGCGTTGGCTCGCCGCGTTCGGCGTCCGCAACTTCGAGACGCACGGGCCCTCGGATCTCGAATACGACCCGAACCTCGTGGCGGTCGCGGAGTGGCGCGATCCGGAGGAGCTCTTCTCGAGCCACGTCGACGACGCGGTGATCGACGCGATGCTCGAAGGTGCGGAGGTCGGCGGCGACGAGATCCTCCACGATCCGTGGAAGCTGCCCGTCGCGCGCGTGCTCAAGGCGTGGAGCTGGCTGAAGAACCGCTTCGGCGCGGTCGGCCCGGTGCCGGAGGGCATGAGCGCCACCGTCGCGCTGCGCGTGCAGTGGCTGAACGCGCGCCACGCGGCGCTGCGCGAAGCGCTGCTGAAGAAGGTCGAGCGCTACCAGGCGCGCACCGGACATCGCCCGCCGTATTGGGAGCTCGTGCGCATGGCGAACGCGAGTCGGCGTCTTTAGTGTTCGCTTCGCGCTTCGCGCTTCGCTCACGGGTTCGCTTCGCGAACGGGCGCGGGGAGAGCCCCGCGACCCCCTCCTCGGTCCGCACCCTTCGCTGCGCCTTCGCTGTGCTTCGGCTTCGCTACGGG
>CALJLK010000240.1 GCA_937982655.1 uncultured Sandaracinus sp.
CTTCTTCACCAAGCGCCTCGCCCCCGGCAGCCCGACCCCCGGCGCGCCCTGGGTGGCGTCGATGCTCGTGCTCGTCGCGCTCTACGCCTTCGCGCGCGCGATCGATCCCCTCCTCGCGAGCCGCCTCGAGGTCCCGGCCGGCTTCGACCCCGAACGTTTCGCGCGCGTCGGCTGGTTCGAGTGGCGCCTCTTCGCGGAGCGCCGCTGGGCGTGGCCGATCCTGCCGCTCGCCGATCACCCCGCGATCGGTCTTCTCCTGCACGCCTTCTTCTGGCCCACGCTCCTCCTGCTCGTGCGTTGGATCCTCGTGCGGCTGCCGAGTGATCGACGCGAGCGTGGCGTCGACGTCGACTTCGAGACCCCCGAGGCCGCGCTGCCGCGCTGGTGGCGCTGGACGGGTGCGACCACCCCGCGACGCGCCGACGATCGTTTGCGCAAGTGGTCGCGGGGGCTCGTCGCGGTGCTCGCGACGTTGCACCTCACCGCGGCGGGTCTGCTCGCGGCGGGCGCTCCGCCCACGCGACCCCAGGCCCGCTGCGACGAAGGGCTCTCGATCGATTCCGTCGCGGAGAGCCTGCCGAGCGCGTTGCCCAGCGACCTTCCGACAGGCGCGCTCCCCGAAGGCGTGCTCCCCGAAGCACTTACGGAAGCACTTCCGCAGTCGCTCACGAATCCCTCGCTGCACGCGGGTGTCGCGCCCGCGCCTGGCACCTGGATCCTCGCCGCCCTTCTCCTCTTCTTCCTCTCGTTCCACCTGCTCACCGCGGGCCGCCCGCCCTCGACCCCGAAGAAAGAGACCTCCGAAGAAGAGGAAGAGACCGAAGCCCCGCCGCCTCCGGATCCGCTCGCGAAGCTCGGCCTCGCGGTGCGCGCGCTGCGGCCCGGCACGCGCCTGGAAGCGCTCGAAGCGCTCCCGCCCAACGAAGCCAGCACCGTCGCGCCCCCGGAGCGCCTCGGTCTGCTCGCGCGCGAGCTCCTCGTCGAGCTCACGGGTGGCGACGCGCTCTGGTCGCATCAACGCGAGGTCCTCGATCACCTGCTCGCGAGCTGGCAGCTCGACGCGGCCGCCGGTCGCGGTCCCTCGCCCGCGCTCGTCGAAGAGGTCTCGCGCTCGCCCATCCGCAAGACCGACGACGCGCCGCACGCCCTCGTGCTCGCGCCCGAAGGCTCCGGGCGCACCACCCTCGCCCGCCTCGCGCTCCTTCACGTCGCGTTCGACCGCGGCGCGACCACCTTGGTCGTGCTCCCGAACCGTCGCGCCGCGCGCCGTTGGGCAGAGCAACTGCGCGAAGCCCTCGAACGATCGAGCGCGCGGTGGACGCTGCAGGTCTGCGTGGCCGGCGAAGATCTCCAAGCCGCGTTCATCGGCGGCAAGACGCCCGGTGTCGTCATCGCGGATCTCGAGAGCTTCGAGTCCGAGGTGCTCGGCGATCCGCGCAGCGACGCGTTCTTCGATCGCCTCGGACTCGTGGTGGTCGACGACGCGGACGCGTTCGTGGGCGTCGCGGAGATGCACCTGCACCTCTGCATGCGCCGCCTCTGGGCTCTCGCCGACACGCGCCGTCCCGCCGGTGACGCCGCGTACCCGATGGTGCTCCTCGCGCTCGCCGGCCCTGCGCACGCGAGCAGCGGCGCCTCCGCGTGGGCCCGTCATCTACTCGCGGTGCCGCTGCGCGTCTTCGAGAGCGACGGTGCGCCCCGCGTGCCACGCGCGCTGCTTCGGCGTCGCGATCTCGTCGACGGAAGCGGCGACGATCTCCCGCTCGCGCTCCTCGCCGAGGCCTGCGACGTGGCGGGCATCCCGTGGCACGCACGCTTCGGCGGCGACGTGCTGCGCGAGCTGCGGCGCGTCGACGGAGACCTCGCGCGCTTCCGTCGACACCACGTCGACGATCCACGCGACGCGGAGGTCGTGCTGCTCGAAGGCAACTACCCCGACGTGCGCCGCGAGGCCGATCGACTCGCCCACGCCGGCGTGCGCACCGAGGCCGGGAGCTGCGTGCTCGTGCTCGCGCCGCCCGCCGACGAAGAGATGGTCCTGCACGAAGAAGCGGACGACGCCCCGAACGGCGCGCTCACGCGCAGCCTCCCGCGCTTCGTGGTCCTCGCCGAGCCCGACGTGCTCCGGCAGCGTCACTTCGATCGCGCGCTCGGACGCGAGCACGACGTGGACGCGCTGCGCACGCGCTTCGGCACCAGCTTCGTCGACGAGACCCTCACGCGCCTCGACGCGAGCGGCCGCATCGCGCGCCGCAGCGTGTGGCGCTTCGATCGCCGACGCGACGACGCGGTCGCCACCGAACGCTTGCGCGCGGTGCGAGAGGCCGCGCTCGGCGAGCCCATCGACGCGGACTGCGTGAGCGACAGCGGCGCGCGCGTGCGCCTCGAAGACGTCGGCACCGCCACCGAGATCGGCGTCGTCGATCGCGCGATCGCCCCCGCGCGCCACGCGCCCGGCTCGATCTTCCTCGCGAGCAGTGGGCGCCATCGCGTGCGCGCCTGGGTCGATGGCGCGCTCCAGGTCGAGCCGCTCGTCGAGCCGTGGCGCACGACGATCGATCGTTTCACCACCCTCGACGTCGGCCGCGTCGCCTTCGTCACGCGCCAACTCGGCGGCGCGCCCTGCGAGCTCGCGCTCGTGCGCGGCGAGGTACGCGAGAGGATCGTCGGCCTGCGACGCTACGGCCCCGCGAGCGAGCTGCTCGAGCACCGTCGCCTCGAGCCCCCCTCCGAAGCTCGCTACGCGACCGACGTGCTCCTGCTCGCCACCCCGCTCCCACGCGAGGCATCGATCCCGCTCGCGGCCGCGCTGCGCATGTCGATCGGCTGCGCGCTCCGCGGCGCCGACGCCCTCCTCGGCGTCGACTCGCTCGAGCTGCACGGCCGCACCTGCCTCGCGTTCTGGGATCGCACGCCCGGCGCGAGCGGCTACGCGTCCACCCTCGCACGCGAGCTGCTGGGCGAGGTGCTGCGCCTCGCGCGGATGGTGCTCGAGCGCCTCGTGGGTCGCGAGTCGGTGCGGCTGCGACGGCTGCACGACACCAGCGTCGACGGAGATTCCGTCGCGTGGGATCTCGGCGCCGCGCTCGCGTTCCTCGACGGATTGCTCGACGCACCGCCGCACGCGCGTCCCGAGCCGCGACGCCCGAAGCGCGAGCACGTGCCCGGCGAAGGGAGCGCAGGCGATCTCGGTCGCCTGTGGATGGCGCGCAGCGGTCGCAGCGACGATCTCGTGTGGACCCGTCACGCGTTCGAGAGCGGCGAGTCGCATCACCACCTCGACGTGGCGGTCGAGCGCCGCGCGCTCCTCGAAGAGCTCGAGCGCGCGCGTGAGCGAGGCGCGGCGACCGAGCCGCAGGTCGTACGCGCCGCGAGCGAGTGGTCCGCCGCGCACGCCCCGCTCGCCACCGACGGCTGGGAGATCGCGGAGCTCCGCGCCTTCCTCGCGCCCCTCGGCGACGACGCCATCCTCGCGCTCTGCGCGGCCATCCCGACCCGCGCGGCCGCGCTCTCGCCCGCCGAACGCACGCCCCTCGTCGCGCTCAGCCGCCGCCGCGCGGACAGCGACGCCAAGACCCTCGCCGCGCTCGCGTTGCTTTCGGACGCCCCCGACGCCGCGGTCCTCGTCGGCGACGACGGTGTGTTCGTGCGCGCGCACGGCCGAATTGTCGACCTCTCGGGCCCCCTGCCGCGCGAGCGGACGAACGTGCGCGCCGAAGAAGCGCTGCGCCGCGCTCCCGCCTGACGTCGTTTCCGAAACTTCGGTCGCTCGTGTCCGGCAACTCCGCACGCGCGGGAGCCGTACGGACCGAGCGCCGGTCCCGAGTCGAGGTATCCTCGCGGCGCTTGGAGCCGAGCACCCAGATCCGTGGCATCGCCTTCCGCAACCTCGCGGACGCCGCCATCACGCTCTACGGCGAGAAGACCTCGGCCGAGCTCCTCGACCGCGCGCGCGGCACCGCCTTCGACGCGCTCCGCACCCACACCCTGGACACCCTCGCCTTCTACCCGGTGGAGGAGCTCTCGCATGGCGAGTCGCTGCTCTCCGAGCTCGTCGGCGGCGACGCGCTCGAGGTCGCGTTCGCGGTCGGACACCACGGCCTCTCCGATCACCTGCCGCGCGTGTTCCGCCTCTTCCTTCGCGTGCTCCATCCGGGCTTCGTGCTCGATCGCAGCACCGCGATCGTCCGTCGCTACTTCGATCGCGGTCACCTCGCGGTCACGCGCCGCGGTGACCACTTCGCGCGCCTCGAAGCGCACGACTTCCCCGGCTTCGATCGTGTCCTCTGGGCCGACTTCCGTGGCGCGACCACCGCGACCCTCGAGGTCGGCGGCGCACGCGGCGCGGTGATCGACGTCGTCGAAGGTGGCGACGACGCGCACGCGGTGTTCGAGGCCCGCTGGCGCTGATCCGCCGAGGTACGTGATCGTCGATGCGATCGTCGATGCGATCGCCGACGCGTTCGGAGATCACGTTCGCGATGCGAGCCTCCGCACGTCGCGGCCCCGCACGCGTCGCGGCGCGCTATGCTCCCGCGCCGTGAGCGCCCACTGGATCGCGACCGCCAACGAGCTCGAGCACGTGCTCGACCGCCTCCTGCGCGTCGATCGCTACGCGCTCGACACCGAGTTCCTCCGCGAGCGCACGTACCACCCACAGCTCGCGCTCTTGCAGCTCGCGTGGAACGACACGGACGGCACGCACGTCGCGCTCGTCGATCCACTCGCGGTCGACGTCGCGCCGCTTCGCGCGGTGCTCGACTCCGACGCCCTCGCGGTCGTGCACGCGGCCGCCCAGGATCTCGCGATCGTCGAGCGCGCGTGCGGCGTCACCCCGCGCCGACTCTTCGATCCGCAGGTGGCGGCGTCCTTCCTCGGCTTCGATCAAGCCTCGCTCGGCGCGCTCTGCGAAGCGTGGCTCGGCGCGCGTCTGCCCAAAGGCGATCAGCTCACCGACTGGACGCGCCGTCCGCTCCACGACGACGCGCGCGACTACGCGGCGGGCGACGTACTGCACTTGCTCGACCTTCACGAGAAGCTCGCGCGCGAGCTCGAGACGCGCGGCCGCCTCGCGTGGGCCGAAGAAGAATGCGAGCGCCAGCGTGTCCGCGATCGCGCCCTCCCCGATCCCGACACCGCGTGGTGGCGCCTCAAGGGCAAGGCGCGTCTGCAAGGTCGCGCCCGCGGCGTCGCGCAAGCGCTCGCGTCGTGGCGAGAACGCCGCGCGGCCGAGCTCGATCGCCCGACCAAGTCGATCCTCTCGGACCTCGCGATCCTCGCGCTCGCCGGGCGTCCCGTGACGAACGAAGCCGATCTGCACCGCGCGCGCGGCATCGGCCGCCTCGACGCGGGCACCACCCGCGCGGTCCTCGAAGCGATCACGAAGGGCCTCGAGCTACGCGAGCCCGCGCTGCGGCTCCCCCCCAAGCCGCCGAGCGAAAAAGCCAGCGCCGCGGCCGTCGGCCTCGCGCTCGCGTGGGCCGCCCAAGTCGCCGAGACCTGCTCGCTCTCGCCCACCGTGCTCGCGACCCGCGACGACGTGGCCGCGCTCGTCCGCGGCGCCGACAGCCGTCTGCGCGAAGGCTGGCGCCACACGCTCCTCGGCGCGGATCTCGAAGCGCTCCTGCGCGGCGAGAAGGCCCTCGCGCTCGAAGCCGGTCAGCTCGTGCTCTCGCCGCGTTGATCTCGCCACGAACGCGCAGACCCTCACAGACTCCCCGTGCACGGGGGGCGATGCGTGGACCAGCAGCGCGCGCAGCCCGCGAGGCGGTTGCGCTCGTTCGCTTCCTCTTCCGGATGATTGAAGTCGTCCGGAATGCCTCGGTAGCACTCGGCGGTGATCTGCGCGCGCACGCGCAGACACTCCTCGCCCTGCGCGTGGCGCTCGCGGAGGTCGCCGCACGAGAGGTCGCGGCACTCCGCACCGGACGTGCAGCCCGCCTGTCGACACGACCGGCTCTTGGCCTGGCGCAGCTCACGAAAGCGCGCCTCCGAGCACGTGCGCGATGCGGTCCCGGCGCTGGCGCGCGCGCGCGCGAGCTGGTTTGGCGTCAGGCGACGGAGGTCCGAGAGCACGTCGCCCACGCTCGGCTGAGGCCGCGTCGCCAAGTAGCCGAGCGTGACCGCGCTGGCCCAGATCGCCACCGCCGCTTGCCAGGTGAGCACCACCCCGCCGATCACCAGCGGCGCCGCTTTCGTGCGCGGATCGCCGAGGCGGCACTCCATCCGCGCGTCGTCGCACGCGAGGACGATCATCTGCGCGTGGTAGAGGTACGAAGCCACCACCGCGCGGGACGCGGCCTGCGACGATCGCAACCACCCTCCATGAAGCGAGAGGTTGGCGAACATGCCTTCGCGCTCGGCGTTCGCGATCGCGCCGCGCGCCCAGGTCGGAACCTCCCCCGCGTCGACGTAGACGCGCTCGACGTCGGGCCACGCGCCACCGCGCAGCGCGAGACCGTTCGCGAGGGCGACCGCGAGCTCGAGCCGCGTGAGGGTCTGCTCCGGGCGAAACGTGCCGTCGGGGTAGCCACGCAGGAAACCCGTCGCGGCCGCGCGCGCGATCGCCGGCGCAGCCCAGTGGGTGGACGGCACGTCGCGGAACGTCGGCGCGACCGGGACCGACGCCTCGGCGAGGAAGGCCCGCGTGACCATCGCGGCGAGCTGCGCGCGCGTCACCGCGGCGTCGGGTCGAAACGTGCCGTCCCCGAAACCCGCCGCCCAGCCGAGCTCGAGGAGCGCGCGGATCTCACGCTCCGCTTTGTGCCCGTCGATGTCTCCGATGAACGCCCCATCGGCAGAGAGCGCGAGGATCTCCGGCTCGTCGAGCACCGACTCGCCGACCTCGTCGGGTGGCAGCCCGCCGTCGTGGGTCGGGCCCGAGACCTCGGCGGGCGGAGCGCACGCGAAAGCAATGACGACGAGAACGAAGACGTGAGTGGTGTGTTGCATGGCTCGATCCGAGGAGGGAGTCCTCGATGGGCTGCCATGCAGGACACGAGCTCACCACGACGGTCTCTCACCGCGCCCCGTTCCCCCGCAAATCACGGACGATTTCGCTACACCTTGGACGCTCTGCTGGGTGTTCGTGCTTCGTCGTCGCGGTGACTCGATCCACCTTCGACGCGTCGCTGCCCCATGCAGCGACGAGACGCAGGCCACGTCCAACGTCGCGTCCAACTCACCGAGATCACACGCGAGGACACCGGCGCCGGCCATCGTAGCGGCACGTGGCCGGGGATCCGCCAGCTTGACCTCGCGGTCCGATCGACCGGGAGGAGACGACGATGCGTGTGCTCGGATGGATTGGAATCTGGCTCGTGGCGTGCGGACCGGGCTCGGCGTCGGTGGACGCCGGGAACGTGCTCGACGGCGGGGCGGACACCGGTGCGACGATCGACGCAGGCGCGGAGACCGACGCGAGCTCGGAAACCGACGCAGGCGCGGAGATCGACGCAGGCGCGGAGACCGACGCAGGCGCGGAGACCGACGCAGGCGCGGAGACC
>CALJLK010000241.1 GCA_937982655.1 uncultured Sandaracinus sp.
CGCCCGAGCCGCCGATGAGCCCGCAGCTCGTGAGCACACGACGCAGCACCTGCTTGAGCGAGCCGTTGCAGTACGACTCGTCGGCCTCGGCGGCGACCGCGAGCTGCGTGCTCGGATCGGGCGGCGCGGCTTCGGCCGCTTCGAGCCGCGCGTTCGCCCGTGAGGACCACACGAGCGGCAACGCGAGGGGCACGAGCAAGAGCGCGCCCGCGACGCCGAGCGAGATCGCGAGCGACTTCGCACCACCGCCCATCGGTGCGGAGCCGCGCACTCCACCCGCGGCCCCCACCGGAGCGTTCTCGTCGGGCAACGTGCGATCCGCGCCGGGGTCGTCGCGCACGGTCTCGTCCGCGGGTTGGTCGATGTCCAGACGAGGCGGTCTCATCGCGAGCCTCCACGCTCGAGCAGTCGCGCGAGCACGTAATCGAGCCCGAGGTCGGTGTCGGCGTCGCACACGCGCGTGCCGTCGACGTAGGCCTGGGGCGTCATCACCGGGAGCTGGTTCTTCACCGCCCACCGCAGCGAGTGGTTGAGTCGATTGCGCACCGCGGGGGAGCCGATGCACGACGCGAGCTCGGGGAAACGTGCGCCCGCGAGCCGCGCCGCCGCGCCCGGATCGCTCGCGGAGGCTTCGGTGATCGCCTCCTGCTGCTCGAACGCCCACGCGAGCACCTCGTCCGCACGCTCCTCCGCGCACAGCACGGCTTCGCTGACCGCGCACGCGCCCGGATGCAGCGCGTCGGACACCATCCAGTTGCAGGCGTCGTCGAGCGGGAAGAGCAGTACGCGTCGTTTCGCGCGCGACTCACCGCCGAGGGCCGCGAAACGTTTCTCGAACGCACGGCACGAGGGGCAGAGCGGATCGAGGATCTCGATCACGTCCGGTCCCTGTCCGCCGAGATCGATCAACACGTGCTGGCGATCGCTCGCGTCGAGCAGCTCGCCGCAGGCGCCGACGTAGCGCTCGAAGCTGGGCGCCGCGAGCGCGTAGCCGACGGTCGGCACGAGCACGAACGCGAGGCCCGCGACGACCGCGACGGCGATCGGACGCCGCGGGAGGAGCACGCCGGTCGGCTCGCGCAGACGGATGAACACGACCAGCGACGTGACGAAGCCGATCGTGCTCGCGCCGTAGACGAGCACGCAGAGCTTGCAGAAGGCGTCGAGCTGCGTGAGCGCGAGGGTGCCCATGACGATCGACGTCACGAAGGGGATCGACCACGCGAGGGTGAGCAGCAGCCACGCACGCCGCCGCTCCGCGAGCCCCGCGATCCACGCGTGCGCGATGGCCCAGAGCAGGAACGCGAAGGTGCCCATGGCCGGCAGCGACACCGGGATGCCGCCCCACACCGACTCGCGGAGCACCGACGAGTAGGGGCTCATCAGCGCGACCTGGCAGCCCGAGGCTTCACCGAGCCGGGCCTCGTCGAGGCCGGGGAGGAAGGAGCAGTGCAGCCCATGCACCTGGCGGTCGAGGTGCTGCACGAAGTCGAGCGTGCTCACCGACGACGACGCCAAGCCGACGATCGCGGCCAAGGCGAGGACGACGGATGCCGAACGGATCATGGCGCCGATGATGGGAACGTGACGCGCACGGGAGCAAGCCGGCGACCCTGGGTCGCGACGTCGATTCGCGCGCGGCGCGGAGTCGCTCGAACTTTCTTCGGGTCCTCGGGTCGCGTTCGACGGATCGGAGAACGCCCGCTTCGCCCGGGCCTGCTCGCGCCGACCCTCCACCGACTTTCTCTTGGGCGACTTTCTCGGGGGTCTTTGGGTCGCTTCGCGGAGGGCACGAGAGGTCACGAGACGCCCGATTCCGGTCACGCCGTCCGCGACGCAAAAGTTCACGTGACACCCGTGCGACCCGAATGTCACAGTTACGTGACATGGCGCTCCTCCGACAGCTTCCGGGCGGGAGGGATCCTCGGGCTCCGAGGACGGTGTCTCGAGCCTCGCTCGCGCTGGTCCCCGGAGGACGCGCCGAGCCGCTCTTGGCGGTCGCTCCCCGCGCCGCGAGCCCCTCGGCGCGCCCTTCCCCCGTCGGAAACCCGGTCGTCGCGCTCCTTCGGGAACGCTCGTGTCACACGCGGCACGGCCGCGTCACGCACGCGTCACGTGCGCCGGGCATTCCCCCGGCCATGGCCGACGCTCGTCCCTCCAGCCTGCGCGTGAAGAAGGCGCCTCTCCCGAACCGACCGCCTCCGCCGCCGGAGCCCCGCTCGATGCTCGTCCCGATCGCGGCCGTCGTGATCGGTGCCTTCGCGCTCTTCGCGGTCCCCGTCTTCACGGCCGAGCCCGCGGAGGCCGAAGAGCCCGCCGCCACGACGCCGACCGAAGAGAAGGTCACCGTCACGCTCCGCACGAGCCCGGAGGGCGCGACGGTGAAGAACGGCGACGACGAGCTCGGCACCACGCCGTGCGACGTCGAGCTCACGGCGGGCGAAGCCGTCACCCTCCGGATCGAGAAGCCGGGCTTCGCCGCGCTCTCACACGAGCTCACGCCGGAGGCCGCGATGGAGCCGCTCGATCTGACGCTCGAAGCGCTTCCGTTCGTGCTCGCGCTGCGCGGCGTGCCCGAGGGCGCGACGGTGAAGGTCGGCGAGACGACCCCGAGCGACCTCGCGAACGTCACCCTCGGCACTGCGCTCGAGGCGCCGGTCGCGATCACCGTGAGCGCGCGTGGTTTCCGCGACTTCGAGACCACCGTGGCGGCGGATGCCTTCGCGAACGAGGACGCGCGCCGCTTCCACACGATCGACGTGACGATGGAGCGCCGCGCGGCCCGCACCGCGCGACCGGCCGCCGCGATGGTCGAAGGCCTACCGACCAACCCCTTCTGAGCTTCGTCGCTCACGACGGCTCAGGAGCCCGCGCTTCGGCGTGGGCTCGTTTCGTTTCGCGCGTTGCGTCGTGGCGACGGTCGCTCTCGACAATCCGCTCCGCGACGACACGAGTCGTTGAGCCGCACGCCGCACCGCGTCATCCTCCGCCGCCGTGACCACGAAGAAGCTCAACCAGACCAGCGCGCGCCTCACCGAGCCCAAGGCCCAAGGCGCGTCCCAAGCGATGCTCCACGCGACGGGCCTGCGCGACCTCGACAAGGCGCAGGTCGGCATCGGCGCGGTCTTCTACGAGAGCAACCCGTGCAACATGCACCTCGGCGATCTCTCGTCGGACGTGAAGCGCGGCGTCGAAGCGGCCGACCTCGTCGGCTATCGCTTCTTCAGCGTCGGCGTCTCCGACGGCATCTCGATGGGCACCGAGGGCATGAGCTACTCGCTCCCCTCGCGCGAGCTCATCGCGGACTCGATCGAGACTGGCGTGGGCGCGCACTTCTACGACGCGCTGATCGCCGTGCCCGGCTGCGACAAGAACATGCCGGCCTGCGTGATCGCGATGGGCCGCCTGAACCGCCCCGCGCTGATGGTCTACGGCGGCACCATCCGCCCCGGCCACCGCACCGACCGCAAGGGCGACAAGGTCGTGCTCGACGTGGTCAGCGCGTTCCAGAGCTACGGCGAGCTGCTCGCGGGCCGCATCGACGACGCGGAGCGCGACGACATCGTCGCGAAGTCCTGCCCCGGCCCGGGCGCCTGCGGGGGCATGTACACCGCGAACACGATGGCGGTCGCGATCGAGGCGCTCGGCCTCTCGCTCCCCTACTCGTCGTCCACCCCCGCCGAAGACCCGCGCAAGAAGCAGGAGTGCGTCGCCGCAGGTGCCGCGATCCGCAACCTGCTCGAGCTCGACCTGAAGCCGCGCGACATCGTCACGCGGGGCAGCCTAGAGAACGCGATGGTGATGGTGACCGCGCTCGGCGGCTCCACCAACGCGGTGCTCCACCTGCTCGCGATCGCGCACGCGTTCGACATCCCGCTCACGCTGGCGGACTTCCAGGCCGTCACCGATCGCGTGCCGCTCCTCGGCGATCTGAAGCCGAGCGGTCGCTTCGTCATGGAAGACCTGCATCACGTCGGCGGCACCCCCGCGGTGATGAAGTACCTGCTCGAGCGCGGCCTCCTCGACGGCTCGCAGCGGACGGTCACCGGCCAGACGATCGCAGAGAACCTCGCGAATCTTCCGGGATTGAGCGTCGGCCAAGAGGTCGTGGTTCCGGTGGAGAATCCGCTCAAGGAGACCGGCCACATCACGATCCTCGAAGGCACCCTCGCCCCCGAAGGCGCGGTCGCGAAGATCACCGGCAAAGAAGGCCTGCGCTTCGAGGGCGACGCGAAGGTCTTCGACTCCGAAGAGGACATGCTCGCGGCCTGCGAGCGCGGCGAGATCCGCGCGGGGCAGGTGATCGTGATCCGCTACGAAGGCCCCAAGGGCGGCCCCGGCATGCCGGAGATGCTCGGCCCCACGAGCCTCATCATGGGCGCCGGCCTCGGCAAAGAGGTCGCGCTCCTCACCGACGGCCGCTTCAGCGGCGGCTCCCACGGCTTCATCGTCGGCCACGTCTGCCCCGAAGCCGCGGTCGGCGGGCCGATCGCGCTCGTGAAGGACGGCGACCGCATCACCATCGACGCGACCACGCGCCGCATCGACCTGCACGTCGACACCGCGACCCTCGCCGAGCGCCTGCGCAAGTGGGCGCCGCCCAAGCCGAAGGTCACGCGCGGCTGGTTGAGCAAGTACGTGAAGCTCGTGGGCTCGGCGTCGAAGGGGTGTTTGACGGACGCGGAGTGACGCCCATCCGGACGCTCGGGAGAGGGTCTCGGACCGCGACAGGGTCTCGGACCGTCTTTGCCGGTTTCTCGCTGGCTCAGTTTCGGACGAGGTCGAACGCGATCGACGCGGCAGGCCCGATCGCGCAGACGACGTCTTCCGGCCAGAGGTCGACGTCGTCCGATGCGCTCACGACACGGAGCGTCTTGCCATCGACGACGCCCTGCTCGCCCGCGGACACGGCGACGCTCCCGGAACGAACGGAGTATCCGATGGCGGCGCGGCCACATTGTCCGCCGCCGAGCTGACGACACTGAGGCTCCGCCGTGAGCTCGAGCCCGACGGACTCTCCGAACGCCTCCACGTGCTGTCGCACGCTCGCGATCCCCTCGTGCCGCAGGTACGCGGCGACCAGCCCCTCGTCGTCCTCGATGACGACGCGAGCGACACCCGGCGTGTGCACCTCTGCAGTGACTCGCAGCGTGTCGCCCACCTCGATCGGGGGCAGACGGTCGGCCGACCGGAGCTGAACCTCTCGCTCCTCGCCTTCGATACGGAAGGCGAGGGTGAGTCGGAAGTCCTCCAGTGAGATCAGGGTCACCTCGGCCACCGCGTCCTCCGCACTCCACGCGAGCGGCTGCGGCAACGGCGGATGGGAAACAGTGGCGATCGACGTTGCGCACGTCTGCGGGGGCGAGCCGCTGTCAGGGGTCACGTCCGCGTCTTGGTGGTCGTGCGATCCCGCCGGGTCACACCCGAGGGAAAGAAGGACGAGTGCCATCGTGTGTCGTCTGCAGGTCACGGGCACGAGTAAGGCAATTGATGTTCCACGGCCGCGGCTCGAACCGTCGAGCTCCCTCAAACCAGTTCACCACCTTGCGGCGAAACGAAGGCTGTCCGCTTGATCCGGGGTCGGCTGGCTCAGCAAGTACGTGAGGCTCGTGGGCTCGGCGTCGAAAGGGTGTTTGACCGACGCGGAGTGAAGACGCTGCAGCCCGCTCAGAATCCGGGGCAGTTGATCATGCGCACGCGCGCCGGCGCCGCCGACGTGCGCGAGTTTCGCAGGTCACGCGTACCTGCCGCCGGCTCCGACGCACGAAGACCATCGCAAAGCAGCCGAAACACGACCTCCGGGCCGAACCGCCCGATGTCGGTGTCGCCGATGCGTTCTTCGACGAACATCAACTCGGAGACCTGACACGGCTGTTCCGGCGAGGGCGCGGCTGGACCGCACGCTCCGAGGAACGTCGTCCCGTCTTCTTCGATCGCGACGACACACCCCGAATCGGAGGCCGCAGGCCCTCCGGAGCGCGCGGCCCGGAGGTTCGTCACCGCGAGCCGCACGCGCGACTGCAGCGCCTCGAGTCTCACCGTTCGGTCGCCCGTCACGGTTTCCTCGAGACTGCACGAGAGCGTCGCGCCGTCCTCTCCGTCCACCGCGAACACGTCCTGGTTCGGCCCGTCCACGCATCCCACGGCATCGGAAGGACAGCGGAGCTGCCACTGCATGTCGGCGAACATTCGTGAGGTGCCTGCGTCGGGGGCACAGTCGGGGTCTGGCATGCAGGCGGGATCGCAGTACCCATCGAGCGAACAGCGACCTTCGTCTCCACCGCATGCGATCGATGCGATCGAGAGGAGCGACGCGAGCTTGAGGAGCTTCGAGGACATCCGGAGAAACTTGCACGACTGACGGCGCGGGGCGAACGTCGAAGACGGCCCTGCGGGCACTGGCATCTCTCGAGCATCGATGACACGCACGGTCCGATGGACGTGAGCGTCGACGGCGCGATCGCGGTCGTGAAGAAACACCTTCGCGAGCTCGGTCGATCCTGCGAGCCCTCGGTGTTGGCCGACCGCAGCAACCTCGTGCTCGCGCTGGATTCGCGTTCGCCCGACGACGCGTTCGTCCCGTCGACGTCGATCGCGCGCGTCGCGATGGCCACGAGCGCGTCCCGCGTCGGCCTCGCCTGGCTCGCGCGCGAGGTCGAGGTCGCGTCGTTCCTCGCCTCCCGCGGCGCACCGAGCACACGCCCGAGCCTCGAGCTCCCGCCCGGCCCGCACGAGCGCGAGGGCTACGTGATCTCGTATTGGGCGCGCGAGACGCTCGTCGATGCCGTCTCGCCGGAGTCGAAGGGCCGCGCGCTCGCCGAGGTGCACGCGGCGCTGCGCGACTTCTCGGTTGAGTCGGCGGGGTCAGCCGCCGACATTTCTACCGAGTCGGCGGGGTCAGCCGCCGACTTCCCCACCGACCGCCTCCCACGCCTCGGCGCGTGGGAAGAAGCGCGCGCAATGCTCCCGGGTCTGCGCGCGAGCGCGTGGCTCGACGCCGAATCGCGCGACCGCGTCGACCGCGCGTGGCATCGCGCCGAGCGCGTCGTCGCGAGCGCCGAAGCGCGCACCGCGTCGTGGCAAGCCGTGCACGGCGATGCGCACCTCGGAAACGTGCTCGCCACCACACGAGGCGCGCTCTGGACCGACTGGGAAGACGCATTCCTCGGCCCGGTCGAGTGGGACCTCGCCACCCTCGCGTCGCGTCATCGGCTCTTCGGCGAAGAGCCGAGCCTCCCTGCCGTGCTCGCGGCGTACACCGGCCCCTACGACGCCGAGCTCGTCGACGAACTGCTCGAAGCGCGCAGCCTGCAAGCCATCGTGTGGCTGCATCTGTTCGCGGAGCGCGATCTCTCGCTGCGTGGGCGTGTGCAGGCGCGGGTGGATCGGCTGCGGTGACGGAGAGCGAGTCCGAGACCGAGACCGAGACCGAGACCGAGACCGAGACCGAGTCCGAGTCCGTGTCCGTGTCCGTGTCCGTGTCCGTGTCCGTGTCCGTGTC
>CALJLK010000242.1 GCA_937982655.1 uncultured Sandaracinus sp.
CCGCACGTCGACGCGGTCGCGCACTCGTCCACGTCGCTGCACGTGCCGCCGCTCGCGGGCGCGGTGTAACCCGCCGCGCACATGCACTGGTACGAGCCCGCGGTGTTGGTGCACCCCGTGCGCGCCGACCCACACGTCGACGCGGTCGCGCACTCGTTCACGTCGGTGCACGTGCCGCCGCTGGCGGGCGCCATGTATCCGGCCGCGCACGCGCACACGTACGAGCCCGCGGTGTTCGTGCAGCCCGTCCGCGCCGAGCCGCACGTCGACGCGGTCGCGCACTCGTTCACGTCCACACACGCGCCGCCCATCGCAGTGAAGCCGCTCGGGCACGAGCACGTGTAGCTGCCGACGGTGTTGTTGCAGGTGCCGGGCGCGCAGGGCGACCCGCTCGAGCACTCGTTCACGTCCACACACGTCGCCGAGAGCCCCGAGCCTTGCGACTGGAAGCCCGCGCCGCAGCCACACACGAACCCGCCGACGGTGTCGGTGCAGGTGTTGAGCGCGCTGAGGTTCTGCCCGCACGTCGTGGCGGTCGCGCACTCGTTCACGTTCACGCAGGTGGTGCCGTTGAACGTGTAGCCCGCGCTGCACGCGCACGTGTACGCGCCGCTGGTGTTCGAGCAGGTTCCCGAGCCACAGATCCCCGGCGTGTTCGTGCACTCGTTCACGTCGACGCAGGTCGCGGAGAGCCCGCTGCCCGACGCCTGGTAGCCGGAGCCGCACATGCACGTGTAGCCGCCCGCGCTGTTGGTGCAGGTGTTCGAGACGCTGAGGTTGCGGCCGCACGCGGTCGCGGCCGCACACTCGTTCACGTCCGTGCACGTGACGCCGTTGCCCGTGTAGCCGGGGTTGCAGGTGCAGGTGAACGAGCTCGGCGTGTCGGTGCACGTCGCGTTGACGCTGCAGTTGTTCATGCCGGTCGTGCACTCGTTCTCGACCACACACGTCGTGCCGTCGAAGCCGTAGCCCATCGCACACGAGCACGTGTACCCACCGACGGTGTTCGTGCACGAGCCGTAGCCGAGGTTCGCGTTGCACGTGGTCGCGGTGCTGCACTCGTTCGTGTCGACGCACGTCGCGGAGAACCCGCTGCCCGACGCCTGGAAGCCGCTCGCGCACGTGCACGAGTACCCGCCCGACGCGTTCGTGCAGACGTTCGCCATGCTGAGATCACGCCCGCAGCGAGAGGCCGTCGCGCACTCGTTCGTGTCCACGCACGTCAGCGTCTGCCCGCTGCCCTGCGTCATGTACCCCGCCGCGCACGAACAGGCGTAGCCGCCCGTGGTGTTCGTGCAGGAGCCAGCGCCCGCGTTGGCGCCGCACGTCGTCGGCGTCGCGCACTCGTTCACGTCGATGCACGTCGCGGAGAGCCCCGAGCCGCTCGGTACGAAGCCCGTCGCGCAGCCGCAGGTGTAGCCACCCGTGGTGTTCGTGCAGGTGTTCGACATGCTGAGATCGCGCCCGCAACGCGACGCGGTCGCGCACTCGTTGATGTCGCTGCAGGTCCCGCCGCTGCCGGGCGCGGAGTAGCCCGCAGGGCAAGAGCAGGTGTACGAGCCCGCGGTGTTCGAGCACGAGCCGACCCCGCAGATCATCGGGTTCTCTGCGCACTCGTTCACGTCGGAGCAGGTGCCGCCGTTCGCGGGCGCGGTGTAGCCGCTCGGGCAGGTGCACGAGTAGGTTCCGGCGGAGTTCGAGCACGAGCCCACACCGCAGGGGGACGACAGACACTCGTTCACGTCGGTGCAGGTTCCGCCGCTGCCGGGTGCCGAGTACCCGCTCGGGCACGAGCACGTGTAGCTCCCCGCCGTGTTCGAGCACGAACCCACCCCGCACGGCGCCGACAGGCACTCGTTCACGTCCGTGCACGTTCCGCCGCTACCGGGCGCCGAGTACCCGCTCGGGCACGAGCACGTGTAGCTCCCCGCGGTGTTCGAGCACGAGCCCACCCCGCACGGAGACGACAGACACTCGTTCACGTCGATGCACGTGAGCGTCTGCCCCGAGCCGCTCGTCACGTAGCCCGCGCCGCAAGAGCACGAGTATCCGCCCGTGGTGTTCGAGCAGGTGCCGTAGCTCAGGTGTTGGTTGCAGCGCTGTCCCGCGGTCACTCCGCCGTAGGTGGTGCTGCACTCGTTCACGTCGGTACACGTGAGCGTCTGCCCGGAGCCGCTCGTCACGTACCCCGTGTTGCACGCGCACGAATACCCGCCCGTCGTGTTCGAGCAGGTGCCGTAGCCGAGGTTGTTGTTGCAGCGGGCGCTCGGTGAAACGCCGTTGTAGGTCGTCGAGCACTCGTTCACGTCCGAGCACGTGAGCGAGTGCCCGGATCCGCTCGTCACGTACCCCGTGTTGCACGAACACGAATAGGCGCCGACCGTGTTGGAGCACGTACCGTAGCTCAGATGCTGATTGCAGCGCTGCCCCGCGGTCACCCCCGCGTGGGTCGTGTTGCACTCGTTGACGTCCGCACAATTCTCATTGATCGTCTCGTTGTTCACGAGAGAAAACCCGGTACCACAACTGCAGTCGAAACCCGGATTCTGATTCGTGCACGAGTTTGCCGCGTAGTTCTGCAGGCAGGCCGTCGCACTCCCGCACTCGTTGGTGTTGTAGCATCGGTCGCCCCAGTCCTCGTCGCTCATGTCGATCGTCGGCGAGTATCCCCAGTGACCGCTCGACTGACATTGAAACGCGAACGTGAAGTAGTAGCGCACTACGCCGCTCGGACTGATCGACCCGCGCGTGGCCGAGCAACGGATGAAGTTGTTCGCGTCCGCGCAGTTGACGAAGCTCCCGTACGCGTTGGCACAGGCGAGCATGTCGCACGCCACCTCGTTGGCGCCTTGCGGAAATCCCGGGCCCCCTTCATCCGCCGTGTCGTCGAAGGCGTTCGAGATGCCATCCCCGTCCGCGTCGGAGCCGCTGATGCTCCCCCACGACGCGAACTGCCGGTACTGACGACCGAAGTTGTTGAAGCACGGCGCGCCGCCCGTGCAGCCGCCTCCGCCGTCGATCGACACGTGGCAGTTGGTGCACGTGCCTTCGACCCACGCCGGCAACCCGTAGGTCGCGTAGTTCGGGTGGTAGTTGGGATACGCGTGCGCGACTTCGCCACCCCACGCCGTGAAGAGCGCGCTCAGAAAGAGCGCCTTCGTCACTACACCGCACGACACCCGCCACGACGATCGCCGCCCGCGCATGCCCACCCCCACCCTACGTTTCGTGTTTCGGCCACCGAGGACCGAACGTGACGCTCGCTTCCCATGTTCGGGTCGAGAGCGTCACTTGGTTTCACCGCGCGACGCCCCGCTTCCCGTCGGAGCTGCCGCGGCCTCTTCTGCCGCACCATCCGTGCATGGCTCAGCGTCGCCGACGACGTCCGAGCACCCCGATCCCCACACCGAGCAGCACGAGCAGAGCGCCCCACGGTGAGCGCCCCGCTCCTGGCGCGGCGCAGCCACAGCCGCCGCCTCCGCCGCCTTCCATCCCGGCGTCGACTCCGACGCCGCCGTCCATGCACGCCGCCGCGGGGGTGTACGAGCACTCCCACCCCGGACCGCACGAGTCTTCCGTGCACGGGTCGTCGTCGTTGCAGTGGTTCTCCGGACACGGGCACTGCGAGTCGAAGGTGTCGATCTCTCCGTCGCAGTCGTCGTCGATCCCGTTGTCGCAGATCTCCGTCGCGCGCACGTTCACCGCTGCGTTCGTGTCGTCGCAGTCCTCGCCGAACCGATCCTCTTCGTCGTCGAGGCAGTCGCCGTCCATGTTGTCGTCGATGCCGCGCCCGCAGAAGCCGTCGCCGTCCCGGTCGAGCAGGTAGAAGCACGACGAATCGTCGAGATCGACGAAGCCGTCGCAGTCGTTGTCCCGCCGATCGAAGCATTCTTCTTCGGCGCCGGGGTTTCGCGCAGGGTCGCTCTCGTCGCAGTCGCTCGCGTAGTAGTTCTCGCCGAGCTCGTCGTCGAGGCAGTCGCCGTCACCGTTCAGGTCGCGCCCGATCGGACAGTACCCGTCGCCGTCCGCGTCCACGTCGCGCGTGCAGTACTCCGCCTCGTCGACCATGCCGTCCTGGTCGTTGTCGCGCATGTCGACGCAGTTCTCGGGTGCGCCCGGGTACACCGTCGGATCGTTCGGACGCGCGTCCGCCGGTCCGACCTGTTCACCTTCGTCGGAGCAGTCGCCGTCCGCGTTCAGATCCGGTCCGACGCCGCACCAACCGTCACCGTCGAAGTCGCGGAAGTCCATCGCGCAGCCAGGATCGAACCCGTCGAGACTCCCGTCGCAGTCGTCGTCGAGCCCGTTCGTGCAGAACGAGCCGCACGTGGCGAGATCGGCGGCCGTGCACGCCTCCTCCACGGTCGGGTTCACCTCCGCGCGGGTGTCGTCGCAATCACCCGCGCCGCCCTCTTCTTCGGGATCCGCGCAGTCTCCGTCGCGGTTCATGTCGAAGCCGACGAAGCAGTACCGGTCGCCGTCCGTGTCGAGGTAGCCCACACAATCCGGATCCGCGAGGCTCACGAGCCCATCGCAGTCGTCGTCGGAGTCGTTGGTGCAGATCTCCGTCGCGCTCGGGCTGATCATCCCGTTCGTGTCGTCACAATCGACACGTCCGCCTGCCTCGCCGTCGTCGATGCAGTCTCCGTCGCGGTTGAGGTCCTCGCCGAGCGGGCAATGACCGTCGCCGTCGGCGTCGAAGAAACCGGCACAGACCGGATCGCGGAAGTCGGCCAGACCGTTGCAGTCATTGTCGACTCCGTCGGTGCACATCTCCGTTTGTCCGGGGTTCACGTCGCTCCGCGTGTCGTCGCAGTCGAAGCCTCCGTCCGGCTCCCCGGCCGCGAGGCAGTCCCCGTTGGCGTCGAGATCACGCCCGATCGGGCAATACCCGTCGCCGTCGTTGTCGACGTCACCGCGGCACATCGAGTCCGCCGCGTCCGCCACGCCGTTGCAGTCGTTGTCGAGCCCGTCCGCGCAGTTCTCGCGAGCGCCGGGGAACACCGTCACGTTGTCGTCGTTGCAGTCGACGTCGGCCGTGAGCTCGCCCGCGCCGTCGATGCAGTCGCGGTCGCCGTTGAGGTCTCGCCCCATGCGACAGAATCCGTCGCCGTCGCGATCGACCACGTCCATGCACGCCGGATCGCTGAGCGTCGGCAGGCCGTTGCAGTCGTTGTCGATCGCGTTGCTGCAGACCTCCGCCGCGCTGCTGTTCACCGTCGGATCGGAGTCGTTGCAGTCGCGCGCGCCGGTGTTCTCGCCCGCGTCCGTGCAGTCGCCGTCACCGTTCAAATCGCGGCCGAACCAGCAATGGTCGTCGCCGTCCATGTCGGTCGCGCCGGGGCTGCTGTTCGCGAAGCCCGGACGTGTGACGTAGGCCGAGTTGCCGGGGCTGACCTGCCCCGGTCGCCAGCTCCCGCTCGGATCTTGGAGCTCCTGGCCGTTCGTGAAGCCGTCGCCGTCGGAGTCGAGCTCCGCGAGCTCCCGCGTCCATCGGAACCCGTTCGAACGAAATGCGACGCCGAACGGGTTCAGACACGGACGCGTGCCACCCATCGTCTCGCAGCCTTGCCCGCCGTCCGCGTTGTTGTGGCAGGTGATGCACGGCCGCGGCGTGCCGACCGAGTCGGGCGCCGTCGCGGTGCGAGGCACACGCGCAGCGTAGTACTCGAACGCGAACGCCGAGCTAGGCATCGCGAGCAGCACGGCGAGCGGTGCGAGATGGAACAGTACCGAGCGCATCGAGGTCCCCCCAAGTGGCTGAGCGATCAGCCGTCCGCGTCCATCGGTGTTCTTCAGTAGCCCACGTGCAGGCGGTATGCGTAGGGCAAGCGCGTGTCCGCGCGCTGGTCGGTGACGACGAGGAAGAACCGCCCCTCCGACGCGAAGGTCGACGTCACGAGCGCGCAACCGTTCACCGCGTTGCTGCGAGCGCGCACCATGCCGGTGCGGCTCTGAATCGCGACCTGGATCGACGATGCGCCTGCCCCCGTGCACGTCATGCCATCCGGGCCGAGCTCCTCCACCGTGAGCGTGGCGCCCATCGGGACGTCGATGGCGAACACGTCGGGGTACGCACAACCTTCGAACCCGCCGACGTCGCCCTCGAAGGTCAGCTCGTTGCCCGCCGACAAGCGAATCAGGTTGGCTTCCTGCACGTTGAAGCTGAAGCCCGACTCCGTGACCGAATCCTCGTCGATCACGCGTCGGCAGTCCTCCGTGCAGCCCTCCTCGCCGTCGCAAGACTCACCATGCTCTGCGGGCGCGGTCCCATTGCAGGTCGGGCGGTAGGCGCCGAGCGTGTAGAGGCCGCCGCTCGGGTTGCCATCGTCGATGCCGATGTACCAACGCCCCGACTCGTTGAACTGGAATCCGAAGTGCTCGTCGCCGGCGCTGTCGCAGTAGTTGGCGAAGAGCTCGCGCGAGCACTGCGTTTCGGCGCACGACGCGTTGAGCAAGTAGAGGATCGGGTCGCGGTTCGGGCGGTCCGGGTCCGTCGGAGAGACCGCGAGGTGGAAGTGCCAGTACTCGCCAGCCTGGACGTCGACCGCGAAGAACGCATCCGGGCCGGGCGCGCTGACACCGCAGCTTCCGGGCAGGCTGTTGACGTCGCTCGCGAAGGGTCGCGTGTCGACGACGATGCCCTCTTCGGAGTCGGTGATCACGTAGACGTCGTCGTCTCCGCAACCGTCGACGGCGAGCTGGTCGGGCGGTCCTGCGTCCACGCCCGCATCCGGATCGGGCGTCGCGCCGTCGGCGTCCATCGTTCCGCCGTCGACGGGTCCTTCCGGCAACGCTTGGTACCGCGAAGCGTCGGCCAACGAGCAGCCCGCCACCGCGAGCAGGAGCGAGAGCGAGAGCGAGAGTCGAAGCATGGAGTTCATCCTCGGTGCCATCGGAAGCGGTGCCATCGGAAGCGGTGCCATCAGAAGCGGTGAGTGAGCCCGAGCTGGAAGCCGCCCGCCGTGGGGCCGCCTTCGACCGTGGTGCTGGGCTCGCTCGGGTCGGCGTCCTCGCCACCCCCGAAGCTCCAGTCGGAGAAGATCGCGAGCACCACCGCCGTGGCCGCGAGACCGCTCGCGACGCCGATGAGCGCGTTCGTGCGAGTCTCCGCCGCGCGGACGCGGTCGTAGAGTCGCTTGCCTTCGGAGCGAATCCCACCGTTGCCCGGCTCCGTGTACTCCTCGTACTCGTCGTTGCGGCTGCTCGCGTCGAGGCCGCTCCACACGATCAGACCGCCGGTCGCGAGCGCGAGCCCACCGACCGAGAGCGCGATCGCCGGGTGCAACCCCGAGCTCTCTTCTTCGACCGGGGTCGTGCCGCCGCCCTGACGCTCGCGCTCCTGACGCTCGCGCTCGAGTCGCTCGGCCTCTTCGCGGGCGATGCGCTCCTGCTCTTCGCGCGCCGCCTCTTGGGCGCGGCGCTCGTCGATCGCGCGCTGCAAGACGCGGATGCGCGCCTCGACCTCCGCGCGGTCGGGCGCGTCCGGCACACGCTCGAGGTACTCGGTGAACCGGGCGACCGCCTCTTCGTCACGGCGGAGGCGATCGAGGGTGACGCCGATGTTGTACAGCAGCACGGGGCGCGGGCTGAGGCTGTACGCCTGTGTGAAGCGATCGAGCGCGGTCTCGTAGTCACCGTTGCTGAAGGCCTCGCGCGCCGCTTGGAACGTGAGCCGCGCCGCTTGGTCGAGGCTCTCGTCGGTCCGCGTGGTCTGCGTGCTCTCGGTGACCTGACCGGGCGGCTGATCGGTCTGCGCCTTCGCGACGCCTGCTCCAGACACGCTCACGACGCTCTCGACGGTGAGGGCGAACAGCCCCACCCAAAGCCAACGGCCCATGCGTTTACCTTCCCATCCTCGCCTTCCACCCCGTCGAGTGGAGGCGCCCCTTTGCCCCGTCACGCCCGCACGCCATCTCGCGGCTGCGTGCCCTCTCACTGGCCGCCCCGAAGGGCTCGCGGCGCGCTCGTTTCGCGCGACCACGTGTGCGTCGAGCCTGTCCGGGCGCGACGACGTGGCGTAGCATACCGCTCGGGAGGCGCGCCGGTCACTAGTTCGGCGGAGGTTTTGGAAAACGCGAATCGCCAGGTCCGCGGGTGCGAGCGTATGCGTACGAGCCCGAGCGTACGGCCCGCTCGTGACCCGGTCCGCGAGCACCGACGAACGAACGTTCGCGTGCTGCGACTCCCGCCACTGCGACTCCCGCCACTTCGACTCCCGCCAGCTCCCGCGCCTCTTCACGCCGCCTTCGACTCGGTCGCCCTTCGACCCAAGTCGCCCTCTTCGACCCCACCCGCGAGGCTCCAACGATGATTCGCACCGGAACCCTGCTCCTGATGCTCGTCCTGATCGGCTGCGG
>CALJLK010000243.1 GCA_937982655.1 uncultured Sandaracinus sp.
CCGTGGAAGATGGCGATTTGATCGTCGGCGAATCCGGATTGATGGAGGCGCTCGTGGAGGGTGCGGAGGGTCTCGAGGCGCTCGGCGAAGATCACGACGCGGTTTGGTGATTTCGGATGGACCTCGAGCTCGACGAGGAGGCGATCGAGGGCCTGCGCTTTGGAGCCGGCGTCGTCGGCCGGCAGGAGCGCGCGGAGGCGGGCGAGCTGATCGAGGTCGCGGCGGAGGGCGGCTTCGAGCTCGGGGGTCGTGGTGCTCTCGAGGCGGCGCTCGATGCGCTTCGTGCGGGCGTCGAGGGTTTGCGCGAGGGCGGCGGGGCTGGAGAGGAGGCTCTTGAGGAGGAGCGTTCGGAAGAGCACGCCGCGGCCGCCGGGGCGTACGGCTTCGGGGCGGACGGTCTCGAAGGTGGCTTCGTGAAGGGCCGCGTAGAGGGCGTCTTCTTCGGGGCTCGCGGGGACCTCGTGGCGGAGGAGGCGTCGCTCGCGGAAGCGGTCTTCGCCTTGGGCGACGTCCTTCTTGAAGCGGCGGACGTAGAGGTCGCGGATGTCGTCTTTGGCGTAGTGCTCGCGATCGGGGAGCGCGGTGGGATCGAGGAGCTCGACGAGGCTGGCGAAGCTCTCGGGGCGGCCGTCGTGGGGCGTGGCGCTCGCGAGGAGGAGCGCGTCGGTGGTGCGCGCGAGGAGCTTCGCGAGGCCGGCGCGTTGGCTGCCGGAGCCGCGCATCGCGACGTGCTGACATTCGTCGATGACGACCGCGTCCCAGCGGCATTGTTCGAGGAGGCGGGCGTATTTCGCGTCGTTCTTGAGGGTGTCGATCGAGACGAGGACGCGGTCGTAGTAGTGGAAGGGGTTGGCGTTCGAGGGGAGCTCGCGCGCGATGCGGGTGAGGCCTTCGGAGTCGAGGCGGACGAGCGGGATGGTGAAACGGGCCCAGAGCTCGGTCTGAAACTGTTCGAGCACGCTCTTGAGCGCGACGACGAGGATGCGGCGACCGCGGCCACGGCGGATGAGCTCGGAGAGGAGGATGCCGATCTCGATGGTCTTGCCGAGGCCGACCGCGTCGGCGAGCAAGAGGCGGGGCTCGGTGCGCGCGAGGGCTTGGGCGGCGGGGACGAGCTGATAGGCGCTCGCGTCGATGGCCGCGTGGTGGCCGAGGTGGATGCGGGTGTCGGTGGGGGGCGTGCGGCGGAGCAGGCTCTCGAGGTAGAGGCGCGTGCGGCGGTAGCCGGGGGAAGGATCGGCGACGAGCTCGGTGCGGCGCGGATCGAGGAGCACGGCTTCGTCGAGGCCGGGGTGGAGGAAGATGGCGTCGCGATCGCGGACGAGCTCGGAGAGGCCGGTGACGTGCAGCTCGACGTCGCCGTAGCCGGTGGGCTTGGTGCGACGGACGAGCCACTCGGCGTCGCGGATGACGACGCGGGCGCCGGGCGGAAAGAGGGTCTCGAGCTGCATCGCGCGGGTCCGTTTCGGGATCGCGTTTGCAGACCAGCGCGGCCGAGCTCTCCCCTCGATCGGCGCGGACGACAATCCCGTGAGAGCGCGAGACTACCGTGAGATTGAGCGAAAGGGAGGGGAGATCATCTACCCCATTTGGGGGAGACGAATGGAACGTCGAGACGACGGTGCGTTCACGTGAGCTCGCGGAGTGTTCCGCCCAGCGCCGCGCGCACTCCAGCTTCCTCGAGGGTCACGACGCGTCGCGGGGCGAGGCGGCCCACCGTCGATACGCGCGGCGGAAGCTCCGGGTGTCGGCGAAGCCCATCGCCTCGGCGACCTGCGCGCTGCTCGCGCCGCCCTCCAGCATCGCCTCGCTGCGCCGACGGCGCGCGTCTTCGACGACCTCGCGGAACGTGGTGCCCTCTTCGTCGAGTCGCCGTTGCACGGTCCTCGCCGTGGTCCCGAGCGCTCGTGCGACGCGATCGAGGTCGGCGTGCGCGAAGCCGAGTCGGTTCTCGATCGCGTCGACGACGACGGCCGCGTAGCTGCGGCGGCCGAGGGCCTTCAGACGCGCTTCGGCTTCTCGCTCGAGGTAGTCGAAGACGACGGGATCGGTGGTGCGGAGGCGTGCGTCCGCGGCGTCGTGCGAGAGCGCGAAGCCACAGGTGGCGGCGCCGAAGACGACGTCGCATCCGAAGTGCGCGCGGAGCGCCGCCTGGTGTCGCGCGTCGGGGTGGGCGAACCAGACGCGCTCGAGCGACAGGGGCGAGAGCGTGACCTTCCCGAGCGCGTGGACGACGAAAGCGATGGTGAACTCGTTGAGGTGTGTCCCCAGCGCGTCGCCGTTGCCCGGCACGAAGTAGTGCAGCTCGAGGACCTCGCTCGTCGGTCGGAGCTCGAAACACCCCACCGGGTTGATGAGCGCGGCATAGCGCGCGAGGGCGCCGAGGCCGACGCGGAGGTTGGGCGCCGTGCGCACCAAGAGCTCCGCGGTCTCGTAGGTGCCCTCCGGCGCCGCGAGGGCGAGCGCGAGCCCGAAGGGCGCGTCGTGTCGCAACGCGGCTTCGTCCAAGAGCTCGCGGATGCGTGAGAGCGGCGCGGTGATCGTCCCGGTCGCCGCGCGTTCGGGCAGGCCGCAGCTCGCCAAGAGCGCCGCGTGCTCCTCCGGGTGAGGACCGAGCAGCTCCAAGACGACTGGACAGAGTCGGAAGATGAAGAGCGGATCGCCTCGCGACATCGCGGGCCGGAGGATGACAAGTCGAACGCGAGCGTCCAACTCGCTTCGCCGCTCTTTGCCGCGCGCGACTGGCTTCAGCGCACCATCCGCTCACGCACCATCGCTTGGGCGATCCGCGTCGACGCCTCGAGCTGCACCGGGTCCACGCGGTCGGCGGTGTCGTTCGGGTGATGGTAGTTCCGAGGCGCGTGTTGCTCCGGGTCGATGCAGGTGAGCGCGATCGCGCGAAAGCCTTCGACGAGAAACGGCAGCGCATCGGTCGCGCCGGCCGGGACCGGATAGGGTGTTGGCTCGGGCTCACCGACCGAACGCGCGGCCGAGCGCGCGCTCGCGGCGAGCTCTTCGGGCATCGGCACCGGGAAGATCTCGCCCTCTTCGAGCAGATGCAGCGTGCCGTTGGAGAGCGTGTCGAGGATCACGATGTCCGTGATCGCCGGATCCCACCCACAGGTGCGCGCGAGATGTGCCGCGCCGCCCGTCCCTGCTTCTTCCGCGCCCGTGAACACCAACACGAGCTCGACGTCCGGCGGGACCGACGTCTGCTCGCCGACGACGATCTGCGCCGCGCAACCGGAGAGGTTGTCCGCCGCGCCCGGGACCACACGGTTTCGCAGGACCACGTCGGCGTTGAAGAAGAAGACCAATCCGATCGGAACCGCGAGCACGACGAGCAGCCAGAGCGGTGGCACGAAGAGAGGCTCCACTGCCTCGAGCCCCATCAGAACCAGCACACACACGAACGGCAGGAGGAGCTGCTTCTGGAGAAAGAAGAGCACGCGCGGGGGAGGCTTCGCGATCTGTCGGAGCACCGCGGGATGAAACATGAGCCCGGTGTAGGCGGAGTCGACGTGGGCTACGAGCACGACGCGACGCCGCAGCGACTCTCGGGCGGGCTTGACGAGGATCAGGTTCTGGGTGGCGACGCGTGGCCAGAGCAGGCGCAACAGATGCCGCCGTCGGACCGCTTCGGAGTAGAAGCTGAGCGCGACCACGAGGTGCCCCGACGCACCGAGCCACGGGACGTAGAGCCCGACCGCGAGGAAGCCGAGCGCCAACCCGAAGTGCATCGCGAGCGAGCCGTAGATGTGGCGCGAGAAGCGGAAGGGCTGAACGGTCGCTTCGAAGCCGTGGGGCTTCAGCCGCTCGGCGATCGCGTCCTGGACCGCACGTTCTTCGGGCGTCCCCGTGAGGCGCGTGGGCGCGAGCGAGGCGAGCCAATGCAAGGTGGAGTGGACGTCGGACACCTGCGGAGACTGGCCCCGCGCCGAGAGACGCGGGAGGGACACTTCACGACAACGTCGTGCTCGATCGCGCCAGCTTCCCGCGAAGGCGCGCGGTGAGCTTCACTTCGGCATGCCTTGGTTCCGACGTTTCGACGGCGACGTGGTCCGCACGACGGGCACGCGCGCGATCATGCCCTTTCTGATCCCCACCCGCGCCGGGGCGACCGTGTTCTTCGAGCAGGAGCTCGACGTCACGCGAGCGCAGGCGTTCTGCGAGGCACGCCGCGCGGCCGGGCAGAAGCTCACGATCTTCCACCTCTACACGTACTGCGTGGTGAAGGTCCTCGCGGAGCGACCGCGGCTCAATCGTTTCACGAGCGGATCGAGCCTCTATCAACGCAAGGAGATCGAGCTGTCGTTCTCCGCGAAGAAGTCGCTCTCGGACGACGCCGCAATGGTGGCGATCAAACGCCGTTTCGATCCTTCGGCGGACTTCGCTTCGCATCTGGAGCGACTCGGCGGCGGAGTGAAGGAGGGGCGCTCGAACGAGAAGAACCAGACCGACAAAGAGCTCTCGATCCTGCTCCGTCTGCCGAGCTTCCTCCTGCGCGGGCTGATCGGCCTCGCGCGTTGGCTCGACGCGCGCAACCTACTCCCCATGGCGCTGATCGAGTCCGACCCGCTGTATTGCTCGGTCTTCGTCGCCAACTTGGGCTCGGTCGGCCTCGACGCGGTCTACCACCACCTCTACGAGTGGGGGAACTGCCCGATCTTCGCGGCGCTCGGTCGGGTGCGAGAGGTCGAGCGCGGCGGTGAGCTCCGCAAGGTCTGCACCGTGAAGTACGCGTTCGACGAGCGCATCGAAGACGGATTGTATTGCGCGCGCTCGCTCGAGCTCCTCCGTGAACACCTGGAGGCTTGGCCCGACGACACCGACGACCCTGCCACCGCGGTGTCGTGAATCACATCGAGCTCGAGCGGCGTGCAGCGTGCGCAATGCGCGTGTGCGCCGCAAGCGAGTCGCGTCCCGTCGTCACGCCCGGCGTGGGTCGGGCCCAGGCGCGAAGACGTGGCGGATGGGATCCTCGCTCGGACGAAGCAACCAGATCGGGGACGCACCCGGCGTCGCGTTCGCCGCAAAGATGCGGAGCGGAGATTCCTTCGGGATCGCCCTCGCCGAGTCCTGGGATCCCGAGGCCGTCTCGACACGCAGCTCGCCGAGTCGCGCGACCTCTTCCGTCGAGAGCGGAGGTCCCCCGGACTCGACGTGGAACGCTCGGACCCGAAGCTCGGGGTACTCGCTGACCTCGAGCGCGAGGGTGGGGAAGGAAGCCTCCGCGGGACCCACGCAGTGAAGCGTCTGGCAGCCGGTGAAGGGGTGTACGTCGTGGAGCACGGCGTGGACGCGGTGAGTCTCGCCCCCGACGCGAAGGAGCTCGCCAGGGCGTGTGTCCACGAAGCGACGTGCGCGATGAGGTGTTCGAGCGAGGAGGACGAGGGCGGCCAGGGCGGCTGGCAGGTACGCGAGCCACGCGTAGCCGAAGAGCCGCGGATCCCACGTCTGGGTCCACGCGCCGACGAGCGCGGCGAGGGGAGGACCGAGGAGCGCGAACAGGGCCGACCACATCACGGTCGACTCCACGGTCTCGTCGGCGCGCGCGACGACCTCGGCCTCGAGCCGTTCGAGATCCTGCAGGCGTTCCAGGACGTCGCCGACGTGCCGATCGAGGTTGCGTCCGTCGACGAGATTGCGGGCGCTGCAGTGCCGACACACGCGCACGACGCCGGGATCCGGGAGCCCTGCGCCACAGAGGCGACAACGCGGCGCCCCTCCCTCGAGAGGAGGGAGCGCCCGGGGAGGAGCACCCGCGCCGCGTGCGCGGGCGAAGGCGCCGAGGACCCAGCCGAGCGAGATGCCGAACCCCACGACGAGTGAGAGAAGAGTCCACGCGACCGACGGGGACTGGCCGCCGAGCTCGGCGCTTCGCAGCACGTCGAGCGCGCTCACGCCGTCCGGCAGCGCCGCATGACACGCGAGGTAGGCACCCCCACCGAGGACGATCCACGTCGCCGACACGCCGATCCCGCCGAGCACCAACACGGTCTCGGCCTCGCGGCCTCGTCGGATCAATCGCAGATGCTCGAAGAAGGTGACCTTCTCGATGCGGCGCGTGGCCTCGGCGAGTCGAGAACGCGTCGGTCCGTCGAGCGGAGTGGGTGTTCCACAATGTCGACATGGCCCCACGCGATCGCCGAGCACGAGGTGCAGCGGCGCGCCACAGGTCACGCAGCCGGCGACGAAACCCTCGCTTGGACCCTGCGTGTTCGGGGCGTCGAGCGTCATGTCGCGAAGGTCGCGAGCATAACGGCTCCCCCGGCTCTCGTGGAAACGATCCGGTGCACCTCCCACGGTAACCGGAGGGGTGAGGCGCGGTCCGAGCCGAAGGTGGTAGCTTCGCGGGATGAAGCGCGTGGTGGTGTGGGTGCTGTTGGCCTTCGGGTTGGCGTGTGGGACAGCCGACGAGCCGACGAGTGCGACCGCGACGAGGAACGGCACCAACGCCGCCGACACGCCCACGCCGACCGCGATGGCGGTCGCGGTGCCGAACGCGCCGAGCACACCGAACACGAACGCGCCCGCTGCGAGCCCCACGGAAGCGCCCGCGCGCCCGACGATCACGCCCGAGCAACGGCGCGAGCTCCGCGCGGCGATTCGCGAAGGACGCGCGAAGACGCGCGTGAGGGACCACGTGGCCGCGCTGGCGGACTTCCGGCGGGCGCTGGCGATCGACGGCACGAGCGCGCGGCTGCGCTGCGAGGCGGGGTTCGTCGCGTTCCGCGCGGGAGAGCTCGACGAGGCCGAGCGCTGGATCCAGCTCGCGCTCGGTCGACTGCCGAACGATCCGCCCGAGGCGCTGAAGGTCCCCGTCGCGATGTGTCTGTTCAACGCGGGGCTCGTGTACGAGGCGAAGGGCCGCAAGGCCGAGGCGCGCGAGGTCTGGACTCGCTCGCTCGCGCTGCGGGCGAACGCGGCGGTGCAGCGCCGCCTCGAAGGGCTCGGCGCGGTGGAGGCGGAGACGACGGTCGCGCTCACGGGATCGTTCGAGGCGATCGCGCGACGACTTCGCGACGCCTACTGCGAGGAAGGTGCGGCGGGCTTCACGCGCGAAGACCTGCAGAGCTGCGACCAGATCGAGGAACGTGTCCGCACGCCGACGGGCCCGGCGAGCCGTGACTTCGAGGCGCGGCTGATCGAGCACTCGGTCATCGTGCTCGGCGCGGACGTGAACGTGACGCTGGTGTTGAAGGCGGGAAGGCAGGCGCGCGCGGTGCCGATCGCGTCGCTCTACAGCCCGGGCACGATGGGCATGAGCGCCGACTACGAAGTGCAACGCTTCGAGCTCGTCGACGTGATCCCGGGCGGGACGCCGGAGGTGGCGCTCCAGGTGCGTCAGATGGAGAACGACGAGGACATGGGCGTGTGCGAGCGCAATGGCGGCACCGACCAACGGACGTGGGTGTGTGGGCTCGTCGACGAGGCGATCCGGTGCGCGGCGCTCCCGATGGAGGCGACGACGTACTTCGAGCGCGACGAGGGCTGTTGCGAGGAGGGCGGCGAATGCGAGCCGCCGGTCTCGGAGACCACCGGCTACCGCTACACGCTCACGTTCGAGGGCGGCCATGCGGTGGTGACGCGGGGAACGGCCACGACCGAGTCGTCGTTCACGGAGGAGCCGCTCGAGGGATGGATCGGTCGGCACTCACTCGAGACTTTGCTGCGCGAAGAAGCGCGATTGACGTTTTTGGAGCCGGCCGACAGGCCGAGCGACCCGACGTGACGTGAGCGTCGCCGTCAGGCGACGGAACCATCGAATTGAACGACGCGACGACGATGGGCTCGACGTACTGAGCGCGCCTTCGCCGGGCAACCGGTAGTACGTCGGTTGGTCGATTGCCGTTCGTCGACTGACGGCAGACCGCCGTGCGCTCGCTTCGGGAGCGCCTCGGACATCAGACGTCGGGACCCGGCCGGGGCGGCGGCTCCTCCGTCTCGAAGAAGAAGCTCGTCATCGCCAGGAAGAGGTCGTGGTCCGTGAGGACCGGGGGCTCGCAGGGTCCGTGGTGGGGACCGCAAAAGTCGTAGTTGGTGGATCGGATCATCAGGCGCAGGACGCTCGGACCGAAGACCAGGTTGAGCGCGAGGGTGCCCAGGAAGAGCGCGACGACGGTGCCCAGGATTCGGCGCGCGACTCGGAGCGTGCTCGACCGTGCTCGGCTCCGCGCGAGCAGCTGAAAGCCCGCGACGAGGGTGAGCAACATCCAGAGCAAGAGCGACATGCGCAGCGCGAGCGACATCGAGTGGTCCCCGAGCGGTCGCAGGAGAGGGATCGCGACGGGGGTGAGGAGCGCGGCGACGACCCAAGCGTCGACGCGGGGCTCGTTCGTCCCGACTGGCGCGGGGTCGGCAGAGGCGGAGTCGGTGGAGACGTGGGGCTCGGCGCTCGACATTCGCGGAGGCAGCGTAGCGTACGAAGGGTTCGAGCGCGCTCCACGCGCGCACGGATGAATGGCGGCGCGGCTCGGGCGTTGGTCCGAAGTGCGACTCCTGCTCGTCCTCCTCTTCGCGTGCAGCCCCACCCGCGAGGCCCCTTCGGGAGCGCACTCCCACGGGCCCCGCGAGGCCGCGCCGGAGCCACGCGCCGCGACCGCGACCACGCCGTCGCCGCCGCGTTGCACGGCCATGCACGCCGAAGACGGCAGCCATTGCTATGCGCCGCCGCCCGGAGCCTCACGCGGCACTCTGGTCTTCGCGCACGGGCTCTTCTTCGGTGACGGAGAGCTCGACACGCGCGCGCGGGTGATCGAGCGCGCGCACGCGAACGGCTTCGGGGTGCTCGTGGTGCAGGGTGAGCGTGGACACTGCGATTGGGATCCGTCGATGCGCGACGCCGTGTGCTGGCCGATCGAGCCGCGCCAGCGAGGTCGGCTCCGCGAGCTCGCGGCGACCTGGCCGCTGGATGCGCTGCCGCGTCCGCGCGTCGCGCTCGGGTACTCGAACGGCGCGTTCGCGGTGGCCGCCCTCGCGAGCGAGAAGATCGTGGAGCTCGAAGGCTGGACGATCGTCGGTGGCGGGCTGCGCGGCGAGCTCGGCGCGAGCCCTTCGAGCGCGCCGTGGTTGCTGGTGGCGGGCGAGGACGATCCGCACCATCGGCAGACCATGGTGGCGCTGCACCGCGCCTTGCTCGACGCGGGGCGATCGCACGAGCACGTACTTCGTCCGGGCGGGCACGCGCTGTCGGACGCGGACGTGGAGCGCGCGCTCGCGCTCGTCGGGCGATGATCCTCGGTCGCGCACGCGGTCGGCCGGAACCGAGTCGCGGAGCAGGAGAGGTTCGGTCGCCGCGCGGCCAACTCGATGCGTTCCGAGAGCTCGCGTCGTTGGCCCGCCTGGCGTGACGGCGTACCGTTCGCGCGTGGGAGAACACTCGGAACGTGAGCTGCTGAACCTCGCGCTCGGGCTCGTGATCGTGTTGGTCAGCGTGCTCAAGCGCGAGGTCTTCCAGAGCTTGCCCGCACACCGTCGCCTCGCGACCGCCGGCGCCTTCCTCTTGGTGGCGTGGACGGCGACGGTGGTGGAGCACTTCGTTCTGTTCGAGCTCTTCGATGCGATCGAGCACCTCGCCTACTTCGCCAGCGCGGTGGCGCTCACGAGCTGGGTCGTCGCCGCCCCTCGCTCGCTCGCGGAGCCTCGATGATCTTCCTGGTGCAGACGGCGACCGCGCTCGTGCTCGCGCTCGGCCTGGTGCTCGCTCTGCGCGCGACCCGTCTCCCGGTCTCGATTCGAGTCGCGGTGGCGGCCGTCCTCGGGACGCTCTTGGCCCAGCAGACGATGGACCTGCTGGAGCTCGAGGGGGTCGCGTGGGCGGATCCCGTGGGCGACACGTTGGCGGGCGCCGTCCCGTTTTTGTGGGGCGCCTTGCTTCTGCTCGTGAGCGATCGCTTCCACCTTCGACGTCTCAGCTCGGAGCGAGCGCAGACGCACTCCCTGATCGACGACGTCCCTGCCGCGGTCGCGCTGCTCGACGGGCACGGCAGGGTGGTGCGCGCGAGCGCGACGTGGCGGGAGCTCTTCCCCGCGACCGAGGGCACGCCGCCGACGGCGACGCCGCGTTCGATGCCGGAGAGCCTCGCCCTCGCCATCGGGCGAACGCTCGCCGAAGGAGGTCGCGCCAAAGGAGACGCCGAGCGCGTGCCTGGGGAAGATCGTTGGTGGAGCTGGGGCGTCGCGCCCTGGAACGAAGACGCGTCCGCCGGCGCGCTCGTGATGATCGAGGACGTCACGGAGCGTGTGCGTGGCCAAGCCGATCGGGACTCGACCCAACGGCTCGCGGTGATCGGCGAGCTCGCGGCGGGCGTCGCGCACGACATGAACAACCTGCTGACGATCCTCCAGCTCAACCTCGCGATGCTCCGTGACGTCGCGGCCCACGAACGGCCGGCGCTCACCGCGGACGCGCTCTCCTCGATGAACGAGGCGGTAGAGCTGGCGTCCACGATGACGCGTGGGGTCCTCCGGCTGGCGCGCGCGGAGTCGTCCGCCGAACGCGAGCTCGTCTCGCTTCCTTCCGTCGTCGAGGACACCGTACGGCTCGTGCGGTCGACGCTGCTGCGTCGCTACGAGCTCGTGTCGTCCGTCGAAGGGGCCTCGACGCTCGCGGGCAACGCGACGCGCCTGCAGCAGATGTTGCTCAACCTCATCGTGAACGCGCGCGACGCGATGCCGGAAGGAGGTCGCATCGACGTCGTCCTCACGGAGACGGCAGGTGAAGCCACGCTTCGCGTCATCGACCACGGCGTCGGGATCGCGCCCCGCGATCAATCGCGATTGTTCACGCCGTTCTTCACCACGAAAGGTGCACGCGGGACCGGCCTCGGCTTGAGCGTGGTGCGTGCGGTCGTCGAAGAGCACGGAGGTCGCGTCGCGGTGGAGTCCGCGCTCGGTCGCGGCACGACGTTCTCGATCACGTTGCCCACGTCCGTGGCGTCCGAACCACGCGCGCGCGGGTTCGATGCGCCGACGATCGCCCCGGGGTCGAGCCGCTCGTAGTACGGCGAACCCCGACGCAGGAAGGCGGCCGCGGCTCTCGCTCGTTCTCCCGTGCATGCATCACCGAGCAGAGCGCGAGTCGGTCGCCTCCGAGGTACGCTCGTGGCCCATGCGAACGTCGGCGGTCGCGACCCTGGTCTCCCTGTTCCTCGTTTCGTTCGCGGCGCTCGCGGCGGCGCAACCGCAGAACGCGCCACCCCCGATGCACGAGCCGGATCGGGCGCGCTTCGGCGCGCCGACGTGCCACGTGAGCACGCCGCGCGAGATCGGGCGCTCCTCGGTGCGCAACCTTCGGCTGAGCGTCGCGTCGCAGCCGTCGCCTCGAACGAGCACGCTCGCCATGTGGTCGACCGGCGAGCACGTCCTCTCGAGTCGCGCGATCGGGGCCGAGCTCGGGAACGTTCACACGGTCGAGCTCGCGGACGGGATGAACCTCTCGGTGCTGTCGCCGGTGAGCGAGGGCCGCTTCGTGGCGATCAGCGTCGGTGCCCTCTGCTCGGGGCGCCGCGCGCGCGGATTCTCGTGCCTACGAGCCATCGGGCTCGACGCGCACGGCGCGCCCACCGGGCCTCCCTACGCACCGACGCCGGCCAGTCAGCAGCTCATGGTCGTGTCGAGGACTACGCTGCGCGCGCCCGACGGCTCGCCGACGGGGGTCGCGCTCGCGCTCGTGGCGCGGTGGACGGGCGCCGACATCACGCTGTTTCGGCTCGACGCGGCGGGAAACGTGACGGTCGAGCCACATCCCATTCGCTCGGAGGGTCCGAGCGACGCGCCCGTTCGACGCCTGGTCGCGGATGGAGAGCAGGTCGTCGCCCTCGGCGCGCAGTCGTCGTTCGGCGATGCGGACAACCCGTTCGTGCTTCCCCTCGGGCACCGACGTCGGATCTTCGCGCGCGCCGTTCCGGAGGACACCCCGCTTCGTTGGATCCGCGCGCGGGGTGTCGATCTCGAGCTCATCTACGCGTTGCCGCGGCAGCGCCTGCGTCGGCTGCGCGTCTCGGGTCTCGACGGGCGCTTCGTCGAGGGCACGCCCACCACGATCGAGCCCACCGATCCCTTGCCCGCCGATCCCATCTTCCCCGCGCTCGAAGTGACCGGCGGCTCGCTCACGCTGAAGCGAACGGACCTGCGCGGCGCCGTGGTGGGCGAAGCGACGTCCCTCGCGTCCGCGTCGGGCCGCGTAGTCACGAGCTGGTCGTGGGACGGAAGCGCGCTCCACGTCGTGTGGGGGACACGCGTGGGCCGCGAGTGGGTGATCTCGGAGTCGAGCGTGACGTGCGCGACGGGGCGGTAGCGTTGCGGACGGGCGAGACGCTTCCGGCACCGCTGGTGTAGCCTCCTCGGGCTCCGCGACTCATGCACGGCAGAGCGTTCAGTTCTTCATTGGAAAACGGCCGCCGGACCCATGCACTCGGCGGCGACATTCATCTTCGCGGACGAGCGCACGCACCTCGAACGACTCGGATCGTCCGCGTGACGCGCCCGTCGATGCTGAGTTTCGTTGGTACTTCACCCCGAGGGACTCCGTGACCTCGCTTCCCTCCGTCCGCGATCTCAAGCGCCGCTACAAGCTGCTCCTCGCGGAGCGACGCGCGCTGCACGTGACCGACCTCGGCATCTCGCTGCCGATCTCCACGGGCGATCCGATCCTCGACGCGACGCTGCTCGAGAAGCTCGTGCCCACGGCGACGATGGGCGAGGCCGAGCACCTCGCGCGGGCGTGGGAGCTCGTGCGCGCGTCGACGCCGCGACACCACGCGCTGCTGCGCACGCACGCGCGCTCGCTGCTCAACGACCACAAGCTGCTGCACGCGATCGGCGCGCTGGAGCGTGGTGACGACGCGACGCTCGACGCGATGCTCGACGCGCTGCCGTGGGCGTGGCGACTCGGCTTTCCGACGGCCGTCATCAAGCCCGCCGCGCGGATGCTCACCGGCTGGCGCAAGCGGGTGCCGTTCCGTCTGATCGATCCTCCCTTCGATCGTCTGCGCGCGATCTTCCGCGCCACGATCGCGGCCGCGCCCGACGCGACGCTGCTGAAGTTCCGCGACGCGGTGAAGGAGTCGGCCGCGCTGCTGCGCTTTCGCTTCGAGGGGCCGCGAGAGCGCGCGATCCACGACCTCTGCTTCGGGGACGGACGCGCGGCGGTCGACGAACTGCCCGCGGTCGGCGCCTTCGTACGGGCCCGCGACGCGCTCGCGAAGGACGGCGTGAGCGCGTTCGTGCGCGCGCTCGACGACGCGCCGGGCAAGGTGCCGCTCACCGCGCTGCTCGGGCTCTTCGGGCAGGCGAACGTGCGGCTCGACCGCGCGACGCTGGAGCACCGCGCGTACTTGCCGCAGCTCCGCGCGCACGCCATCGCCTCCGCGAGCGGCGTGGAGATGCTGCTGCGCCTTCACGAGTGGGGGAGCTGGCTGCGGGACGCCGAGCTGCAGCAGATCACGACGCGCGTGCACGACGCGATGCGCAATCCGCGCGTGAGCCTGCCCTTCTTCAAGGTGCTCAAGGGCTTCGAAGCCGCGCCCCTGCACGTTCGGCAGGGACTCGCGCGACCGCTGCTCCTGCCGCTGATGGAGCGCTTCGGACGCGACCTGCGCGCGCTGCTGCCTGGCGCGACCGACTACACGTTCGTGCTGCCGTCGATGATGCTGCGCATGACGAGCCTGATGCTCTACGCGATGGTCGCGCAGGCGGGCGCGGCGCGGCTCGTGATCCTACGTGGTCGCGGGCTCGCGGACGCGCCGCCGGTGTCGCCGAGCGATCTGCTCGTCCCGATCGTCGAGGGACCGCACGCGGTGAAGGCCTGGCTCGAGCGCGAGCTCGGCGCGGTCGCGCACGACGCGGCGTACGCCTTCGACGTGCCGGTGCTCGCGCGGACGCTGGAGGGCCTCGACCCGCGCCAGCCGCTCCTGCTCGACGTCCCCTTCGTGAGCGATGCACGTTTGATCGAGGCGCTGCTTCCCTTCGATCTCGCGTTGAACCTGACCCCGCCGGTCGGCGCCCCCGGCGAGCTCACCGTCGGCTACGAGTTCTACACGCAGGCGGTCTACTCCACCCCACGCGGAGGCTGGGCGGTGCTGGAGCGTGGCGGCGACACCGCGGCGACACGCTTCGGAGAGCTCGTCGATCGGCTGCGCGTGATGAGCGCGATGGCGGCGGAGGTGGGCCCGTGAAGCTGCTCGCGATCGTGCAAGCGGAGCCGAAGACCGGCCGCGCGAACCTCGTGGTCGATCACACCGGCACCGTGCCGGTGTTGGGCGCTCCGCCACGCCCGGCGCTGCTCGAGCTGGACTGTCCGGGCCTGTCCGCGCCGACGCGCTCGGCGCTGCTGCGCTGGCTCGCGACCAAGGGCGAACGTGTGGCCGAGGGCTCGGCGACGAAGGGCTCTGCCGCGGGCGCGCTCGACGCGGTGCCCGAGCACGCATGGCGTCCGATCACCTTCGACGAGGCCGTCGATCTGCGCGGCTTCCGCGAGCTCTCCTACATGGTCGCGAACGCGGCGCCGCTCGACGAGATCGTGACATGCCTGCGGCGTCGCGTGCCGAAGCTGCTCGACGCGATGGACGCCGGGCTCGCGCTCGAGGACGCCGAGCAGATCGCGACGCTGAGCGGGCTCGCGCTCGATCGACAGACCCTCGCGACGATTGCCTGGGGCCTGAGCGCGCGCGCGGATCGCCACGTGGCCGAGCTCGCGGAGCGCGTCGACCGCGAGGCGCTCGCGGCACTGCGTAGGCAGACCTTCGACGTCGAAGCCTGGGTGAGCGCGGCGGCCGCGATGAAGGCGCCGCTCGGTCGTCTGGCCGCGCTCGTCGAGCTCGTGAGCCGCATCCCCGAAGGCGACGACGCTCCCGCGCACGCGCTCGCGATCGTTCGCGCGGTCGCTCGTCAGAAGGCGCTCGTGAACGCGACCGCCTTCGCGCCGGCGTTCTGGAACGGCATCGCGCCACTGCTCGACTGGGCGCCCACGATGCGCGCGGGTGCGTTGTCGCTCGAGAACGCGAACGAAGCCGTGGTGACCGCGTCGTGGGATCTCTGGAACGCGCGGCGCGTCGGGCGCGTGAAGATCGGCCGCAAGGCGCTGGTGATCCCGGGCGGCATTCAGACCGTGATTCGCGGCACCCGCGCGCTCGTGAAGCAGGTGATCGACGCGGGCGGCTCGCTCCGCCACCACGGCGTGACGCTCACCTACCCGACGAGCGCGCGCCCGCTGACCCCGCGCCTCGTGGAGGTCGAGCGCATCGACACCCTCGCCTACGTCGACCCCGATGCCGCGCTCCGCGTGATCGGGGAGCGCGGAGACGTGCCCGCGCTGCACGCGTTGGTGGAGCGCGCGAAGACGGATCGAGGGCTTGCGCGGGTGCTCGCGGATCACCTGATCGAGCACGCGGTGGGCATCGACGCGGACGTGGCCCGCAAGCTCGCGCGTGGGCATCGGTGAGCGTGGAGGAGGGGCCGTCTCGCTCGTGAGGCAGTGGCAGTCGACTCGGAGACCACCGATCGAGACGAGCGCGCCGCTCAGCCTCATTCCGGCAAGTAGACTCCGCCGCGCTCCGTGTACCGCGTCTTCCCGCACGTGAAGCGCTCCAGGAAGCTCGTGGATTCTCGGACGCCGCTCCGCGGAAGCGAACGACGCGCCCAGATGGTGCCTATGGACGCCCGCAGGCTCGCGGGCCGCGTCACCCCATCGCGCGGTACCGCCGTCCCAAACGCACCACCACCACGAGCCACACCAGGGCGACGCCCACGCCGATCGCAGAGAAGCCCGTGATGCCGAGGGAGAGCGAGGTGCCGACGAAGACCAGGCCCGCGGAGAGCAGGTCGCCGAGACGGACCACCAAGGTGTCCGCGGTGTGTTTGGCGGCGTACTTCGCGGTGCGCGAGGTGGGCAGCCAGAGGAGCGCGCGGCCGGTGTTCACGAGGGAGTAGTCGGTCGACTTGGTCGCCCCTTGGAGCCAGACGAAGAGCAGCGTGGGGAGGCCGAGGGCGAGAGAGCCGAAGGAGAGCGCGGCCAAGAGCGGCATCGCGAGGAGCGCGCCGGCGAGGCCGAAGCGACGGACGACGTGGGGGGTGACGAGGAGCTGGAGCGCGAGCGCGGCGACGTTCACGCCGAAGTAGAAGTCGCCGTAGAAGGCGCCGATCGCGGCCGCGTCTCCGCCGGTGAGCTCGTCGACCACGCGGCGACCGAGGACGTACTCGCCCGTGGTGCTCGCGAGGTTGAGCAGCACGAGGAGGAACGCGACGCCGCGGAGGTAGGAGTCGCGCAGCAGGAGGCGCGCGCCTTCGAAGGGGCGTGGAGATTCGCCGGAGAGCGACCCGACCGCCCGAGAATCACGAATCTTCGAGGCGCTCGGACACTCCTCGCGATCCGTCGAATCGACAGTGACGCGCTCGCACGCGCTCCGGGAATCGGATGTGAGTGACTCGCGCGCGATCAATTCGGGCGCCGAGTCGCGCGTGCCCGAGTCGCGAGCCTTCCCGCGACGAATCGGCGCGCCCACAGTCGAGACCGACCTCGACGAGTCGCGCGGCAAGAGCGCGGCGTAGAGGGCGAGGTGCAGCGCGAGGAGCGCGGCCGCGACGAGGAGCACGAGCGCGGGGCTCTCGGACGCGTCGAAGAGCCGTGCGGCGAGGAAGCTGCCCGCGAAGCCACCTGCCGTCATGCCGACGCCGATCGCAGGGAACGCCCGCTCGCCGGCCGCGCGGGAGAAGCGTTCGTTCGCGAAGCCCCAGAAGAGCGCGACGGCGGAGACGTTGAGCACGCCGAGCCAGACGTAGAAGGCGAAGCCGATCGGCCAGCCGAGCGCGGCTCCGAGCGCGAAGAGCAGGAGCGTGACGAGGAAGAAGCCGAGCACGCCGTAGAGGAGGCGCGAGGTGACCGCGGCGAGGCGGTCGACGAGCGGGACGAGCACGAGCAGTGCGAGGGCCTGCGCGCCGCCCGCGTACGCCTTGAGCTCGGGGCCTCGAGGGTGCGCGAGGATGAGCGGCTCGCGCGCGGTCTTGAGGAGGTAGTACGCGAAGAGCAGGACGAAGACGCTGAGGGCGAGCAGGGCCGTGGCGCCGCGTTCGCCCGCGAGCCCGCGCGCGGCGCTCGTCGTCGAGAGAGGGGCGACCGAGAGGGTCGGAGCGCGGATCGCGCCGGGCGAGCTCGACGGCATGGAGCGCGATCGGAACCGAGCACGCGAGGTGGGTCCAGAAAACAACCGCTGGGATGACGCTCGGAACAGCATCATTTTGATGTCCTCAGCATCGCGAAACGGACCCACCGTCTGAAATCACGACGCTTTTCGGTTGGCCGAGGACTTGCTCGAGCAGGGTCTCGAGGAGAGACCACCATGACCCAGCCCAGCACGAAGCCCACTGAGACCAGCGTTCTGTTTGCCCTTCGCGAGCTCGCCGAGCTGGAGGACGCGCGCATCGCACGGGAGGCCGCGGAGGCGCGCGCGAAGGAGGAAGCGGCGGCTGCGGAGGCGCGGGCGCGGGCGGAGCAGGAAGCCGCGGAGCGCGCGCGACGGGAGGCTGAGCGCGCACGCGAAGAAGCCATCGCGCGGGAGGTCGCGAGCGCCGAGGTGGATCGGGTGGTGGCCGACCGCACCGCGGAGGAACGAGCGCGGGTGGAGGCGCTGCGGCGCGAGCTCGACGGGATCCGCGCCGAGCGCGAGGAGCTTCACCGGCGCGTGATCGCGGGGACGCCGAGCGAGCCGACGAGCGCCCCCTCGCGTCCGTGGGCGGTCGCGTTCGGGATCAGCGTCGCGGCGTCTGCGGTGCTCGGCGCGCTGCTCGTGTGGCGCGCGTCGGTGCCCACACCCGTCGCGACGCCCGAGGTGATCGTGCGCGAGGTGCGGGTGGAGGTGCCGGTCGAGCGCATCGTCGAGGTGCCCGTCGCAGCGACCGCGGTGGAAGCGCCGACCGCCGCGACGCCGCCGCGGGGCACGCGCCCGCGCGGCACCAAGCAGGTGAGCGCGATGCGCGACCGCCACGAGGACGCGCTCGCGCGCATGGAGCGCTGCGGGGACGATCCGATCTGCCTCGGCGAGTGAGGACAGCCGAGTCGCGTGCCGAAGCGAAGCACCGATCTCGCAAGCCGCCCTACCGGACGGCGCGCTGACCGAAGCGAGCGAAGGCAGTCGGGTTCTGCGCGAGCCGAGCGCGCCGCAATCCGCGATGACGAGGCGAGGCCGGCACGTTCAAACCGAGATCCGGCGACCTCGACCCGAGATCACGTCCAATCGAGGACGACCTTTCCGCTCTTTCCGCTCCGCATCACGTCGAATCCTTCCTGGAAGTCGTCGATCGCGTAGCGGTGGGTCAACAGCGGAGACACGTCGAGCCCGCTCTGGAGCATCGAGACCATCTTGTACCAAGTCTCGAACATCTCGCGGCCGTAGATGCCCTTGATCACGAGGCCTTTGAAGATGACGTGGTTCCAGTCGATCGTGACGTCCTTGGGCGGGATGCCGAGGAGCGCCACGCGGCCGCCGTGGTTCATCGTCTCGAGCATGCTGCGGAAGGCTTGGCCGTTGCCGCTCATCTCGAGGCCCACGTCGAAGCCCTCCGTCATGCCCAGCTCGTTCATCACGTCGCGCACGCTCTCCCGCGCGACGTTCACGGTGCGGGTCGCGCCCATCTTGCGCGCGAGGCCGAGGCGGAAGTCGTTGACGTCGGTGACCACGACGTAGCGAGCGCCCACGTGCTTGGCGATCGCGGCGCCCATGATGCCGATGGGGCCCGCGCCGGTGATGAGCACGTCCTCGCCGACGAGATCGAAGGAGAGCGCGGTGTGCGCGGCGTTGCCGAGCGGGTCGAGGTAGGCCGCGATCTCGTCCGGAATGTTCGCGGGGAGCTTGAACGCGTTGACGGCCGGGATGGAGAGGTAGTCCGCGAAGGCCCCGGGGCGGTTCACGCCGACGCCGACGGTGTTGCGGCAGAGATGGCGTTTGCCGGCGCGGCAGTTGCGGCAGAAACCGCAGGTGATGTGGCCCTCGCCGCTCACGCGATCGCCGACCGCGAAGCCCAGAACGTGCGAGCCGACCGCCGCGACCTCGCCGCTGAACTCGTGGCCGACCGTCATCGGCACCGGGATGGTCGCCTGCGCCCAGTCGTCCCAGTTGTAGATGTGGACGTCGGTGCCGCAGATGGCGGTCTTCTTCACGCGGATGAGCAGGTCGTTCGGCCCGATCCCGGGCACCGCGACCTCGTCCATCCAGATCCCTTCGGTGCGCTCCTTCTTCACCAGCGCCCGCATCGACTTCGGAATGGGTTGAGCAGCCCTCATCACACTGACTCCTGTCTCTTATACACAT
>CALJLK010000244.1 GCA_937982655.1 uncultured Sandaracinus sp.
GGCAGCAGCCGGCGAGCGATGGGTCCGAGTCGAAGCCGATGCGCGCGAAGACGTCGTCGTCTTTCGCTGCATCGACGGAGGCCCAGGGATCGCCGAGCGTGATCGTGCGCGGCTCGGCACGCCGTTCTTCACCACCAGGCCGCCCGGAAAGGGCAACGGACTCGGGCTCGCGTTGGTTCGCCACCTCGTCGAACGCGGTCGCGGTGTGCTCCGGTTCCCCACCGGGCGTCCGACGACCTTCGAGGTCGAGCTCCCCATCGCCGAAGAGCCGGTCGCGGACGAGCCATTTGCGGGAGGACCCATCGTGGAGAAGGGATGACCCGACCTCCTCGAGTCTTGGTCGTGGATGACGAGCCACTGCTGGTCTCGGCCCTCGTCCGCACGCTCGCTCGCATCGGGTGTGAGGGGATTGGCGCCCACGACGGACTCGAGGCGCTCGCGCGGGTCCGCGACGAAGGGCCCATCGACCTCGTGCTCTGCGACGTGCGGATGCCGAACATGGACGGACCGGCGCTGCTGAAAGAGCTCCGCGCGCTCGGTGCCACGATGCCCTTCGTGTTCCTCACAGGCTACGGCGACCACTCCGACGCCGAGCTCCGCGCGATGGGCGCCGCGGCCGTGTGTGGAAAGCCGACCCCCGCTTCGATCCTGCGCGAGGTGGTCCGGACGCTCCTCGAGACGGCCGGCGGCGCTTGATGCAGCGCCGGTTCAAGCCTTCACGTACGCGTCCCCACGCCGCACGAAGGTCGGGCGCAGCGCGCCGTTCCAGCGTCGCGCGAGCTCGACCTTGAGCGGGCGGAAACCTTCGTTCATCGGGATGGCGCTCGCCTCGACCACCGCCACTGCGTCCGGGCGCTCGAGCGGTGTGAGCTTCGCGAGCGCGCGCTCGACGTCGTTCGCGGAGATCGGCGCGCCCGTGCGTGGAACGAGGCACGCGACGAGGCGTCGCTCGCTCTCTTGCACGACCGCGAAGACGACCGCGAGACCCACGCCTTCGATCGTGTCGAGCGCGTCCTCGACGCGGCGCGGGAAGAGCAGCTTGCCGCCGCGCACGACGACGTCCGTGGTGCGCCCGAGGTACCAATGGTCCCCGTCGTCGTCGCGGCGCAGCACGTCGCCCGTGACCCACCAGCGATCGTTCGGTGCGAACACACGCGTGAGCACGCGCGGATCGTCGGTCTCGGAGTACGCGGGGTGCGACTCGTCGAGGCGCGCGAGCAGCACGCCCGGCTCGTTCGACTCGCAACGCGCGACGTCGCCGCGCTCGTCGCGCACGAAGCTCCTCGACGCGAAGTCGTAGCGCGCGAGCACCATCTCGACGCTGCCCGGCAGCGGGCGACCGAGCGCGCCGACCTTCGCGCCGTCGGCGTTCGCGAGGACCGCGCTCACCTCCGAGCTCGCGTAGAACTCGAGCACGCCCACGTCGAAGCGTTCGGTCAGATCGCGCCACACGCGCGGTCGCATGCCGCTGCCTGCGAAGAGGCGCACCGGGTTCGTCTTGTCCGCCGGGCGGAAGGGCGCGTTCACGAGCGCGCGACACATCTCGCCCGCGTAGAAGACCACGGTCGCGCCGTAGCGCCGCACCTCGGTCCAGAACGCGTTCGGATCTTCGTCGAGGCGCTTCGGGAACCCGCCGCCTTCGATCGCGTCGGCGAGCGCGAAGCGTGCGCCGCCTACGAGGGTGCCGCCGACGGTGACGAGGATGCCGGCCGGGTGATGGAAGGGCAGGGCGGCGTAGACGGTGTCGTCGGGCGTGAGCGTGCAGGCGGCCGCGACGCCGAGCGCGGAGACGGCCCAGCGCCCGTTCGTGATGCGCACCGCGCGAAGCTCGCCGTCCTTACCGAAGCCGAAGAGCACGAGCGCGAGATCGCGCGCGCGCCCCGGGTTCGGCTCGAAGGCTGGGGGCATCGTGACGGTGGTCGGATCGATCGCCTCCATGTCGACCACGCCCGCCACGCCGAGCGCGCGCGAGGGACCGCCTCCGCCGAGCACCCAGACCTCGCCGCTGCCCACACGTCGTGCGCGCGCTGCGTGCTCGGGATCGGTCGCGAGGTGCTTCACGTCCGCGAGCTTCATCGCCTCGCGCAGCACGTCGTCGCTCGCGCTCGGCGGCAGCAGCACCGCGACCGCGCCGAGGCGACTGAGCGAGGCGACCATCGAGAGGTAGCTAGGGCGCGCGCCCATCAGCACGCCGACGTGATCGCCCGCGCGAACACCGAGCGAAGAGAGCCCGCGGCTCACCGCGTCGACGCGTCGATCCGCCTCCGCGTAGGTGAAGGCGCGCCCACGCCAGAGGAAGAACGTGCGCTCCGCTTGCTCCGCGGATTGCGCCGCGAGGGTGCCGCCGAGGCTGATGCGCGTGCTCGCTTCGAGCCGTTCGAGCTGCCCGACGCGCGGGAGCTGGTACTTCAGGCTCTTCACCACGTCGCCCGCGTCGTCGGTGAGCTGACCGATGCGGTTCCAGAGCGCGCCGAGGGTGTCGCCGATCGCGTCCACGAAGAGGCGCAGGTCGAGATCGATCTCGTCGAAGTCGCTGACCTCGGGATCCTCCATCGGGATCGGCTGATGCTTCTGCAGGCGGATGGGCTTGGTGCCGACGCCTTCGCGCCAGCGCATCCAGTCGATCACCGTCGGCCAGGTCTCGGTGAGCGCCTTGCTTCCGACCACGAGCCCGAAGTGGCCCGCGCGCATCGCGACCTCGTAGAGCTCGCCGTCCGGGATCGCGCGTTGGATCGCTTGTACCGAGGGCGCGCGCGCGATGTCGTCTTTGAGCCCGACGAAGTAGAGCACCGGACAGTTGATGTCCGCGAGCGAGACGCTCTTGCCGTCGATGACGAAACCACCACTGATCATCCGGTTGTGGACGATGAATTCGTCGATGAACGTGCGCAGCGCGGGCCCGGGCCACGCGACGAAACCTTCGCCTCCGAGGAAGCGACGCCGGCTCTCGCGCTTCTCGAGCGCCTGCCGATCGTGGAGCTTGCTGACGAAGTCGACGACCTGGCCGAGCTCCTTGCGCAGCGAGAGCACCTTGAAGCCGGTGCTCGTGAGCACTCCCGGCAGGCCGTCCATCTTCTCGAGCGGACGCTTGATCGCGAGCTCGGCCATGCGGATGAGCTGCTCGGCCGTGCCTTCGCCGACCGCCGGCAAGTTGCGGTGGATGTCGACCGGGCTGCCGAAGGTCACGACGGACGAGATGCGCGCGGAGCGGCGGTACGCGGCGGCCTGGTAGCAGAACATGCCGCCTTGCGAATATCCGGCGAGGCAGACGTCGCTCGCGGTCGCGTCGGCCACGAGATCGATCGCGCGATCGACGGCGCGCACGTGATCGTCGAGGGTGCGTGACATGCCGCCCTCTTCGGTCTCCGGTGAACCGAAGTCGCAGAGCCAGACGTCGACGCCCGCGCGGAGCAGCGCCGACACCGCGCTGATCTCGGGCGCGATGTCGTAGACCTCGCTCGTCACCATCAGCGGAGGAACGAGCAGGATCGGCGTGCGCAGCGCGCTAGCGGGGTTGCGCCCGTCGTAGCGGCGCAGCTTGAAGACGCCTTCCTGATGCACGACGTGGAACGGCGCGTGGTAGGGCTCGGTGAGCCGGCCGAAGCGCGCGATCTCGAGTGCGTTGCGGGCGCCCAGGCGCACGCGGTTGAGGCGACGTTGCCAACGGGTAGAGGCCACGGCGCGACGGTAGCAGGTTGCGGGTGCCGGGCTCGCGTTCGTGGCGGCGGTCTTCGCGGTGGGGGTCGAGCGAACCTACACGACGGCTCGCTCGGCGAAGGCTCGTGGGAGCGGCCTCGACGTCGGTCACCGTTCACGAGATTCTGGTGCGCATGCCCCTGCGAGACGACCGGGAGGCCGCGCGACATCGCATCGACGCGCTCGAGCGTCAGCTCGAAGAAGAGCGCGAGCGCGCGCGCCGCGCGGAGGAGGAAGCGCGCGCGGCGAAAGAGGCGCTCGAGCGAGCCGATGCGCGGGGGCCGAGTGCGCAACCAGCGCCTCCGTCGACGACGCGGCTCGGTTCGCACGTGGATTCCGGTCCGCGAAACGGCTACCGACGCGCGGCGTTCGAACGCGGGGTCGCGATCGCGGTGTGCGTCGCGAGCGCCCCCGTGTGGCTCCTCCACGTCGGAGCGCGCTACGACCTCGACGACGCGGACGCGCATCTCTTGGGATGGTCGTTGCTCCCCGTGGTGCTGCTCCTCCCGGCCCTCTACGTCCTCGCGCGATGCTTCGGAGCCCCGTTCCCCTTCAGCGCGGTCTCGGCGTCGCTCCTCGCGAGCAGCATCGGCTGGTTCGCGCTCCTCGCGGCGACGACCGACATGGTCTGGGGGGACCTGCTCGCGGAGCCGCCGTGGCGCTGGGTCTCGCGCGGCGCGGCAGGTCTCGTGGCGATCGCGTTGCACGCGGTGATCGCAGCGAAGTGGTGCTCGGAGGCGGTGCTCTCGGATCCGGCGCCCGCGGGCGATTGAGGCGGTTCGGTCGAGCGTTCGACGCTACATCGAGCTCATCGAGCGCGGGTCATCGAGCGCGCGCGGCTCACGGGATCACCACCGCCTTGCCGAGCACACGACGCTCGTCGAGCGCGCGCAGCGCGTCGGGGACCTCGTCGAGCGTGTAGCGTTGCGAGACGTGCGGGTGGAGCTTTCCCTCGGCGTGAAGCGCGAAGAGCGCGTCGAGGTTCGCGCGGTGAGCGTCCGGGTTCGCGACCGCCCAGCTCCCCCACGCGACGCCCACGATCTGGCATTGTTTGAGGAGCACGAGGTTGAGCGGAATCGAAGGGATCGCGCCCGCCGCGAAGCCGACCACCAGCAGCCGTCCGCCGGGACGAAGCGCGCGCAGGGCGGGCTCGCTGTAGTCGCCGCCGACCGGGTCGTAGACGACGTCGACGCCGCCGAGGCTCTTGAGCGCGGCCTTCAGATCTTCCTTCGCGTAGTCGATGCCGCGCGTGGCGCCGTGGGCCGCGCAGAGCGCGAGCTTCTCGGGCGACGACGCGGCCGCGATCACCTCCGCGCCGAGGGCCGCGCCGATCTCGACCGCCGCGAGGCCGACGCCGCCGGCCGCGCCGAGCACGAGCAGCCGTTCGCCCGGCTTCAACTGCGCGCGATCGACGAGCGCGTGGTAGCTGGTCGCGTAGGTGAACGCGAAGGCGCCCGCGAGCTCGAGATCCATCGAGGCGCCGCCGAACGAAGGGATCTTCGTCGCCTGCGCGGCGGGGATGGCCACGTGGGTCGCGAAGCCTCCGAAGAACGTCAGCGCGAGGACGTGGTCGCCGACCGCGAAGCCGCTCACGCCTTCGCCGACCGCGCGCACCACGCCCGCGATCTCGCCGCCGGGGGGGAAGGGGAGCGGCGGGCGAATCTGATAGAGCCCGCGGCTCATCAGCAGG
>CALJLK010000245.1 GCA_937982655.1 uncultured Sandaracinus sp.
TCGGCGCGGGTGTCACGTCCGGGACCGGCGGGAGCGCATCGGGCGTCTCACCGAACGACGCGCGCAGCACGCTCGCGGCGCGCGTCGGCGCCACGTCGTGCGTCGCGACGAGCCAACCCACCGCGACCGCGGCCCCGAGCGCGAGACCGAGCGACCACCAGAGCGGGCCGCGCGACTCGGGGGACGCATGCACCGCCGGGAAGCTGCCCGGACGCGGGAGCGGATCGAAGCTACGTGGCGGCGACGAGCTCCGGCCCGACACGGGTCCGGGATCGGATCCACGTGCTTCGAGGCTCTCGAAGTCGGCGGGTGCGACGGACGCACGCTGCGACGACGCCCGCGGTGCAGAAGCATGCGGAGGCGCAGATGCGCGCGGAGGCGCAGACGCGCGCGGAGGCGCAGACGCGCGCGGAGGCGCAGGTTCAGACGCTCGCGGCGGTGCCGACGCACGCGGAGGCGCAAACGCACGCGGAGGCTCGGACGCACGCGGAGGCTCGGACGCACGCGGAGGCTCGGACACGCGCGGTGATGCCGACGCGCGCGGCGCGAGCGCGGACGCGGCCGGCCGCGCGACTGCTGGGCGTTCGGCGGCCGAGGGACGCGGCGGCTCCGACGTTCGCGCAGGCGCCTTCGCGCGCGCGAGCGCCACCGGCAACCACGTCGGCGCGAGCGGGGGCGGAGTCTCCAACGCGCGGCGTGACGTCGTGTCGTCGTCGCGCGGCAGACGCGGTGACGGTTCGACGTCGGGCACCGCCGACGACTTCGGCACGGCCGGCTTCGGGCGTGGGATCGCGACGGGGACTGCACGCACGTCGGTCGGCGCGGGCGGCACCGGCGACGGCCAACGCGGCGCCGGACGCGCGGGCGTGGGCGCGGAGTCCCACGTCGCCGCCTCGGCCTGCGCGTCGACGGCGACTTTGTCGGCGACCCCGTCGTCGGGATACGCCTCGGGCGGCATCGAGGTGAGCGTCTTCTTGGTGGTCTCGTCCTCCCACTTCGGCTCGTCCTCGTCGACGGCGGCGCGCGCGAAGGTCTCGAGCGAGTGCTCCTGCGTCGAGTCGACCGATCCCTCCTGCGCACGCCGCACGTGCGGCTCCGCGATCGCGAGCGCCTCCGGCACCGGCGCCATGATCGTCATGACGCGCGCGAGGTCGTGACGCTCGACGTGGCCTCGACCGCGCTGGAGCGCGAGCAGATCCGCCAGCGCGCGCACCCCCACCCGCAGCGGCGTCGGTCCCGAGCCGTAGGTCGTCGCGCTCACGACGAGGTCGCCCCCGAGCTCGACCACCGCGCGCACGTCGTCGGACGCGATCACCACGCGGAGCACCGCGCCGTTCGCGCCAGCGAGTGCGCGCAAGACACGCGCGGGCCCGAGCCGCGCGAAGGGCACGGGAAAGCTGCGTCGCGCCTCCGCCATGTGCCGGAGCTCGCGATCGAGCGCGAGCTCGGAGCGCACCGCGAGCGCGAGCAGCTCGAGGTTCGGACGCACCGCTCCCGCGGGCCAGACGTCGTCCCAGTAGAACGGGACGAGCTTGGCGCCGCGCAGACGCGGGCAGTCGTCGAGCGCGGTGCGGAGCACGTCCTCGCGTGCGCGGCGTGGATCGTAGAAGAGCGCCTGCGCGTCGAGGAAGCCGAGGCGGTCGAGACCGCGCCCGCGGGCATCGGTCACGCCGACCGCGGCGCCGTGCGCGCGCAGGTGTCCCACGAGCGCGTCCGTCGCGACGGGATCGTCGCCCGCGACGAGCAGACGCGCGCCGCTCAACACCCCGCTCGCCGCGAGATCGAAAGGCTCCGCTTCACCTTCCCACGACGAAGCGAGCGCGATGGCAGCCGAGGAGAGCAGCTCCATACTCAATCCTCGTATCTCAGGAACGGTGATCGAAGATCCAGCGCATTTCGCGTGGAACGTTCGCGAAGACCTGTGAAGCGTCTTCGCAAGAATCCACGAAGACGCGAAAAGCGTCGCGAGAATCCACGAAGACGCGGGACGCGTCGCGAGAACGGACGTTCGGAAACACCGGAGCCCCACGGGCGCGAGTCGCTTCGTGCGCACGAGCGCATGACGAAACCTCCTTGCGCCCCTCCCGCGCGAGGGAAGAGAAGCACGGGAGGCGATCGCTCGCCAGCCGACGTGCGCGTGAGCGGGTTCGGCCCGCGACGGGGATCAGCCCGCGAACGGAATCAGCGCGCGCAGGTGCCGCACGCGCTCGCGGGCCAGCGGCACGCGCGGCGTCTCCGGGTGATCGAGCACCAGCTCGTACGTGCCGGTGCCGCTCGGCTCGAGCGTCTTGATCTTCGAGAGCCGCACGAGGCACGCGCGATGCGAGCGGAAGAAGTCGCCCTTCGGCACGCGCCGCTCCACCGTCGCGAGCGTCAGGTCGAGCGCGTACGCGTCGTCCGCCGTGATCGCCCACACCAGCTCGTCGCGCACCTGGAAGTAGATCACGTCCTCGATGTCGACGACGACGTACCCACCCTTGCGCCGCACCGCGAGCCGATCGAGCGGCTCGTCGCCCGAAGCCCCCGGCTCCAGCTTGCCGCGCACCCGCTCGAGCGTCGCCTTCAATCGCTCGAGGCGCACCGGCTTGAGCAGGTAGTCGAGCACCTCCGCTTCGTACGCACGCAGCGCTCCGTCGTCGTGCGCGGAGACCACGACCACACACATCTGCGGTTGACGCGCGCGCAGCGCCTCCGCGAGCGCGATCCCGTCCGGGCCCGGCATGCGTAGGTCCACGAACGTCACGTGCGGCTGCGCTTCGTCCACGAGCTCGAGCGCCTGTTTGGCGTTCGCGGCCTCGCCCACCACCTCGACGTCGAGCTGTCCGAGCAGGAACCCGAGCTCGTCGCGCGCGAGCGGCTCGTCGTCGACCACCACGGCCTTGAGGGCCTCCTTGCTCATGCGGCGTCCATCTCCTGATCGTCGTCCTCGGGCTCGCTGCCTTCCGGTCCGACGGCCTGCCAGGGTAGCGTGACTCGCGCGATCGTGCCTCGCTCCTTCGGCACGAGCTCCAGGGTAGCCGACTCGCCGAAGCGTTTGGTGAGCCGCTCGCGCAGCGTCTTGAGCGCGATGCCGTGACCCGCCTCGACCTTGCCGAGGTGCTCGCCCTCGCTCTCGTCGTGCACCTCGACGATCAGCGCGCGCCCTTCGCGTCGCGCCTCGATGCGCACCACGCCCGACTCGTGCGCCCCCACGCCGTGCTTGACCGCGTTCTCCACCAGCGGCTGCAGCGTGAGCGCGGGGACCCGCGCGTGCCTCACGTCGTCGTCGATCGCGGTCTGCACCTCGAGCCGCCCTTCCCCGAGGCGCGCCTTCTCGATCGCGAGGTACGCGCAGGCGTGATCGACCTCGCTCGAGACGGGCGCGTCCTCCGGGTGATTGAGCAGGTAGCGGTAGAGGTCGGAGAGATCGCTGACGAGATCACGCGCGCGCGCCGGATCCTTGCGGATCGTCGCGCGCAGCGTGTTGAGCGCGTTGAAGAGGAAGTGCGGCTCGAGCCGCCGCCGCAACGCCTCGAGCGCGAGGTGATCGGCAGCCGCGCGCGCCTCGACGAGCGCGATCGCGGCCTCTTCGCGGGCGAGAACGACGCGCGCGGAGAAGATCCAGAACGTCATGCCGGAGGCGACGCCGAACATCTGCACCGCGAGCGCGGGCACCATCTCGAGCCGACGCGCGAGGTCGCCCGTGACCCCGAGGTAGATCGCGAGGCAGCTCGCGCGCGCGAGCTGAACGAGGCACGCGGTCGCGAAGGTGCGCCAACCCGAGAACCACTGCGGGCGCTTCTCCACGATCCAACCCGCGACGGCGCCCTCGACGATCGTGGCCGCGACGCCGACGAGCCCGAGCGAGGGCTCGACGCGGTAGACGTAGAAGAGACCCGCAAAGAGCCCCGTGAGCACCCCGGTGCGGATGCCCCCGAGCAGCGCCGCGATCATCACGCCGATCGCGTGGATGTTCACGTGGTGCTCGAGCCACCACACGCCCATCTTCGCGCCCCACATCGAGAGCGAGAAGCCGAGCAGGAAGGCCGCCACGCGATCGCGCGGCTGCCCGCCGACGCCGAGCAGACGGTTTCGCAGCGGCGGCACGAGCACCGACACCAGCGCGGCGGTCGTCAGGAGGCCGAGCTTCTCGGCGATCTCGATGACGACCAGCCGGATGTCCACGGCGCGGAGCCTACACCCGAACGCCGGCGGGTCAGGCCGATTCGCGCGCGCGGCTCAGGCGCGCAGCTTCGCCTTCTGGACCTTGCCCATCGCGTTACGCGGGAGATCGTCGACGAAGCGGATCTCCCGCGGGCGCTTGTGCACCGCCAGCTCGCGCGCGACCGCCGCGATCAGCGCGTCTCCGTCTCGAGGCACGTTCGGATCGGCGACCACGAAGGCGACGATGCGCTCTCCGAGATCGTCGTCGGGCAGCCCGGCCACCGCGCCCTCGCGCACGCCCGACTGCTCGAGCAACACCGCCTCGATCTCGCCCGCGCCGATCTTGAAGCCGCCACACTTGATGAGGTCGGTGCTCTTGCGACCCACGATGCGCAGCGCTCCGTCGCTCGCGCGCGTCGCGAGATCCCCGGTGCGAAAGAACCCTTCCGCGTCGAAGGCCTCCTCGTTCGCGTCCGGTCGGTGCAGATACCCCGCGAGCACGCTCGGGCCGCGCACCAGGACCTCGCCGATCGTCGCGTCGTCGTGCGCGTCGATCACGGCGCCGGCGTCGTCCACCAGGCGAACCTCGACCCCGCGCAGCGGTCGCCCGACGTACCCCGGTCGCGCGCCTTCGTCCGCGCGCACCCCACACACGATGAGCGTCTCGGTGAGCCCGTAGCGCTCGACGATCCCACGTCCCGTGATCGACTCGAAGCGTCGGTGCTCGCGCGTCGGCAGCCCCGCGCTCCCGCTCACCACGAGGCGCGCGCGGCCGAGCGCGCTCGCGACCGAGCGGTCCGCCTCGGCGGCGTCGATCAATCGATGGATCATCGTGGGCACCGCGAAGAGCATCGCGCGGGGGCTCGCCGCGAGCTGCGCGCCGATCGCCGCCGGTTCGAAGCGCGCGACGTGACGCAGGGCGCCGCCCGCCCGCAGCGCGCCGAAGAGACCGAGCACGAGCCCGTGCACGTGAAAGAGTGGCAGCGCGTGCACCACGTCGTCCGCCTCGGTCCAGCCCCACGCGTCGGCGAGCGCGTCGAGGTTCGCGGCGATCCCACGCGCGCTCAGCTCCACGCCCTTGGGCGCGCCGGTGGTTCCGCTCGTGTAGAGCAGCAACACCGGGTCGTCGTCGAGCTCACGGATCGGCGGTGGCTCGCTCGCGTCGATCGTCTCGAGCGCGCGCAGCGGAAGCGCGGGCGTCGACTGTCCTTCGACGTCGGACGTGAGCACCACCGCCGGTTCGGCGTCGGTCAGCACGTGCATCAGCTCGCGCGCGCCGAGCTTCGGGCTGAGCGGCACGCTGACCACACCCGCGAGCGCGTTGCCGACGAGCGCGACCAGCGTCGGCAGGTCCGAGCGCGCCCAGATCGCCACGCGCGCGCCGCGCTCGACGCCGAGCTCGTGGAGCTGCGCGACGTGCGCGCTCGCCGCGCGGGCGAGCGTGGCGTAGTCGAGGGAGCGCGGATTGCCGGGGTGCGGGGTCAGCCGCGGACCCTCGTCGACCTCGAGCGCGAGGCGGACGTCGGGGGAAGCGAGGCGAGGAAAGAGCGACACGCGCGGAGCCTGCCTCCGATCGTACGCGCGCGTCGAGGGTCGGTGCTCGTGGGGCCAGAACCGCTCGCGCTCCCGCTCAGCCCGAGCGCGGAGATCGAGTCCGGGCAATCCAGGGCTCGCAGGACCGCGAGATCCGGTATCGTCCTGCGCCGATGGCGGAAGATCGCGACGACCGCACCCAAGAGATCGCGCTCGACGAGGTCGACGCCGCTCGGCCTCGCTCGGGTCCGCCGCCGCTTCCGTCGCGTCGCACGCCCTCGCCCGACCTCGAGCCGGAGAGCTCGGATCGCCCGACGGATCCGCCGCCGAAATCGCCGGGTGCGTCGAAGCCCCCCGTGCGGCTCGGCAAGAGCCTGGTCCCTCCGCCCCTCGCGGCGGCGGTCGCGCCCGGTCGCGCGGAGACGCCCCGCAGCTCCCGCGCGACGGTGAAGCTCAAGCCGATCACCGACGTGCCTTCGGGTGAGACCCGCGTGCCCGACGTGCGCCCCGAGCCGCTGCCCTTCGCGCAAGCGGCCGAGGCCGCACGCCCGGCGGACGCGCCGACGACCCCGCGCCCGAGCGTCCCCCCTCCCCTCGCGGGCGGCGTCCCGCCGCGCGTCGATCGTTCGACTCGCGAGCTGCGTCGGGTGGGACCGAGCGACGCGAGCGCTCCTACGACGACCGCTACGAGCGCGACCGTGGCGCCAACTCCGAGCGCGACGACTCCGAGCGCGACGACTCCGAGCGCGACGACTCCGAGCGCGACGACTCCGAGCGCGACGACGCCGAACGCGAGCATGCCGACGTCGGGCGCGAGCATGCCGACGTCGAGCGCAAGCATGCCGACGCCGAGCGCGACACCGCGCGCGCTGGCCGCACCTCGCCCGGCGCTCGTGTCTCGGCCTCCGACCGAACGTCCGGGGGAACGCACGACCACGGCTTCGCTCGCCGACGCCGCGCTCCAGGCCCGCCTACGTCACCTCGAGACCCACGTCGACGAGCTCCCGAAGTGGACCGCCCGCATCGTGGCGCTCGAGTCCGATCCCCGCTTCGCTGCGATCGACACGCAGCTCGAGACCCTCGGTGCGAGCCTCGCCAGCTTGCACACGAAGCTCGACGCTACCGTCGCCTCGCTCGCGTCGTTGCTCGATCGCACGTCGGGACTCGAGCGCGCCCGCGACGAGGGGCGTGCACGCGCCGATCGCGCGCTCGACGTCGCGACCGCAGCCCACGAAGCGTCGCGAGGGCTCGACACGCGAGAGCGAGACACCACCGAACGTGTGCGCGCGCTCGAAGAGTCGCTGCGTGCGCTCGAAGCGAGCACGAGCCACGCACACGATCCGAAGCACGCAAGCCCCCACGCGCACGACACCGACTCGCACGACACCGACGCCCCATGGGTCGCGCTCGAGGAGCGCCTCGCGATCCTCGAGCGCGCCTCCGACGCGACCTTGCGTGCGCGCGTGGAGGCGATGGAGGCCCGCCTCGTGTCCCTCGTGGCGCGCTTCGCCGACATCGCGGCGCGTGCTCCCGGCGAGGGCAGCGGTCGCGCGTCGCTCCTCCCGCCCGCACCGCTGGCGCCCGTGGCGCCGCTCGCGCCGGCACCGCTCGCTCCCGAGACGTCGCCGCTTCCATCCGGCACCGAGCTCGAAGCGCTCGTCCGCGAGCTGGTGCGACGCGAGCTCGCCGATCACGTGCCGGCGACGACGCAAGACGAATCCCCTCGCGCGAAGCCCAAGAAGCCGCGCCGCACGGCCGACGTCGATTCGACCGACGCGGACCCGCTCACCACCGTGAAGGGCGTCGGCCCCGCGTTCGCCGAGCGATTGCGTGCGAACGACGTGACCGACGTCGCCACCCTCGCGCAGCTCGACGACGCGCGCCTCGAGGCGCTCGCCCGCGCGGTCGGCGCTCCCATCGCGAAGCTCCGCAAGTGGCGCGAGGCCGCGCGCGCGATGATCTGAGCGCGCCGGGCACGACGCGAGCACGACGCACGAGCACGACGCGCGAGCACGACGCGCGAGCACGACGCGCGAGCACGACACGCGAGCACGACGCGCGAGCACGACACGCGAGCACGACGCGCGAGCACGACGCGCGAGCACGACACGCGAGCACGACGCGCGAGCACGACACGCGAGCACGACGCGCGCGCACGACGCGCGAGCACGACTCTCGAGCCGGAAGCTCGAGCGTCGCGGCTCAACGGCCTCGGTGCTCGTCCGCCGGATACTTCTGCCGATTCTTCCGCATCTTCGCGTGCACCGCGGCCGGCAGATCGAGGCCGATGCGATCCGCGAGCATCAACAAGCTCACTGCGACGTCGGCGATCTCGTCCGCGACCCGCCCACGCGCCTCGGGGTCCGCGCAGTGCGCGTCCGCCTCCTCGCCGCGCACCCACCGCAGCTCCGAGAGCAGCTCGCCCGCCTCGGAGGCCACCGCCATCGCGAGGTTCTTCGGGTCGTGGAAGGGCTCCCACTCGCGCTCGCGCACGAAGTCGCGGATGTCGTCGAGCATGGCGTCCAAACGGTCGGGGCGGCTCATGCGGACAAGGCTGCCGAAGCGGCGCGAACACGTCGAGCCGTCTCACGCACGTCATCGCTCGAAGGCTCACGGTGCGACCGCAGAGGGCGCGATCGTGCACGGCGCGACCGCAGAGGGCGATCGTGATTGGCGCATCACCGAACGCTCAACGTGCGCCACACGCCGCGGGGCTCGCCTCGAGATCGCGCACGAAGCTCCGCAGCACGACCTCCAGCGTCGCTGCGGTCCCGAGCCTCCCCCGCAGACGCATCGCGATCGCCCCACCCCGCCGGCGCTCCACCACGAGCTCGTCGGCCACCGCGTCCATCACCACCGAAGGCACCGCGAGCCGCCGCTCCGCGAATCGCAGATCGCGCACGTCGCCGCGCCACGCGCCCTCCTCGTCGACGCGCAGCACGACCTCCAGCACGAGCTGCGCCCCCTCGGAGAGCGGACCACCGACCTCCACGCGCACGCGCGACGCGCAGCCCTCCGCCGCGAGGGCGACCCCGCGTGCGACGGCCTCGACGTGCTCCGTACGACGCGCCTCCCCCGAGCTCGTGTGCACGATCGACAGCGCCGCGTCGTCGCGCGCGCCCTCCTCGTCGAGCTCGTCCGCGTCCTCGCTCGCCACGACCGAGCTGCCGTACCGTCGCACCGCCGCCGCACACGCCGCGTCGCGTCCACACGCCCCCGCGTCGTTCGTCGCCACCGCCACGCACCGACGTCGCGCTTCGCCCACCGTCGCGTCGCAAAGCCGCGTGACTCCCGTCGTCCACGCGAGGCAGCTCGGATCGCGTCCCTCCATCGAGCGCGCGGGCGGACAGTGCTCGGGCGTGCGCGTCGCGAGCGCCACCCGCATGCGGCACCCGTCGCGCAGCCCGGTCGCACCGAGCGATTCGCACGCCTCGGGATCCCCGCTCTTGCCCGCGCGCAGATCGCGGCAGACGTCGTCGAGCACCGCGTCGTAGCCGAGATCGGCGAGCGCCTGGGCGAGCTCGACCGGCACGCTCTGCCGCAAGCGCGCCACGCAGGAAGCTTCGTCCTCGAAGCGCGCGAGGCTCTCTGCGAGCGACGCGGTCTCGGTCGGCCACGGCGATGGGCTCGCTTCGACCTCGACCACCTCGGGCGTCGGCACGCGTGGCGGTGGCGGCGGCTCGGGCGCGGAAGGCTCGCCACCGCACGCCCAGAGCACGACCGTGAAGAGAGCTCGACGCACGCGCGAGGATCTACCGCAACCCACGCGCGCGTCGAATCTTCGTCGTCGCGGGATCGGCGTCCGCCGCGGATACGACCCGGACCACGACCGCGGGTAACGCTCGAGAAAACGCGTGCCGCTCAGCGCGCGAGGAAGCGCGCGTGCCCCTCAGCGCGCGAGGAAACGCGCGTGCAGCTCAGCGCGCGAGGAAACGCGCGAAGTCGAGCCCGCTGACGATGCCGACGGTGCCGCGCTCCTGCACCACCAAGATGCGGCGCACGCGGAGCTCGAGGGCCTGCGCGGCCGCGCGCGAGACGGGCACGTGCGGCGGCAAGGTCACGATGCGCAAGGTCATCACCTCGTCCACACGCGTCTCCGGAGGAAGCCCGCGGCTCGCGAGCGCGACGCGCTGATCGAAGATGCCGACCGGCCAACCGTCCTCGACCACCACGAGGCCCTGCTTGTTCGAACGGTCGAGCCGATCGGCGGCGAGCGCGAGGGGGTCGTCGGCCTTCACGGTCACGAGCGATTTGTGCGCGAGCTCGCCGAGCGGCTCCGCGACCCCACGCTCGACCACCACGCGCATCAGATCGCGCGTCGAGAGCACGCCGACCAACCGATCGCCCTCTTCGACGAAGACCCGGTGAATGCGGGCATCCCGCATCGTGCGCGCCGCGACGCGCAGCTCGGTGCCGACGCCGACGGAGATCGGATCGGGCGTCATCACGTCGGCGACCGTGCCCTTCGGCAGCGTGAACGTGCGCCCGCGCCCGAAGTCGGACGCGCGGAGGAGATCGCTGCGCGAGAGCACGCCGACGAGGCGACCGTCGTCGTTCACCACACCGACCGCGGAGAGATCGTGCTCGTGCAGGAGCTGGTCGGCCTCCTCGATCGGCGCCGACGCGCGCAGCGTGCGGACGGGGGAGCTCATGAAGTCGCGAACGGGTCCGGTGAAGTGCATGCGCGAGGCGTTTGCAGCGCGCGTGCCTGCGTCGTCCGCGCCTCGCGACACGCTCGTGTTCGCGGGTCCACCACCGTCGACGAACGAGGACGGCGCGCGTGACCGTCGCGAGACTCATGCGCCCTCTCCGACAGATCGGCTGCGCGCGTCGCGATGATCCTGCGCTCGCGATGCAGATGCTGCGCGACGCTTCAGGCCGCCTGCTGCGGCAAGAACTGCAAGCGATGGAGGAACTTCGCGATCTCCTCGAGGTACACGCCGCGATCGAGGTGCAGCAGGTGGCTGCCCGGGAACCAGTGCAGCGCGCACCGATCCCAATGCTCCCAGAGCAGCCGCGAGTGTTTCGGCGGCGCGAGCCGATCGCCGACGCCACCGACGATCATGCGGCCTTCCTTCGGCACCACCGGCGCGTAGGTCAGCGGGTTGCTCACCGCGAGCAGACGCCGCGCGTCCACCAGCCGCCGCCCGACCACGCGCAGCATGGTCCGCACCGTGACTCCGATCGGCTCCCACTCGAGCACCAGATCCGGAAAGGTCACCACCGGCACGTTCGGGATCGCGAAGGAGAGCCGCGGCTCCGCCACCGCGAGCACGCTCGACGTGAAGCCGCCGAGGCTCACGCCGGTGACACCGACCTTCGGCACGCCGCGCACGTTCATCAGCCAGTCGATCAAGATGCGCAGATCCATCACCGACTGCGCGACCGCCTCGTTGATGTGCGAAGGCCCGCCCGCGAAGTAGCCGTGCCCGCTGAAGGGCGAGTACGCCGGCTGCCGCTCTCCGTGGAAGGGCAAGGTGAAGAGCACGACGTCGCAGCCCATCCGGTAGAACCACGGGATCGCGAAGAACCACTCGTTGACGAGGTAGAGGTCGGCCGAGAAGCCGTGGATCGCGACGATCGTCGGGCGCGGGCGATCGCCGTGGAACCAATAGCGCGCATGCGCGACGCGGTTGCCGGCGTGCTTGAGGTAACGCGCGTGCAGCCGCGGGTTCACCGGCATGAAGGGGCTGTCGAAGCGAATGGTCTCGCAGGTGCCGTCCTCGGGATCGAAGCGCGGGTACCAGTCGGCGGGGGAGGTGCGCACCCGGACGTTCGAGGGCGGCGCGCGGAAGAACTTCGTCGCGTCGCCGCTCTTGGCCATCGGCAAGTAGAAGTCGACGTCGTCGAGCGCGCGCCGCAGCTCGCGCGGGTGGTAGCCGAGCGGCAGCGCGAGCCCCGCGACCGCCGAAGCCGCCGCGGTGCGGATGCCGACGTCGATCACCGCCGTGCTCGCGACGCGCATCTTGTCGCCCGCTTCGAGCGCGAAGGGCTCCTCGGTCGACGCGAAGTCCTCCGGCAACGCCTCCCACCACGGCAGCTCCGAGCGCAGGGGCGCGATCGACGCGGTGCCGTGACGGATGCGGGAGAGCACGCTGGACATCCGATGAATCCTACTCGCGCCCGCCCCGCGCGCGTAGTTCTGGCACCGCTCGCTCCCTCGCACTTCTTCACGGTGTCGGCGGGGTCAGCCGCCGACTTCTCGCAGAGACCGCGCATTGACACACCGCGTCACGAGCCGTAGACCTCACTGAATCGCCATTCACCACGTCGTTGCGTGGGCGTGAGCGAGCCAACGAAGCGCGCGCCGTTCGGGAGGCGCGCCGACTCGGGAGGGTAGCCATGAGCAAGAGCGACCAGGCCAAACGCCTGGGCAAGAAGGGCGAGCGCGTCGCGATCGTCGCGGGGCTCCGCACGCCGTTCGCCAAGCAATGGTCGGCGTACCGCGAGGTGAGCGCGCTCGATCTCGGCAAGATCGTCGTGAACGAGCTGCTGCAGCGCACCGGCGTCGATCCCTCGCTGATCGAGCAAGTCGTCTACGGCCAGGTCGTCCCCTCCGTGCACGCGCCGAACATCGCGCGCGAGATCGTGCTCGGGACCGGCATGCCGCGCGACATCGACGCCTTCAGCGTCAGCCGCGCCTGCGCGACCAGCTACCAGTCGACGATCAACGTCGCCGAAGCGATCGCGACCGGCACCATCGCGGTCGGCCTCGCGGGTGGCGCGGACAGCTCGAGCGACGTGCCCATCACGGTGAGCAAGCGGCTCGCGGCGGCGCTGATCGAGGCGAGCAAGGCCAAGACCTTGCAGCAGAGACTCCAGGCGTTCATGGGATTGAAGCCGGGCGATCTCGCGCCGGTTCCGCCCGCCATCAAGGAGCCCTCCACGGGCCTCTCGATGGGTGAGAGCGCGGAGAAGATGGCGCAGGAGAACGGCATCTCGCGCAAGGCGCAGGACGATCTCGCGCACCGCAGCCACACCCTCGCCGCGAAGGCGTGGGCGGAAGGCAAGCTCGACGGCGAGGTGATGGAGGTCTTCGTTCCGTCGAAGTACGCGGAGTCGATCCGCAAGGACAACCTCGTGCGCGAGAAGTCCGAGCGTGAGAGCTACGACAAGCTCAAACCCGCTTTCGACAAGAAGTACGGCACCATCACCGCCGGCAACGCCTCGCCGCTCACCGACGGCGCGAGCGCGGTGCTCGTGATGCGCGAGGACGTCGCGAAGGCCCACGGCCTGGACGTGCTCGGCTTCATCAAGAGCTACGCGTTCGCGGCGCTCGATCCGAAGGGCCAGATGCTGATGGGTCCGAGCTACGCGACCCCGAAGGCGCTCGACCGCGCGGGCATCACGCTCAACGACCTGGCGCTCCTCGACATGCACGAGGCCTTCGCCGCGCAGGTGCTCTCCAACACGCAGGCCTTCGAGTCGAAGGCGTGGGCGCAGAAGCACCTCGGCCGCGACGAAGCGATCGGCACCATCGACTGGGACACCTTCAACGTCTCGGGCGGCTCCCTCGCGCTCGGTCACCCGTTCGCCGCCACCGGCGCGCGTCAGATCACCCAGACCCTCAACGAGCTGAAGCGCCGCGGCGGCGGCCTCGGCCTCTGCACCGCGTGCGCCGCGGGCGGCCTCGGCGCCGCGATCGTCTTGGAGGTGGAATCGTGAGCGACAAGCAGAGCGCATTGCGCATCGATCGCCGCGGCGACGTCGCGATCCTGATCATGGACGTCCCCGGCGAGTCCATGAACACCCTCAAGGAGGACTTCACGCAGGAGTTCGCGGAGGCCTTCGCGCACCTCGGGAAGGACGCTTCGGTCAAAGCGGTCGTCTTCGCCTCCGGCAAGAAGGACTCCTTCATCGCGGGCGCGAACATCGACATGCTCGACGCGTGCACGTCGGCCGCCGACGCGGAGAAGCTCTCACGCGACGGTCAGCGCGCGATGAACCGAATCGCGGATTTCTCCAAGCCCGTCGTGGCCGCCATCCACGGCGCCTGCCTCGGCGGCGGCCTCGAGGTCGCCCTCGCCTGCCACGCGCGCGTCGCGAGCGACTCGCACAAGACCAAGCTCGGCCTGCCCGAGTGTCAGCTCGGTCTGCTCCCCGGCGCCGGCGGCACCCAGCGACTTCCGGCGTTGATCGGCGTGCAGGCGGCTCTGGATCTCCTGCTGACCGGCAAGCAGGTCGACGGAAAGAAGGCCAAGAAGCTCGGCTTCGTCGACGAGGTCGTGCCGGCCGCGATCCTGCTCGACGTCGCGGTGAAATACGCGGAGAAGCTCGCGAAGGAAGGCCACCACAAGAAGCCACCTTCCTTCTTCGAGCAGCTCGGCGACAAGGAGGCCCTCGCGGAGCTCGCGCTCGCGCACAACCCGCTCGGCCGCAAGGTGCTCTTCGATCAGGCCCGCAAGGCGCTGCACAAGAAGACCCGCGGCAACTACCCGGCGCAGGATCGTATCCTCGACGTCGTGAAGGCGGGCCTCGAGAAGGGCCTCGAAGGTGGGCTCGACGCCGAAGCCAAGGCCTTCGGCGAGCTCGTGATGAGCCCGGAGTCCAAGGCGCTGCGCTCGATCTTCTTCGCCACCCAGGCGCTGAAGAAGGACAACGGCACGAACGATCCGGACGCGAAGCCGCGCGCGATCACCCACGTCGGCATGCTCGGCGCGGGCCTGATGGGCGCGGGCATCGCGTACGTGACGACCGCGCAGGCGAAGACGCCCGTGCGCCTCAAGGACCGCGACGCCAAGGGCATCCTCGCGGGCCTGAAGTACGTGCGCGAGATCGTCGACGAGCGCGTGAAGAAGAAGCGCATGAACCGGATGGACGCCGATCAGCTCATGACGCTGACCACCGGAACCACCGACTACTCGGGCTTCTCGGCGTGTGAGGTCGTGATCGAAGCGGTCTTCGAGGATCTCGCGCTCAAACAAACGATGGTCCGCGACGTGGAGAAGGCGAACCCGAACGCCATCTTCGCCTCGAACACCTCGTCGATCCCGATCGCGAAGATCGCCGACGCGAGCGCGCACCCCGAGAACGTTCTCGGGATGCACTACTTCAGCCCCGTCCACAAGATGCCTCTGCTCGAGATCATCGTGACGCCGAAGACCTCGAACGAAGCGACCGCGACCTGCGTCGAGCTCGGCAAGAAGCAGGGCAAGACCGTCATCGTGGTCAACGACGGTCCCGGCTTCTACACCACGCGCATCCTCGCGCCGCTGATGAACGAAGCCGCGCACCTGCTCGCGGAGGGCGTGGCGATCGAGACGATCGACCGTTCGATGCTCGACTTCGGCTTCCCGGTCGGCCCGATCAAGCTGACCGACGAGGTCGGCATCGACGTCGGCGCGAAGGTCGGCAAGGTGATGCTCGAAGCCTTCGGCGACCGCATGGCGGCGCCGGCGGGCATGGAGAAGCTCATCGCCGACGACCGCAAGGGTCGCAAGAACGGCAAGGGCTTCTACCTCTACGGTGGCGACAAGAAGGGCGTCGACGAGTCGGTCTACGCCGTGCTCGGCGTGAAGCCGGACAACACGAGCGTGAGCGCCGACGACGTCGCGTGGCGCTGCACGCTGCAGATGGTCAACGAGGCCGCGCTCTGCTTCCAAGAGGGCATCCTCCGCTCCGCGCGCGACGGCGACATCGGGGCGATCTTCGGGCTCGGCTTCCCGCCCTTCCGCGGCGGACCGTTCCGCTTCGTCGACACCGTCGGGGCCAAGGAGATCGTGCGGCGCCTCCGGCAGTACGAGCAGGCGGTCGGCAAACGCTTCGCCCCCGCGCCGCTGCTCGTCGCGATGGCGGAGAAGGGCCTCGGCTTCCACCAGGGCACCACGGTCTCGCCGGGTCGGATGCCGGGCTGATCGCGCACCCGAACGCACACGAGCACGTGCGATTCACGGGCGCTCCTTCGGGGGCGCCCGTTCGCTTTGGCGCCGACGGCGCGACCGAAGGCCGACATTTTACCCGAGTTAACTCGCGACCGACCCCGCGGGTCGCCAGCTTCTTCTCTTGCGAGGCGCGCCTCGCGAGGAGGACGCATGGACTGGAAGAGGCTCTTGCCTTGGGGGCTCGTGAGCGTGATGGCGCTCGGCGGCTGTGGGGACGACGACGGCCCCGCGGGGGTCGACGCGGGCGACGAGATCGACGCGGGCGACGAGATCGACGCGGGCGACGAGGACGGCGGCGTCGAGCTGCCCGACGGCGGTGGCGAGGTCGCGATCCTGCGGCGCGCCTCGCGCTCGAGCGCGCTCGCGATCACCGACGACGACGCGATCGTCGGCATGGTCAGCCCCGAAGAAGACGCGGTGGCGTTCTTCGACGCGGCCACGGGTGCGCGTCGCGCGATCGTCGACACCGGCGTGAGGCCCTCGTCGATCGTCTTCCACCCGAACGGCACCACGGCCTTCGTCAGCAACCGCGGCGAAGCCACGGTCGTGCGCATCGACGGCATCGACGACGAGCCGACGGTCACGGCGACGGTCGACGTGGGAGCGGAGCCCACCGGCCTCGCGCTCTCGCCCACCGGCGCGATCCTCTACGTCGCCGAGCACGCCGAGGGCAGCATCGGGGTGATCGACGTCGCGAGCTTCGAGCGCACCGAGAGCATCGACAACCCGACCAACCCCTTCGCGCTCGCGGTCACCAACGACGGCGACGCCGACGACTCCGACGAGCTGCTCTTCGCGCCCGAGTTCTTCGGCACGCCCATCGACGGGGCCGAGAACGCCGACGCGAGCCGTCGCGGCCTCGTGCGCGTCTACCGCACGAGCGACAACGTGCCCGACGGCCCGATCACCTTCGAGCCGGTCTCGAGCGGCTTCTCCGCCACCGAAGGCGGACCCGAGGTGCTCACCTCGCCGAACCAGCTCGGCGGCATCGCGATCGCGGGCGGTCGCCTCTACGTGACCTCGATCAGCGTCTCGCCCGCCGCGCCCGTGCGCTTCGATCTGAACGTGCAGCCGGTGATCTACGTGGCCGACATCGCGACGCGCACCGAGGTCCGGGACGGCGCGGGCACCACGAACCTCGCGCGCCTCGTCCGCGAGGCGGAGGGAGAGAACAAGCTCTTCCTCGCCGACACCGTCGACCTCGCGTTCATCGGCGACTCGCTCATCGCGTACTCCGCGAGCCGCGGCGCCGACGCCGTGCAGCGCATCACCTTCGACCCCGACGCGGGCACCGTGACGCTCGGCTCGTCGCGCAACCTGCAGATCGACGTCGTCGGCGCGCCCGAAGGCTCGACCGCGGGCTGCCAAGGTCCGATCGGCATCGTGACCGCGCACGACGGACCGCGCGCGTTCCTCAACTGCTGGGTCACCCGCCGTCTCGGCATCGTCGATCTGTCGACGCAGGCGCTCGCGAGCACCCACGAGGCGTCGACGAGCAGCGACTCCACCGAGGTGAACCGCGGCCGTCGCTTCTTCTTCACCGGCCGCGCGCGCTGGAGCAACAACGGCTGGTCGAGCTGCGGCTCGTGTCATCCGGGCGGTCTCACCGACAACGTCACGTGGTCGTTCGCGGCCGGCCCGCGCCAGAGCACCTCGCTCGACGGCTCGTACTCGCACGGCGCGGGTCCGCAGAAACAACGCATCTTCAACTGGACCGGGATCTTCGACGAGATGCACGACTTCGAGCGCAACACGCGCGACGTGTCGGGCGGTCGCGGCGCGGTCACGAACGGCGATTGTTCGGCGCTCGCGGCGGAGACTCAGGTCGCGATGCCGGGCAACCTCGCGCAGCCGGTGAAGGAGCTCGCGGACGCCGAGGGATCGTGTGTGCCGGGGGAGTGGGACGCGGTCGACGCGTGGGTGCGCACCATCGATCCGCCGCAGGGTCTCCGCTTCCTCGATCCGGCCTCGGTCGCGCGCGGCGCGGCGCTCTTCGGCATGCCGAGCGGCGGCGCGAACAACGGCGGCTGCGTGTCGTGCCACGGCGGCCAGGGCTGGACGGTCTCGCGGCGCTTCTTCGTGCCGTCGAGCGCGACCAACGCGGGCCTCGCGACGCAGGCCTTCGAGGCGCCCGAGGCGTGGCCGCCGGGCTGGAACCAACACACCACGCAGATCGGCGCGCAGCCGGCGAGCGCGGACTCGACGGGCGTCGTGCAGGGCCCGCCGCAGGTCGCGTGCGTGCAGCGCGACGTCGAGACCTTCGGTGTCCCGGGCGACGCCGCAGCGACCGCGGCGCTCGAAATCCGCGCGAACGGAGCGCGTGCGCAGGGCGACGGTGGCTACAACGTGCCCTCCCTCTACGGCCTCTCGGTCGGGGCGCCTTACCTGCACCACGGGCAGGCGCGCACCCTCGAAGAGCTCGTCTCGGATCCGGCGTGGGAGGAGCACCTCCGCGCCGCGAACCCCGTCTTCCTCACCACTGGTGACGTGGCGCAACAGCGCGCCGACCTGGTCGCGTTCCTCCTCTCGATCGACGCCTCCACGACCGAGCAAGCGATCCCGGCCGGCTTCGACGGTTGCCCAGTCCCTTGAGGAACGTTTCCGTTCCGTGAGCACGCCTCTTTCGTGAGCGGGCGTGCTCTTCGGAGCCGGACGTGCGGTGGGGTGGGAGCGAAGTGCCCCCGGCGGGTGAGCCGTGATTCGTGAGGATCGCGGCACGCACGCCGGGGGCGTTTCCCTTCGAACTGATGCGACTGCTCGGATCGTGGGCGTGGGCGTCGTTGACGTTGACGTTGCCGTGAACGGCGACGTGTCCGACCACGACCACGACCACGACCACGTTCACGACCACGGTCGTGGCGCGAAAGCTCGCTTGAAAGACGACACGAACGAGGAGATCAATCGTGACTGATCGGCACGTTCGGATCGAGCAGATACCCGCCCGACTCGTGGCGCACGAGGAGCTCCCGGAGCCCGAGCTTTCGCAGGGTGGAGAGCGCGACCTTGAGGCGATTGTTGGCGGAGTCGCCGGTCATCCGCTCGCCGGGCCAGCCGGCCTCGATCGCGGCCTCGATCGCGAGCGGCTCGCCGGGCGCGCGCTCGCGCAGGGCCACCAGCGCGCTCACGAGGCGCCAGAGCACGAGGCGGCTGCCGAGCTCGACGTGGGTTCCGTCGGGCAGCACCAGCGCGCGCGCCTCGTCGGCCACACGAAGACTGCCGTGCCCGATGCGACGCCGGAGCAGACGCGCGGCCAGGCGCAGATCGTCCGACGAGGCCATCGGCTCCGAACCTTCGAGCGCACGCAGCAGCGCGACCGCTTCGTCGGAGCCCCGTGCGAGCGAGAGGTGCGCGCGGTGCAGCTCCACCGAGCGCGCCACGCCGACGTCGTCGACGCGAGTCAGCGCACGATCACTCTCCTCGAACGCCTCCTTCGCGGCGGCCACGCGCCCACGCTGGGCTTCGAGCGCGCCCACGAGCCCCGAAGCGAGCGCGAGCAGACGCGCGTCGCCCACGCGACGCAGACTCGAACGCGCGGCGTCGTAGAGGCGCGCCGCGTCCTCCGGGCGATCGTGCTCGTGCGCGAGGGCGCCCGCGTAGACCTGAAGATGCGCGGTGTAGAGGCGATGTCCCGCGCGCTGCAGACGCTCGGTGGCGCGCGCGTAGAGCTCGGCCGCACGTGCGGGCTGACCCTCCTCCTGTTCGAGGATCGCGAGGTTGCCCTCCGCGAGCCCGCGCCGGATCGGATCGAGCTCGGGATCGAGCCCCGCGAGCGCGGCCTCGTAGTCCTCGCGCGCCTCTTCGAGGCGACGTTGTTGCAGGCGAAGCCCGCCGAGGTCCGCGCGCAGCCCCGCGACCTCCACGTCGAGCCCGAGCGCGCGTGCGCGATCGAGCGCGTCCACGTAGGCGTCCCGCGCTTCGTCGAGCTGACCACGCGCGTGCGCGACGAGGCCCACCACCCGCGCGGCGCGGCACTTCGCGAGCGACGAAGGCGCCGCGTGCTCGAAGGCCTCGCGCGCGTGCTCGGCCGCGGTGACCACGTCGCCCCGCGCGAGCTCGGCGTGCGCGAGCTCGCCGAGGATCGTCGCGCGCGCCTCGACCACGCGATGATCGGCGTCGCGCTCACGGTCGCTCGGATCGCTCGAGCCGACCGGCAGATGCGCGAGCGCGGCGCGAAAGGCCGCGATCGCTTCGTCCATGCGCCCCGCGGCTTCGAGCAGACGCGCGCGCAACGCGTGGATGAGGGCCGCCTCGGCGGGGCGCTCGTGGAGCGCGCGTTCGAGCCGCTCGAGCAGCTCGGGCGACGCGACGCGTCCTACCCGCGCGGTGGCGATCGCGAGCAGCAGCGTGGTGTGCTCGTCGGGCGATGCGCCGAGGCTCGCGTGCTCGAGCTCGTCCAGGCAGGTCACGAGGCGAGCGCCGGCGCTCGCGTCGCCGCGCGTGTGCGCATCGAGCTGCTCGCGCGCGTGGGCGACGAAGAACGCGCGGTGGCGCTCGCGCGCTTCGGGCGCGAGCTCGGCGTGCGCGGCGGCGAGCTGACGGACGCTCGCGTAGAGGCGGAAGCGCGATCCGTCGCGCGCGACGAGCGATCGATGCCGGAGCTCGCGGAGCTCGTCCGCCGCGCCCACGCCGATCACGGCCTCCGCGGCGTCGAGATCGAAGGGCCCACGAAACACCGCACAGCTCACCAGCGCCCGTCGTTCGGGGGCGCGGAGCCGTCGCCACGACGCATCGAGCGCGTCACGGAGGGTCGCGCCGGTCGTGCCTTCGAGGAACGACGGCAGACGCGCGAGCAGCTCGCCCGGACCGAGCGCCTGCAGGCTCGCAGCCGCGAGCTCGAGCGCGAGCGGGACCCCGTCGAGCGCGCGCGCCAGGCGATCGAGCGCGTCGGCTTCGGCGTCGTTCGGCGTGAGGCCGGCACGGAGCGCGAGGAGCCGCGCGGCGTCGCTCGGTCCGTCGGTGCCCACGGTGGCGAGCGGACCGAGCTCGAGCGGCGTCTCGTCGGCGACGCCGAGGCGCTCGCGCGAGGTCACGAGGGCCCGCGCGTTCGGCGCGGCCGCGAGGAGCGCGACGAGGAGCGGACCGAGCTCGCGCGCGACCGCGTCCACCTCGTCGAGGACCAGCAGGACGTCCGCGCGCGCTTCGAGGGCCCACGCGAGCTCGTCGATCCACGGCGGCGGGGGTCGCTCGGAGGGTGCTTCGGAGGTCGCCGCAGGGTGGAGCTCGACCCAGCTCGTGCGGACGTCGAGCGCGAAGGCGAGCCGCGAAGCGAGCGCGTCGGCGCTCTCCACCTGCGCGAGGTCGATCCAGAGCGGGTCGCTCGAACGCCGGTCGCCCGAACGGAGGGCGAGCTCCCGCGCGAGACGGGTCTTGCCGATCCCCGGCGGTCCGAGCAGCACGAGCAGGCGGGCTCCCGACGCGAGGAGCTCCTCGGCGCGCGCGAGCTCGGCGTGGCGGCCGACGAGCGGCCCGAGCGAAGCGGCAGGGACGGACGTCATGGGCGGGCGCGCAGTATGCGCCGCGCGCGCGGTCGTCGTCGCCTGGTTCTTCGGGCCATCGACACCGCCCACCGCCTCACGTGACCTCCGCACGTTCCATCGCTTACAACCCCCACCACCGCGCCCGCGGTCCTCGAGAGCCCCATGCGCACCTTGCTTTCTCTGCTCCTCCTCCCGCTCCTCGCCTGCGCCGACGATCCTCCGCCGGCCGCGCCCCTCGATCCCGGCACCTTCGGCGACGCCAGCGCGCGCCTTCGCGTCCGTGTGATCGACGCCCGCACCCGCGCGCCGCTCGTCGGTGCCGCCGTCACGTCCGACGACGCGAGCGCGATCACCGACGCGACCGGTGAGTCGGTGCTGCCGAGCGGCGACGTCGTCGGTGCACGCATGAGCGGCTTCGTCGCGCAGACCTTCGTCGGCGCCGAAGCGGGCGCGCTCACGATCGCGCTCGAGCCGAGCACGGCGCCCACGTCCCGCACCGTCACCGTCGAGCTCGCCGAGTGGAGTGCTCTGCGCGCGAGCGAAGGCGAAGGCCTCGTGGCGCGCTTCTCCGCCGGTCGCGATCCCCGCATCGATCGCGAGGCCCCCGGTACCGCGACCTGCGTCGGCACCGACACCGAGTGCCGCGTCACCTTCGCGGTCGGTGAGCACGCGCGCCACGCCTTCGCGGAGCTCGCGACGATCGACGACGCAGGCACGCCAGGCGACCCGAGCGACGACGTCGAGACCCCCTTCGGCTTCGCGATCGGCGAGCTCGTCGACGACGGCGCCACCCTCGCGCGCGTCGACGCGGTGGTCGAGGTCGAGCTGGATCTGCGTCTGCCCGCGGGCATCGACGCGATCGTCGGGGTGCCCGGCGTGCGCATCGACGGATCCACTGGGTCGGCGGGGGCAGCCGACGACGACGAGGTGCTCGTGCTCGCCCCCGCGAACCGCGACCGCTTCGTGCTCCCCGTGCTCGACGGCGCGGCGTTCTGGGCGATCGCGACCAGCACCGCCGACGACCTCACGAGCCGTAGCGTCGAGCGCGCGACGGTCGACGAGCTCCGCGGCACCTTCGCGCCTCCCGCGCCGCTCACGCGCCTCGACGTGCGACGCGAAGGCGACACGCTCGTGCTCGAACGCGAGGCGGCGCTCCTGGTGCTCGCTTCACGTGAGCACGTCGTGCACGTCTTCGATGCGCGCACGCAGGTGCCGGCCTCGTGGTTCACGAGCGCCGTCACCGCGATCGACACCGACGCCACCCGCGGCCCCGAAGGCTGGAACCTCGACGAGGTCGAGCGCCGCTGGGCCCGCCGCGCGATCCGCCCGGTCCCGTAGCTCCGGGGACCGCGCCGACGAGAGGGGCAACCGTCGCCTGCCGACGGAACGTTCGATCTGGAGACGCGCGACCCCAGATCGCGGCCCTTCAAACGCACGAAACCACATCGTTTTCTGGCGGCACGGCGTTCGCACACTCGTCGCCTCGGTCATGCCCACGGGGTCCATCGCCCTCGCTCTCCTCGTCACGCTCGGCGTGGCGGGCTGTGCGTCGGGCTCCACGCTCGACACGCAGCGCCGCGAGCGCGACGCCTCGGCGCCCTCGGAGGACCCGCTCTCGGGCGACGACGCGGGGCTCGTGGACGCGGGCGCCTTCGACACCGGAGCCGAAGACGCCGCGACGGAGGCTGAAGACGCGGGCGTCGACGCGCGCGTGTGCGTCGCCGAGACCTGCGACGGCACCGACGAGGACTGCGACGGTCGCATCGACGAAGGCGCGACCTGCCCGTGCGAGCAGCTCTCGTGGGAAGGCCGCTCGTACCTCTTCTGCGACACCGAGCGGAGCTGGCCGGGCGCGCGCATGCACTGCGAATCGACCGGCTACTCGCTCGCGGTGATCGACGACGCGACCGAAGACGCCTTCGTCTTCGCCGCCGTGCTCGCGCGCGAGTGGGGCGACACCTGGCTCGGTCACAACGACCTCGTCGACGAAGGCGTGTGGACCTGGCTCGACGGCGCGGCGATGCGCTACGTGAACTGGGACGAAGGCGAGCCGAACGACGGCGGCGAGAGCGGCGAAGACTGCGGCGTCGTCATGACCGCGGACGGCCGCGAGTCGTATTGGGACGATCGCCCCTGCGACGGCGAGCGCACGTACGTCTGCGAGTCGCGCTGAGCGTCAGTTCGTCGGCGTCGATCGTGCGTTCGAGCCGAACCGTTCTCGTCGTGATCGACGCGCGCGACGCCCGGTCGGCGCTCGATCCATCGGCGCTCGATCCATCGGCGCTCGATCCATCGGCGCTCGATCAATCGACGATCGCGAAGCGCAGCTCGCGCGTCTCGTCGCCGCGGCGGTACTCGACCACCAGCTCGCTCGCGACGCGCAGCCCGTTCCACACCGCGAGCGCCTGCTCCGGGCGCTCGATCGGCGACGCGTTCACGCGCACCACGGTGTCGCCCGGCTGCAGATCGAGCGACGCGAAGCGAGGATCGTCGGGGTAGAGGCTCGTGAGCCGGAAGCCCACGAAGGTCTCGCCTTCGAGGTGCGGCTCGGTGATCACGCCCTGCAGGAAGCGGCCGAAGCCCGCGTCGAGGATCGGCAGGAGCTCCGCGCGCGCGATCGTGCCTTCGGTGGTGGGGGACGCGTACGTCTCGCGAACCGGCTCGGGCTCGGGGGCGCTCGTGGTCGGAGCCGGGGACGAGG
>CALJLK010000246.1 GCA_937982655.1 uncultured Sandaracinus sp.
GGGCGAGCCGTGTTGCGACGACGGCGCGTGCGACGACGGGCTCGGCTGCGGGCCGACGGGAAGGTGCGTCGTGCCCCCCAGCTGCGGCGCGCTCGGTGAGGCGTGTTGCGAGGACGGGAGCTGCACCGCGGGCACCTGCGACGGCGACGTCTGCGTCCCGTGCGGCGGCCCGGGTGAGGCGTGTTGCCCCTCGAGCACCTGCGAGGGCGGCGGCTGCTGCGTCGACGGCACCTGCACCGGCGCGGGCTCGGAGTGTCCCGACGTCGGCGGTACCTGCGAGGCCGGGAGCTGCGGCGACTGCGGCGGCGCCGGGCAGTCGTGCTGCGACGGCGACTTCTGCACCGCGAGCGGCGTGATCTGCGGCGGCGCGGACGTGTGCGTCGCGTGCGGCGGCGCGGGCGAGACGTGCTGCGCGGACGACGCGTGCGACGGAGGCTTCGTGTGCGGCGCGGGCGACGTGTGTCGCGTGTGCGGCGGCGCGGGCCAGGCGTGCTGCGCGGGCGACACGTGCGGCGACGGGCTCGCGTGTGGCGGCGACGATCTCTGCGTGCCCTGCGGTGGCGAAGGCGAAGCCTGCTGTCCGGGCGCGGAGGCGTGCGACGCGGGCTGCTGCGATCCGGGCAGCGACTCGTGCGTGGCGGTCGGTGAGGACTGTGGCCTCGGCACGTGCGGCGCGGGCGGCGAGTGCAGCGTCTGCGGACAACCCGGCATCGCGTGCTGCCCGGGTGAGGAGTGCGGAGGCGGCGGATGCTGCGACGCCGGGTTCTGCGTGGCGTCCGGCGAGCTCGTGACGGGCGGCGCGCTCTGCCTCGGCGGGATGACGACCGAGGAGTGTGGCGACGCGGGTGAGGTCTGCTGCGACGGCGGTTGCAACGACGGCTGCTGCGTGCGCGGGCGCTGCGTCGCAGAGGGCAGCATGTGCGGGACCGTCACCACCTGCACCGACGGCTCGTGCGTGGGCGGCATGGTCAACTGCGGCAACGAAGGGCAGGCGTGCTGTCCACCCGGCGCAGGCAGCCCCGCGTTCTGCACGGTGGCGGGCACGGTCTGCCAGGGCGGCGGCTTCGGCGGAGCCACCCAGTGCGTGGCGTGTGGCGGTCCGGGCGAGGCCTGCTGCGACGGTCAGGCCTGCGACGGCGGCGGCTGCTGCGTCGATGGGCTCTGCGTAGGCGAGGGCGACGCGTGCGGCGACGAAGAAGACGGCACGTGCTCGGACGGCGGCTGCGAGGACGGCGCGTGCGGGCGCATCGGCGACGACTGCTGCAGCGGCGACATCGGCTGCAGCGCGCCCTTTGCGGTGTGCGGCGGCGACTTCTGCGTGGCGTGCGGCGGCCTCGATCAGCCGTGCTGCGGCAGCGAGTGCGGCGAGCCGTACTTCTGCGCGTTCGCGCCGGGTGGACGTCGCTGCCGTCTGCCGATGTCGGGTCCCTGATCCGAGGCTCGGCTCGAGTGACACGAGAAGCGCCGTCCTCTCGGGGGCGGCGTTTCCTCGTCCGTCGTCGGTCTCCCTCTCGGACGGCTCGCCAACCCGCGACCCTCTCTGCGAGCAGCCCGTCGAAGAACCGACGGAGCCGCGTGTTTTTCGGGAGGCTCCGGTGGGCTTTGCCCACTGGAGGGGGACTTTCTGAAAGACCCCGGAAAGAAGAGGCAGCCCGTTGAAGGACTCGAAGAGTTCTTCAACAGGCTGCTAGGCTCGCGCCGCCATGACCGACTTCGGCTTCACGAAGCTGCTCCCCCTCGGGGAAGACGACACGCCCTACCGCCTGCTCACGACCGACGGCGTCTCGACGATCGAGGCCGCGGGCCGGACGTTCTTGCAGGTCGCGCCCGAGGCGCTCACCCAGCTCACCTTCACCGCGATGCGCGACATCGCGCACCTGCTGCGCCCGGGGCACCTCGCGCAGCTCCGCAAGATCCTGGACGATCCCGAGGCTTCCCCGAACGACAAGTTCGTCGCGATCGATCTGCTGAAGAACGCGAACATCGCGGCGGGCGGCGTGCTGCCGATGTGCCAGGACACCGGCACCGCGATCGTGATGGGCAAGCGCGGCGAGCGTGTGCTCACGGGCGGCGGTGACGAGAAGGCGATCGCGAAAGGCGTGTTGAACGCTTACCGCGAGCTGAACTTGCGTTATTCACAGCTCGCGCCGCTCGACATGTACCGGGAGAAGAACACCGGGAACAACCTGCCCGCACAGATCGAGATCTTCGCCGAAGATGGGGACGAATATCGTTTCCTCTTCATGGCGAAGGGCGGAGGATCCGCGAACAAGAGCTACCTCTACCAAGAGACGAAAGCGCTCTTGAACCCCTCGTCGTTGATGAGCTTCCTCGACGAGAAGATCCGCACCCTCGGCACCGCGGCGTGCCCGCCCTACCACCTCGCGATCGTGGTCGGCGGCACCAGCGCCGAGCACGCGCTCAAGACCGCCAAGCTCGCCTCCGCGCGTTACCTCGACACGCTGCCGACCGCGGGCAGCGAGCTCGGGCACGGCTTCCGCGACCTCGAGGTCGAAGCGGCGGTCTGGAAGCTCACCCAGGACATGGGCATCGGCGCGCAGTTCGGCGGTAAGTACTTCTGCCACGACGTGCGCGTGATCCGCTTGCCGCGCCACGGCGCGAGCTGCCCGGTCGCGATCGCGGTGTCTTGCAGCGCCGACCGCCAGGCCAAGGCGAAGATCTCCCGCGAAGGTGTCTTCCTGGAGGCGCTCGAGACCGATCCCGCCAAGTACCTCCCACATCCGGGGGACTCCGAGCTCGGCGACGAGGTGGTGAAGATCGATCTGTCGCGCCCGATGAGCGAAATCCGCGCGGAGCTCTCGAAGTACCCGATCAAGACGCGCCTCTCGCTCACCGGCACGCTCGTCGTGGCGCGCGACATCGCGCACGCGAAGCTCAAGGAGCAGCTCGACGCGGGCGAGCCGCTCCCGCAGTACTTCAAGGATCATTGCGTGTACTACGCGGGCCCCGCGAAGACTCCGACCGGGTACGCGTCCGGTTCGTTCGGTCCGACCACCGCGGGACGCATGGACGCCTACGTGGATCTCTTCCAGGCGAACGGCGGCAGCATGGTGATGCTCGCGAAGGGCAACCGGAGCCGCGCCGTCACCGAAGCGTGCAAGAAGCACGGCGGGTTCTATCTCGGAAGCATCGGCGGTCCGGCCGCGCGTCTCGCGCAGGACTGCATCAAGAAGGTCGAGGTGCTCGCCTTCCCCGAGCTCGGCATGGAGGCGGTCTGGAAGATCGAGGTGGTCGACTTCCCGGCCTTCATCGTGGTCGACGACAAGGGCAACGACTTCTTCGCGGGGATCGGGGGCGGCAGCAAGAAGCTGCCGGTCGCGACGTGAAGTACACGCTCCACGCCGCGTTCGCCGCGAGCGTCTTGCTCGTCGGGACGCTCCTCGGATGCGGGAGCGGCGAGTCCACGACGAGCGAAGAGAGCTCGGGCGCCGACGTCGAGGTCGGCGAGTGCGACGAAGCGCGCGCGTGCGACACGGGCGAGGTGTGTCGCTCGCCCGAGCAACACGCGTGGAACCGCTGCGAGGAGCGGAGCCGCGCGCGCTGCGAGAGCGGTCAGGTCGGCGACGACTGCGGCAACTGCTTCGGGAGCTGCCTCGGCGACTCGGACTGCGGCGAAGGCAAACGCTGCAACGGTGCGTATTGCGAGTCGCCCCGGCGGTGTTTCGCGCAGTAGACGTTCACGACCACGTCCACGACCACGACCACGTCCACGACCGTCCGCGCCACGACCGCGCTCGGCTTCGACGTTCTCTGATATACGGGTGCCGGAACTTGCTGCCGTGCTCGGTGTCGGGCCGGCGTGGATGCGCTCCTCGAGGTGGATCGGAGAGCGGCGGCGGCGGGCTTCCACGTGGTGATGCCGGAGGGCTACGAGGAGCAGCTGGTCGAGCGCTTGAAGCGGCAGGACGAAGCCGCCTTCAACGAGCTCGTGCGGCTCTACCAGGGGCGCGTGTTCCGCCTCGTGCTCCACATGCTCAAGGACCGCGCGGAGGCCGAAGATCTCGCGCAGGAGGTCTTCGTCACCGTCTTCAAGAGCATCCACGGCTTCCGCGGCGACTCGAAGCTCTCGACCTGGCTCTACCGCGTGGCCGCGAACCACGCGAAGAACCGCCTCAAGTACCTGCAGCGCCGCGCGCGCGGTCAGAAGAAGGAGCTCGACGAGCTCACGGACGCGAGCGCGATCGACAGCGCGACCATGAGCACCTCGTCGCGCCTCGCGCGCCCGGACGAGCAGGCGCAGGGCAACCAGCTCGAGAAGCTCGTGCAGATCGCGATGGGCGAGCTGCCGGACGAGCAGCGTGAGCTCGTCGTGCTGCGCGACATCGAGAACCTCACCTACGAAGAGATCCAGGAGCTCACCGGGCTCGCGTCGGGGACGGTGAAGAGCCGCCTGCACCGCGCGCGGCTCGCGCTCGCCACCCGAGTGCGCGAGCTTCAAGGCGTGGGCGCCGAGCACGAGGAGCTGCCGTGACGGGCGACGAAGCACGCGAGCGCTTCAGCGAAGCGTACGACGACGAGCTCTCCGCGGAGGAGCGCGCGGCGTTCGAGGCCGCGCTCGCGGCGGACGAGTCGCTGCGCGCCGAATACGAGGAGTTCCGCGCGCTGCTCTCGGGCGCGTTGCCCGCGCTCGCGGCGGACGAGCCCGAGCTGCACGACGACGTCGAAGCCCGCCGCGCGTTCCTCGCCGGCACCGCGGACGGCGACGTGCCGGTGCCGGATTTGTTGCCGGGGGTGCAGAAGAAGCTGCGCGAGCGCAGCCGCGGTCGCTACTACCGCGATCGCTTCGCCGAGCGCGGCCGGTACGCGACGCCGCTCTTGCTCGCGATCGTGATGGCGCTCGTGCTCGGCATGGCCTGGTTCGGCCTGAGCTACGTGCAGCTCGAAGCGGAGCGCCGAGAGCTGCGCGACTGAACCTCGCCGCGATGGAGACGACGCTGCCGAAGCCCGCGAGCCGCCCTGGCCGCCGGCGCGAAGTGGTTCCAAGCGGAATCGCGCGAAGCGCCTGGGCGGGCGACAGACCTCGAGAAAGCCGTCGAATCTCACGGCGCGCGCGACCGATCCGCGTATGCTCGCGCGCATGACGAAGGCGAAGTCGGCCCCTCGTGCGGCCGCGACGAACACGCTCCCCGTGCCCGAGCTGATCGCGAAGAAGCGCGACGGCGGCGCGCTCTCCGACGACGAGATCCGCGCGCTCATCCGTGGCTTCACCGACGGAAGCGTCACCGACTACCAGATGGCCGCGTTCGCGATGGCGACCTTCTTCCGCGGCATGACGCCGAAGGAGACCACCGCGATCACGCTCGCGATGCGCGACAGCGGCAAGGTCATGGACCTGTCGAAGGTCCCCGGCATCAAGGTCGACAAACACTCGACCGGCGGCGTCGGCGACAAGGTCTCGATCTGCCTCGCGCCGATGGTCGCCGCGTGTGGCGTGCCGGTGCCGATGATGAGCGGCCGCGGGCTCGGCCACACGGGCGGCACGGTCGACAAGCTCGAGGCGATCCCGGGCTTCCGGATGGACCTCGACGGCAAGGCCTTCGAGAAGCAACTGAAGAAGCACGCGTGCTCGCTCATCAAGCAGACGGGCGAGCTCGCGCCGGCCGACAAGAAGTTCTACGCGCTGCGCGACGTGACGGCGACGGTCGAGTCGATCCCGCTCATCACCGGCAGCATCCTCAGCAAGAAGCTCGCGGAGGGAATCGACGCGCTCGTGCTCGACGTGAAGGTCGGCCGCGGCGCCTTCATGAAGAGCCACGAGCAGGCGCGCGCGCTCGCGCAGTCGATCGTCCGCGTGGGCAAGCTCGCGGGCAAGAAGGTCAGCGCGCTGCTCACGCGCATGGACGTCCCGCTCGGGCGCGCGGTCGGGAACTCGAACGAGACCATCGAGGCGTTCGAGGTGCTGCACGGCCGCGGGCCCGCCGATCTCGTGGAGTGCACGATGGCGCTCGCGATCGAGATGCTGCGGCTCGGCGGAGTGGCCAAGAACGATCGTGAGGCGCGCAAGCTGCTCGACGCCGCGATCGCGAGCGGCGCAGCGGCCCAGAAGATGCGCGACATCATCGCCGCGCAGAGCGGCGATCCGCGCGTGGTCGACGAGTACGACCGCATGCCGATGGCAAAGGCGCGCGTGGTGGTGAAGGCGCCCAAGAGCGGTGTGGTCTCGGGCATCGACGCGCTCGAGATCGGCTGGTCGTGCGTGGCCCTCGGGGCCGGTCGAACCCGCGCCGACCAAGACGTCGACCCCGCGGTCGGGCTCACGATCGACGCACACTTCGGTGAGGCGGTGAAGAAGGGCGACGCGCTCGCAACCTTGCAGATCCACCCGAAGCAGAAGGTCGACGCGGTGGTCGAGCGTGTCGCGCGTGCGTTCACGATCGGCAAGGAAGCGCCGCCGAAGCAGCCGCTGGTGATCGAGATCCTCCGCTGATCGGTGTCGAGGGGGTCGCGGTACGGCGCGCGATGAGGGTGTCGTCCGACGTGCGGTGTGTGCGTCACGGTGCGGCGCGCGGTGTCGCGGGGTGTACTCCGCGCCCGCCTCGTGGCACCACGTCGGGATGCACTGGAAGCAAATCAACTGGCCCGTGCTCGTCGCGGCGCTCGTGCTGCTCGTCGGCTTCTTCGTGCCGTGGATCCGCGTGCCGGACGGGGACTCCGAGCAGATCGTCTCCGGCGCCTCGATGGGCGTCGTCGCGGCTCAGTTCGGCGGCGGGTACTACGTCGTCTACCTCCTGCCCTTGTTCGCGCTCGGGATGGGTGTCGCGGCGGTGAAGAAGCCCTCTTGGGCTTCGGTGATCGCGATCGTCGTCGGGGTGGCCCTGCTCGTGTGGGGGCTCTTCGAGCTCGCGCGTTTCCTCTTCTTGCAGACGCGCTGGGGCCTCTGGGTGACCGCGGTCGGCGCGATGCTCGCGGCCTTCGGAGGCGCGCTCACGTGGCGTCGCGCACACGTGTTGGTCGTGCAGGCGAAGGCCGCCGCCAAGGCCGCCAAGGAAGCCCCGACCGGCGAGCCGACCGACGCCGGCACCCCCTGAGCTTCGAAGCGTGAGCTTCGAGGTGTTGCTCGGAAGGGCTGGGAGGAGGCGTTTCCGAAAGGGTCTCGGAGGGAGGCTCCGCGGGTGGGCTTTCCGAACGACCGCCGAGAAGAGGGTCGCTCGGGAGGTCGGCATCGCTCTCTCGAATCGTTCGCGTTCTTCGGGCGATCGGCGGTGTTGTCGGGTCGTCGGGGTCATCCGCCGGCAGTGTGCGTCGACGATCGTGACCTCGATCGCCGCGGTGCTGCTACGTCGTCGTCGCGCCCTCGTCTCGTCGTGGTGACGTCCGGGGATCCCTTGCGTGTCGCGGCAGGATTGTCGGAAAGCTCGACGCCGAGCACGGGACTTCGATATCCTCGCGAACGAAGCACGTCGTTGACACGCGTGCCTCGAGGGTGCGTGAATCGACGTGGAGTCGTGCGTGGCGAGGCGGGGAAGCCGCGGAGCCCGACGTCTCCACGACCGCCGGGCGCGCGAGCCGACGGCGACTCCGGCGGTGGGATGGCCGGGTGGGTGGTGGTGGAACGGCGTGCCGCTGGCTCGTAGCCGCAGCGGAAGCCCGAGGAGCTTGGGGTGTGAGCACGGAGGCTCCGAAAGAAGACGACGAACCGAAGGTCAAGGGCGCCAAAGGCCCCGACCCGCTGATCGGGCGTGTCATCAACGACCGCTTCCGAATCGTCTCCGTCATCGCCCGCGGCGGCATGGGCAAGGTCTACCGCGCCGAGCAGTCACCGCTCGGCCGCGAGGTCGCGCTCAAGGTCTTGAACCCGAACTACAGCGGCGAGCAGGACCCCGAGTTCCACAAGCGCTTCTTCTTGGAAGCGTCGATCTGCGCGAAGCTCACGCACCCGAACACGGTCACGATCTTCGACTACGGCCGCACCGACGACGACGTCTACTACATCGCGATGGAGCTGCTCGAAGGCCGCACGCTCCACCGCGCGCTCCGGGAAGAGACACGTTTCCCGGCCGATCGCACGATGCACATCGCGCGTCAGATGTGCCGCTCGCTGCGGGAAGCGCACTCGCTCGGCGTCATCCACCGAGACCTCAAGCCGGCCAACATCTACCTCGTCCGCCACGGCGACGAGCGCGACTTCGTGAAGGTGCTCGACTTCGGGCTCGTGAAGGATCTCGACAAGGGCGAGGACCTCACGCAGACGGGCCTCTTCATGGGGTCGCCGAAGTACATGGCGCCCGAGCAGATCCGCGGCGAGAAGGTCGACGCGCGCTGCGACGTGTATGCGCTCGGCGTGATCATGTTCGAGATGCTCACCGGCAAGGTGCCGTTCGATCGGCCCAACTCGGTGAACATCTTGATGGCGCACGTGCACGAGCAGCCGCCGCTGATGTCGGACATGGCGCCCGACGCGCAGATCGATCCGATGCTCGAGCAGGTGGTGCTCAAGGCGATGGCGAAGAAGCCGGAGGAGCGCTTCTCCGGCATGGACGAGCTGCTCGTCGCGCTCAAGCAAGTCGCCCAGCAGAGCGGTCTCGCGGTCTCGCGCAGCGGCGAGATGGGCGTGAGCAGCGAGTACGCGATCGGTGGTGGCTCCACGGGTGCGTTCGCCGCGGTGCGCATCAGCGGAGACGCGAGCGGTGCGGTCCCGACGCCGAGCGGCTCGTCGCTGACGCCGCCCATCGCCGCACCGAGTGACGAGCTCCTCGACAGCTCGCCCTTCGCGCAGCAGCAGCAGAAGAAGAACCGCGCGATGCTCTTCGTGGTGGGCGCGTTGGTGCTCGCGGCGTTGATCGGCGGTTGGATGGCGCTGCGGGGCGGAGACGACCCGATCCCGACCGCGTCGACCACCAACGGCACAGGCACCACGGGCGCGGGCACGACGGGCACGACGGTCGAGCCGCCGCCGGACACCACGATGACGGAAGCGACCATGGTCGCGCCGACCGAAGCGACGGTCGCGGTGACGCTCGAGTCCACGCCGCCGGGTGCGATGGTCCGGGTCGACAACGTCGAGTACGGCCCGACGCCCACCACCATTCACTGGAGTGGCGCGGAGGCCGCGGTCGGTCGCGAGGTGACCTTCCAGTTCCAGCTCGACGGGCACCGCGACTTCACGATCACACGCACCGTGATCGGCGAGACGCTGAGCGTCGTCGCGGCCCTCGAAGAAGCGAGCGACGACCGCCGGCCGATCCGCCGTCCGCCCCGTCCGCGCACCACGACGATGACGACGATGGAGACGTCCACCGGGACCTCCATCGGAATCAAGGGTTACAAGGCCGAGCCTTATTGATCGACGATTGACGGCTCGAGCTTCCTTCGAGCGTTCCGCCTTTCTCTTTCATGATTTCTCCGCACGCATCGCCGTCTTCGCACTCGCCTCGCGCGATTGCACGGATGCGTCCGCGTCCCCTCTAGTCTCCGAACGAGGACCTCGTGCGCGCACACGGAAACCCAGTCGCGTCGACCGATTCCGCTGACAAGCGAGAACTACGTTCGCAGCGCTTGCGGATCGGTCTGGTGCTCACTCTGGCGGCCGCGATCTTCGCACCGGCCGCGTTCGCCGACGTTCGTACGGAGGCGCGGCGTCATTTCCGTCGCGGCATGGACCTCGTGGCGGCGGGCAACCTCGACGAAGGCATCGCGGAGCTCGAGGTCGCGTACGAGACGCTTCCGCACCCGAACGTCCTCTACAACATCGGCCGCGCGTATGCGGAGGCCGGTCGGTACGAGGACTCGATCGAATACTTCGAGCGGTACATCGAGTCGGATCCTCCGGATCGCGCGGAGGTGCAGAGCTTCCTCGACGCGCTCCTCGCACGCATCGCGGCCAGCCAGCAGACGGTCACGCCGCCCACGACCGAGACACCGGAACCGCAACCGACGGGCATCGATGCCTCACGCGTCTCGACGGAGGAGATCCTCGCGCTCGAAGAGTCGGCCACGCAGATCGCGGCGCTCGCGGAAGCGACGCAGAGTCAGTCGCTGCGGGATCGTTCGGCGCGCTTGCGGACGCTCGCGCAGAACCTCCGAGATCGCCAAGCCGCAGCCCAAGCGGCCGCGAGCGGAACCGGAACCGGAACGGGCACGGGGACCGGCACGGGAACGGGTACGGGAACGGGTACGGGAACGGGCACGGGCACGGGAACGGGCACCGGAGCGGGCACGGGCACGGGCACGGGAACGGGCACCGGCGAGGGTGACCTCGCGATCGGAAGTCAGCGTCTCGACCTCTTCGAAGAGGAGGTCGTCTCCGCCTCGCGTTTCGCCGAGTCGCCGCTCGACGCGCCGAACTCGACTCACACCATCACGCGGCAGGACATCCGCCTCTCCGGCATCACCGACCTCGCGCAGCTCCTCCGCCGCGTCGCGGGCGTCGAGGTCATGTCGCACTACGCGAGCATGACGGAGGTCTCGATCCGCGGGATGAGCCAGCGGCAGTCGAACAAGACCCTCTGGCTCGTCGACGGCCGCATGCTCCGCCTCGACTTCCTCGGCACCACCTGGGTGCAGCTCCTGCCGATCAGCGTCGACGACATCGAGCGCATCGAGATCATCCGCGGTCCCGCGGCCGCCGTGTACGGCGCCGACGCCTTCAGCGGCATCATCAACATCATCACGCGCGCGCCCGGCGAGTCCGATCGTTACCTCCGCGCGGGCACGGGCAGCCGACGCACCGCGCGCGCGGTCGCCTCGATGGCCGGTCGTTCCGGCGGTCTCTCCGCTCGTGTGACGGGCGGCTACGAGCGCACCGATCCCTACGTGACGACGATCGACCCCGAACGCGTCGACTACGGCGTCGCGCCCGTCTACGACGACCCGCGCACCGGCTACGAGCGCACGTTCTTCAACCTCGACGCGCGCGCGGACCTCGGCCCGCTCTCGGTCCGCGCGGGCTCCGCGATCAGCCTCGTGTCCGGCTCCATCCAAGGCGTGAGCCGCCTGCGCGAGGTGCCCATCGGGAACATCCTCTTCGCGCAGTCGCACCTGACGGTCTCCTCGGAGGTCGGCCTCGGCCTGCGCGTCTACTGGAACCGCATGACGGCGCGTGCGGACGGCGTGTGGGAGAGCCCGCCCGGCGCCCTCGACACCTTCGGCGGCGTCACGCAGGACGCGATCGACACCGAGATCAACTTCAACCGGCAGTTCGAGCTCGGCATCCCCCACAACGTCTCGGTCGGCGTCGGACACCGGTTCAAGGGCATGAGCTGGGATTGGGCGATCGGCGATCAAACCGAGAATCACTTCTTCGGATATCTGCAGGACGCGCTGCAGCTCCACGATCGTTTGCGCTTCACGGCGAGCCTCCGCTTCGACCGCCACCCGCTCCTCGACGGAATCCAGTTCTCGCCGCGTGGCTCGCTCGTGTGGCGCTTCATCGACGGCAACTCGCTGCGCTTCACGGGCGGCACCGCGTTCCGCTCGCCCGCCTTCATCGAGAGCTACCTCGACTTCGAGAACCGCACCCCGCTGCGTGGCGCGACCGCCGAAGCCGTCGGCAACACCAACCTCGACCCCGAGCGCATCATCAGCTTCGAGGTCGGGTACATGAACCAAGCGACCGACTACTTCGCGCTCGAGGCGAACCTCTACTACAACCTCGTGCTCGATCAGATCTCGCTTTCGTCAGTGAATCCGTACGAGCTGTCGGACTTCGGCTCCGGCCGCGCCGGATACGACGAGCGCCTGGGCGCCTACTCGCTGGGAACGCTGCAGTGGAACAACGACGACGCGACGCTGCGACAGCTCGGCGGCGAGCTCGGCGTGCGTGTCTTCCCGGTCCGCGGTCTCGACCTCTACGCGAACTACGCGATCCACGACACCTCGCCGCGCGACGACTCGGACTATCAGGACAACCCCATCCGGGCACGCGACCAGCGGGCGTCGATGCACAAGATCAACGTCGGCTTGCAGTACCGCTCGCCCTTCGGGCTCGACGTCAACGTCGACCTCCACTGGGTCTCCGACCAACGCTGGGTCGAGCAGGTCACCGACACCCTGCGTGGCGTCCGCTTCGAGGAGTTCCCGCTCGACGCGTACGTGATGCTCAACGCCCGCCTCGGGTACCGCCTCTTCGACGATCACCTCGAGATCGGCGTCACGGGCACGAACCTCACCTTCCAGAAGACCCGCCAGCACCCCCTGAGCCAGCCCGTCGACACCCGCATCGTGGGTGACGTCACGCTGCGATTCTGAGGCACGCGATGAACCAGAGACACTCGTTCAGAGCCGCATTGGTGCTCGGGTTGGCCGCCGCCCTCGCGGTGCCCGCGTTCGCCGACGTTCGTACGGAAGCGCGGCGCCATTTCCGTCGCGGCATGGATCTCGTGGCGGCGGGCAACCTCGACGAAGGCATCGCGGAGCTCGAGGTCGCGTACGAGACGCTTCCGCACCCGAACGTCCTCTACAACATCGGCCGCGCGTACGCGGAGGCCGGTCGGTACGAGGACTCGATCGAGTACTTCGAGCGCTACATCGAGTCGGATCCTCCGGATCGCGCGGAAGTGCAGAGCTTCCTCGACGCGCTGCTCGCGCGCATCGCGGCCAGCCAGCAGACGACGACGACGACGACGACGCCCACCGAGACGACGCCACAAGAGACCGAGGTGGTCGAAGGGCTCGCCGCGACCGAAGAAGAGATCCTCGCGCTCGAGGAGTCGGCCACGCAGATCGCGGCCCTCGCGGAGGCCACGCAGAGCCAGTCGCTGCGCGATCGCGCCGAGCGCCTCCGTGCGCTCGCGGCGCAGCTCCGGGAAGCGGGCACCGCGAGCGAGAGCACGGGCACGGGTGGAACCGGAGGCACGACCGGCGGCACCGGAGGCACGGGCGGCACGGGCGGAACCGGTGGCACGCAGGCGCCCGAGGTGCCGGAGCTCGATCTCGGCGAAGAGCGCTCGGGCGAGATCTACGAGGAGAGCGTCGTCTCCGCGTCGCGTTTCGCGCAGTCGCCCCTCGACGCGCCGAACGCCACCTACGTCATCACCCGACAGGACATTCGTCTCTCCGGTCTGACCTCGATCGGCGAGCTCCTCCGCCGCGTGCCTGGCATCGACATCATGACGATGACCCCGGGCGATCAGTCGATCAGCTTCCGCGGCTTCAACCAGCGCCTCTCGCCGCGCGTGCTCGTGCTCGTCGACGGCCGCTCGGTCTACATCGATCCGCTCGGCGCGACCTTCTGGTCGATCCTCCCCTTCAACGTCCAAGACATCGAGCGCATCGAGGTCATCCGGGGCCCGGCCTCCGCCCTCTACGGCGCCGACGCGTTCAGCGGCATCGTGAACATCATCACGCGCGCCCCCGGTGCGGACGAAGAGACGCAGGTCGTCACCGGCGGCGGCAACGGCGCGCGCGTGCACGGTCATGCCTCGACGTCCGGCCGCAGCGGCCGCTTCGCGTACCGCGTGGCCTCCGGCTACAACCGGCAGAACAGCTACTCGCGCGAGGTCACGCCCGATCGCGTCGATCACGAGTACGCGTTCGACGAGGAGCGCAACCGCTCCGTCGACGCCTTCCACCTCAACGCGAGCAGCAGCGTCCGCATCAGCCGCGAAGTCGAGGCCTACGCGCAGGCGGGCTTCAACCAGAACTCCACCCGCTTCCAGGGCACGAGCCGCCTGCGCGAGGTCGTCTCCCAGGGCCCGTCGAGCCACGTGATGGCCGGCCTCACCTCGAGCTGGGGCTCGATTCGCGGCTTCTGGAACCGCATCAACGCGCTCACCGCGGTTCCCGCGTACCCGACGGGCGGCGATCCGGCGTGGAGCCGTTTCGAGTGGAACACCTACGACATCGAAGGTGACTTCGCGCGTGAGTTCCACTTCCTCGTGGATCACAACCTCCACATCGGCGCGGGTTACCGCCGCAAACAAATCGATTGGTCGTACCTCACGGACGAACAGTTCGAGAACCACTACAACGTCTTCTTTCAAGACACCCTGACCATTCTCGACAAGGTCATCGTGGTGGCCAGCGCGCGCGTGGACTTCCACCCGCTCTTGAACAAGCCGATCTTCTCGCCTCGCGGCGCGGTCGTCGTTCGCCCCACCGAAGGCTCCGCCATCCGCGCGAGCGTCGGCACCGCCTTCCGCACGCAGACCTTCCTCGAGAGCTACCTCCAGCTCCCGCTCGCGACGCCGATCGCCGGCGCGCAGGTCGTCTCGCTCGGCTCCGAGCCGTCGGCCGATCTGCTCGGCACGCGTCGCCTCACGCCGGAGCGCATCCTCTCCGCCGAGCTCGGCTACCGAAACGCCGACAGCGACTACTTCGATTTCGGTGTGTCCGCCTACTACAACCGCGTGACCGATCTGGTGCTCATCGGGCAGGTCCGACCCTTCACGCTCGGCGATCAGAGCGATCCGACCACGAGCGAGCTCGCAGACTACGACCTCGGCACCGGTCGCTTCACCCTCGGCACGATCGGTTTCCAGAACGACTCCACGGAATACGACGTGATCGGCGGCGAGCTCGAGACCCGCATCTACCCGGTCCGCGGTCTCGACGTGTACGCGAACTATGCGTACAACCAGACCTTCGTCACGAACAGCCAGTTCACGGACGAAGAAGAGCGCACGAGCCGACACAAGCTCAACCTCGGCGTCCAATACCGCTCGCCCTTCGGCCTCGACATCTCGCTCGATCTGCACTGGGTGAGCGGACAGACCTGGCTGGAGCAGGACGTGGACGCGGTGCGCGGCGTGGTGTTCCGCGAGCTCCCGCTCGACGCCTACTACCTGATGAACGCCCGCCTCGGGTACCGCGCGATGGACGACAAGCTCGAGTTCGGCGTGTCGGCGTTCAACGTCACCAACAATCAAATCCGCCAACATCCGTTCGGGCAACGCCTGGAAACGCGGGTGTTGGGAACCGTCTCGTACACGTTCTGACGCGAGCAGAGGCATCATGCGCAACCCGACCCTCACGACTCTCGCCCTCGCCACCGCGCTCGCCACCGGCTCGTTCGGTTGTGGCGCGCCTCCGGTCGACGACTTCCGCAGCGAAGGCGGCACCGCGCCCGACCCCACCGGAGTCATCGAAGGCACGGTGCTCTACCAGGGCCCGCGTCCTGCGTGCGATCGCGACGACGCCGGCGTCGCCACGCGCCTTCGAGGTCGCGTCATCATGACGCTCTTCCTCTTCGACAACCCGCCGCCGCCTTCGGGCTCCGCGACCTCGGCCGCGAACCTGCTCACGATCCCGGCGCCGCTGCTCTTCTCGTCGCTCGACGACTGCATGCCGGAAGAGGGCTCCACCGAGATCCTCACGCGCTCGGTGTCCTTCACCTGGCCGGAGCTCCCGCTCGGCCAGGACTATCAGATTCGCGGTTTCTACGACTACGACGAGGACTTCAATCCGTTTTTCAGCGTGTCGAACCTCCCCACCGCGGGTGACATCGCGGGCGGCGCGCTCGTGAACCCGGCCGCCCCGCAGCTCGGCTTCCGCCGCATCGAGTTCGGAACCGCGGAGGAGAACCCGAACGGCCAAGTCGTCCCCGGCGTCGCGGTCGGCCTCGGCGCCCCGGTGCGTACGGAGCGCCCGGTGTTCACGTTCTCGGGTCGTCCGTTGAACGCGGAGTCCACGCTGCCTCTGTTGGATGTCGTCGCGTCGGAGCAGGAGCTCTTCAACCGCCTCGAAGCGCGGCTCTCGCTGTACCCGCGTTTGCCCACGGAACCGCAGACCGCCGCGCTGCTCCAAGCCATGTCGGAGGGCGCGCTCTCGATCGACACCAACGACCCGGTCGCCTACGCGTGGTACGTCGGGCCCGTCGACGGCAACGGCGACGGCGTGCAGGACCTCCACCCCATCTTCGGCCGCACCACGATGCTGCCGTGGTACTTCCCGATCACCATCATGCGGCGCGTGCAGTCTCCCCTGGAGGTGCAGGCCCGTATTCCCAGCTCGACCCTCATCCCGACCGTTCGGCTGCTCGACGTGTCCACGAAGACGGTTTGGTACCCGGACATCGACATCACCATTGCGCCGATCGCGGTGATGCAGACCTTCCCGGACGCGCGCTGCCAGTTCCCGGTCATTCCGCCCGGCAACACCGCCGACCGTCTCGAAGGCGGCGGCGAGGTCACCGTCGAGTGCGCGGAGCTACCCACTGGCTACTACGGCATCAACGTGCTCCAAGGGTTCGCGGGTGGTCGCGTGGTTGGTGGCGGCACCACCACCTGTGACCCGGACGACCCCGAGCGCACGGTCGAACAGCAGTGTGGCGCGGGCGCCCAGTGCATCTCCAACCGGTGCACCGTCATCCCGGCGCTCTCCGAGACGACCTTCGCCATCACCGGGGCTCAGTTCTCGAGCCAGGCGTGGACCATCCCGAACCCGCTCGGCGATCCGGCCCAGATCGCTTCGCCGGTGCCCGAGCAGGGCAACTCCGCGCTGTACGTCGTCTTCGACGGCAACCCCGACAACGCGTCGGGCCGTCTCAGCGGCCGCGAAGAGTGCGTCAGCACCCGAACCAGCCTGGCCGTCATGGAGCCCAAGACCGTCGTGTACACCGACTTCAGCAATTTCGAGAACGCCGACGAAGTCCGCGAGCTCTGCTGCGCGCCCGTGCGTCACCTCTGCGGTCTCCCGCTCTGCGACATGGTCCCCGCCTCCGAGGCGCCGGACGCTCCGCAGATTCGTTCGTCGCCGACCACCGTCGACGGCGTGATCCCGAACTGCATCCCCTTCGAGATGCCCGCGTTCTGCTGCACGGAGTGATCGCGGTCTCGAGACCTCTCTCGACAAAGAAGCCCGGCCTCGGCTGGGCTTCTTTCGTAGGTGGTTTTCTTTCGTGAGTGCGCGCGTTCGACCAAGGCGCTTCGCCGCATGGGTCGGTTCGTTCCACCTGGCGCACGTTGCCCCGCGGGCCCGACCGCCCCAAAGGTCGGGCCCATGCGCGCTTCCTCGTTCCTCGTGCTCGCCGTCTTCGGCGTCTTCACTCCCGTTGCCCTCGCCCAGACGCCCGAGAGCCCCGCTCCGAGCGAGGTAACGGCGAACGACGCCTCGAACGAGACCGCGTCGGACGATCCCGCCACGTCGACGGAAACGCCCGCTCCGACACCGAGCGAGCCCGCCACACCCGCCGTCGAGGCCGTCCCGGCCCCGGCCGTCCAGACCGTCCCGCCTCCGCCCGCGCCCGTCGCGGCGCCCACGATCGTCCGCGTCCGCGCCGGCGACGAAGAAGCGCGCGGCGTGGTGGTCGTCGACGCGCGGCACGTGCTCACGTCGGCGTCGGTGGTCCGCGACCGCGCGCGCCTTCGCCTCGTCGACGAGAGCGGCTCGCGTCCGCTCGAGGTCGTCTCGGTGGACGACGAACGTGGTCTCGCGCTGCTGCGCGCCGAGAGCGACGTCGGTGTGCCCGCGACGGTCGGAACGGTGGGGGTCGGCGAGCGCGTGCACCAAGGCGACGCGACGGCGCTCGTGCTCCTCGTGCGCGAGGGTGCGCTCCGCACGAGCGAGGTCTGTGCGGTAGGCGCTCCGCTTCTGAACGATCGCGGCGAGGTGGTCGCGGTCTGCACCAGCCGCACCGACGCGACCCTCGTGGACGCCCTCACGACGCTCACCGAAGCTCCCACCGGCGCACCTTCTCCCTGGCGCGCGCGGGTCGCGATCGGCTTCGACTACCGCATCCGCCGCGACTTCGAGTCCACCCTCGGCGGCGAGCTCGGCTTCGGCGTGCTCGGCTACGACCGCTTCGGCCTGATGATCCGCTCCGCGTTCTTCCAGAACGCACGCTCGGACGACGAGTCCATCCGCCTGCGCAGCGCCTTCGAGCTCACCGCCGAGGTCCAGATCCAACACGCGTTCCGCGTCGGACCGCTCCCGCTTCGCCTCGGGCTCGGGCTCGGCGCGACCTACCGCCCCGTGCGCGAGCGGCGCGTCGAGGAGCGCCTCACCCTCGAGCCCGACTGCGACCCGACCCTCGAGCCCTGCCGCGCGACCTTCTCGATCGATCGCACCGACTCCGACACCGACCACCGCGTGTTGCCCTCGGTCCGCTTCGGCTTCGCGGTCGGCGGCATCGCCTTCGCGTACACCGCCGCGATCGACACCGAAGCGCCGGAAGCCACGACCCACACCCTGACCATCGGCACCGGGCTCTGAGCGCATCGGCGACGTGAGCGTTGACGTGAGCGTTGACGTGAACGGCGACGGCGACGTGAACGGCGACGTCAACGGTGAGACGTTCGCGCAGCTTACGACGACCACGACCACGACCACGCGCTTCGCCCAGCCGACGAACGCGTCGCGAATCGAGTCTCCAACCACGGCGTCCGGGTTCGCACCCTCGCCACGTCCTCGCGCTGGCCTCATCCTTCCGTCGATGCAGCTCCCCGCGCGAGTGGTGAACGCCGAGACCGCGCGCGCCCGCTTCCCGAGGCGCGCCGACGAGCTCTTCGACGCGCTCTTCGAGATGGATCCGCTCGCCGACGCCTGCGCCGAGGCGATCGCTCGCGCCCGCGAGCACGCGGAGCGGTGGATCGCCGACGGCTGCGCGGGACGCACCTCGCCCGACGCGCCCCCCGCGGTGCGCGCGTACTTCGAGGCCGCCGGCCAGATCCCGTCCTGGGTGGACTGGGACCGCGTCGACCGCGCGGGCAAACTCTTCTTCCGCTCGGGCCCCGCGGGCGGCATCACCCTCGGCGCCAAGTCGTTGGTCGGCGGCTATTGCTCGCCCGGCGGCAACAAGCCGCTCGCGTTCAGCGGCGCCCTCGAAGGCCAGGTCTCGCGACGGCTCGCCGAGACCGGGCGCTTCGTGGTGGCGACGAACACCCCGGGCGCGCTCCGTCCGGGTGGTGACGCGTGGGCGATCACCCTGCGCGTGCGGCTGATGCACGCGACGGTCCGGCGGCTGCTGCTGCGTTCGGGCCGCTGGAAGAGCGAGCTCTGGGGCGCGCCGATCAACCAGCACGACATGGCCGCGACGTCGCTGCTCTTCAGCGTCGTCTTCCTCTCCGGCATCCGCGACTTCGGGGTCCCCGTGAGCCGCGCCGAAGCAGAAGACTACGTGCACGCGTGGCGCCTCTCGGGCTGGCTGATGGGCGTGCGCGACGAGCTGCTGCCGTGGACGGAAGCGGAAGGGCTCGCGCTCGGGGAGCTCATCCAGCTCACTCAGGGTCCAGTCGACGACGACGGACGTCGGCTCGTCGACGCGTTGCTCGAATCGCCCCGCGGGACGCTGCAGGGCCGCGCCGGTGGAGCGCAGCTCGAACGCTGGCAGATCGAGCTCGGGCGGGGCTTCTGCCGCGCCTTGGTCGGCGACGCGCTGGCCGACGAGCTTCAGCTCCCGAAGACCGCATGGCGCTTCGCGGTGCCCGCCGTTCGGCTCGGCGTCGGGGTCGCGCGCAGGCTCTTGCCCGCGTCGCTGCGGGATCCGGAGCGGTTCGAAGCTCGGGGGCGACGCTATTGGGAGCGCAACGTCGAGGTGGGTCTGCAGGGCCTCCCCGCGCGCTTCGCGCTCCCGACCGGCCTCGCCGGCCGCCACGCTCCAGCCTGACGCTCCGGTTTCGGACACCGTCTCGGACTCGGACACCGTCTCGGACCCTCGGACACCGTCTCCGAGCGTGAACGTGCGACGCGACCGGACTCCGGGGTGACCGGCAGGACCCCGAAATCCCGCTCACCCATCTGGGGGACCTCACGCTCCGCCGCCCCTCGGACGCGAAGTCTCATCCCCGATCTATCCACAGCTCGTTGTGGGTTTCGAAAGCAACGCTTCGGGATCACGCGTGGATCCTCGAAGGGATCGCACGCGAGCCCCGAACGCCGCTCGCGCGACACGAAAATCCTCTTTGGTTTCAGCCCTTTGCGAGACGAAGGTCCCCGCGTGGTCGTCCCGCGTCCGGGCTGGGGAAAAAACCTCGGGAGCGAATCCCACGCGATCCTCGCGAGTTATCAACTTGGGTGAAAAGTGCCGTAGACGTGACGGAGAGAGGCTGCTAGCTTCGCCTTCCCTTCGTTCGAGGGGGCGGCAAAGGGAGGGTGTGGAGGCCGGAAGCGGCGCCGGAGACGGCGAGCCGACGGCGGAGACGTTCCCCTTTTGCGCCGCGCGCAGCTGAGCTCGGACCGGATCGTTTCCCCCTTGGGGCACGACTCGTTTCGGCCCCCGGCTCGACCTGCACTCGCAGCCAGACGACCTCCCTTCGAACCCGAAGCCTAGTTATCCCCAAACTGTGGACAGTTTGGGGGCTTGGCCTCCCATCGCCTCGTGATCGCTGAGGAATCACTGATGACCGAACTGTGGGAACGCGCGCTCGACAGCCTGCGTGGCCGCCTCTCCGCCGAGAACTTCGACACCTGGCTCGCGCCCGTGCGCTGCGAGGGGTTCGAGGGTGATACGGTCGTGCTTCGTATCCCGAACCGCTTCTACGCGGACTGGATCACCAACCACTACCACGAGCTCTTGCTCGACGCGCTCGCGGAGGTGTGGACCGCGGAGGACTCGCCGGCGCGCCTCCGTTTCGAGATCGACGAGGCGCTCCAGGCGCCCGCCAAGCGCATCGAGGTCGCACCGCCGGCCGCGCGCGTGAAGGCGCGCCCGGTGGTGCGCCGCGACCCGACCCCGACGCGCTTCACGGACCTCAACCCGAAGTACAGCTTCGACAACTTCGTCGTCGGCCCCTCGAACCAGCTCGCGCACGCGGCCTGCGTCGCGGTCGGGGACGCGCCCGGCAAGCGCTACAACCCGCTCTTCATCTACGGCGGCGTCGGCCTCGGCAAGACGCACCTGATGAACGCGATGGGCCACAAGATCCTGCAGGACAAGCCCGACGCGGTGATCCTCTACCTCTCGGCGGAGCGCTTCACGAACGAGTTCATCTGGTCGCTGCAGAACCACCGCATCGACGAGTTCCGCAAGCGCTACCGTGAGCATTGTGACGTCCTGCTCATGGACGACATCCAGTTCCTCGCCGGCCGCGATCAAACGCAGGAAGAGTTCTTCCACACCTTCAACGCGCTCTACCACTCCGACCGACAAATCGTGGTCACGTCCGACGTGTATCCGCAGCAGATCGGCGAGATGGAGGAGCGGCTGGTGAGCCGATTCCAGTCGGGCATGGTGGCCGACATCCAGCCGCCCGAGCTCGACACGCGCATCGCGATCATCAAGAAGAAGGCCGAAGCGGAGAAGATCCACCTCACGGACGACGTCGCGCTCTTCATCGCGCAGGTGGTCAAGAGCAACGTCCGTGAGCTCGAAGGCACGCTGCTGCGCATCGCGGTGAAGGCGGAGCTGCTCGGGCGCGGGATCGACCTCGATCTCGCGAAAGACTCGTTGCGCGCCGCGCTCCCCGCGCCGGAGCAAGCGCTGACGGTGGAGGACGTGCAGCGCGCGGTCTGCACCTACTTCAACCTCAAGCTCGGCGATCTGAAGTCGAAGCGTCGGCACCGCGCGGTGAGCTACCCGCGGCAGGTCGCGATGTATCTGTGCCGGCAGCGTCTCGGCACGAGCTATCCGGAGCTCGGCGAGCGCTTCGGCGGCAAGGACCACACGACGGTCATCAGCGCGGTGCGCAAGATCGACGGCCTGGTCGGCGCGGAGGACGAGACCACGCAGCGCGCGCTCGAAGCGATCGGCCGCAAGCTCGGCCTCTGAGAGCGGGGGCGTGTCCTCCGAGAGCCGGCTCTCGGAGCCCTGGCGTTCGGGCGAAACGCGAACGCACACCCAAACGGCTACGGCTCGTCGGGTCGGGGAAGGGCGACCAACGGGGTGAAGCGCACCGCGCCGCCGACGTCGCCCGACACCAACACCTCGCCCGACGGATCGAACGCGAGCGCGGAGACCTCGACGGAGTGCGTCACGACATGCCATCCGCCGCGCAAGCCGCTCGGGGTTTGGGAGTCGAGGGGACGCATGCTGTCGCCGAGCTCGAAGGCCATCACGCCCACCGAAGCCTCGCCGGAGGAGGGATGATGTACGAGCGCCAGCCGCCGTCCGTCCGCGGAGAAGGCGATCGGGCCGGAAAGGCGTCCGTTCGCGAGCCCTGCGGTCCGCACCGCCCGTCCGCGCTCCACGTCCCAGTAGCGTAGCTCCTGCGCCAGGAGCGTGACGACGAAGCGCGGGTCGGGGGCGAAGCGGACGCTTCCGCGTCGCGTGTGGGTCAGCACAGCGTCGGTGCTGGAGGCCTCGGGGGACCACTGCAAACGTCGCGTCCGAGTCGCGACGTCCCAGACCTGAAACCGTTGCCGGCGCGTGGCGAAGAGCCCTCCCGGTCCGTCGCGCTCCCACGCGAAGAACGCCACGAAGGATCCATCGCGTGCCATCGTGGCGTCGGAGAGCTCGAGGTTTTCTTCGCCCGCGATCACCTCGGCAGGGATCTCGAGCAGGCTCGCGCCCGTCGTCAGATCCCGAAGGTGAAGCCCTCGCCCGGCGAAGAGCGCGAGCAGTCGGCCGCTCGAATCGCGCGCCGTCGCGACGACGCTCGGGGGGTGGGCGTGTCCATCGCGACTCTGGATCTCCCGCTGCAGGCGGTTGAAATCGAGGCGCGAGTCGACGCGGAGCGCGTCGGTGCGGCCGCGGATGATCGACGAATGATATGGCAGCACGAAGAAGCGCTCGCCGTTCGGATCGAAGTCGATCCAACGCACGCCTGCGACGCGCGCGTCGCCCGGTGGCGTTCGTCGGCTTCGTCGCGTGCCTTCCCAGACGAAGAGCCCGTTCGACTCGCCCGAGAAGAGTCGCCCACGCGCGTCGTAGGCGAGCGCGCCCACACCCTGCGGTGCGAAGGCGATCTCGCGTCGCGTGGGATCGTAGTCGGCCTCGACGGGTGTGAAGGCGAGGTCGAGCGGGGTCTCGGAGGTCGGAGGCCGCGGGGTCGGGCGCGTCGTCGAGGTGCCGCTGGCCGTGGTGCTCGTCGGTCGGACGGCGAGCGCGACGAGCGGGATCAACACCGCGGCCCCGCGGGTGACCAGGTTCGCGAGGCCCCACCCGGCCGAGGGGAGCTTCGGAGGAGCCGGTGCTTCGCCCGCGCGGACCTTGCTCGTCCCGCAGAACGCGCACGATCCCCCGAGCCGCAGCGGAGCCCCGCAGCTTCGACACCGCTCGCGTCCGTCCGTCTCGAGCGCGTCTCGCGCCACCAGCCGCTCGGACTGCCAGTCGATCACGGAGTCCAGCGTCCGTGTCGCCGTCAGATGCACGGCGAGCTCCTCGACGTGACGTGGAGCGACCTTCAGCTCGCGCGCGAGCGTGTCGAAGGGGACCTCGCCGTCTCTCGCGAGCCGCTCGCGCACCGGTGCGAGCCCGGAGGCGAAGAGCGCGCGCACCCGACGTCGACGCAGGTACGGGATCGCGAAGGGAAACGTGAGCTGCTGACCGATCCAACCGGAGCGTCGGCCGCCTTGCAGACGCCGACCGATCGCCACCGCGATCAGCGCACACGCCACGGGAACGCCGCCGAACAGCCACCAGAGCTTCGCGTCCTCGCCGGCGGGGCGGATGCGAGCCTCCAGGAAGGTCGCGACCCACGTGATCGCGAGGAAGGTCGCCACGTACGCGAACACACGGTCGAGCGCCCCGAGCAGCTCGACGCCGATCGGTGATGGAATCGGATGCTCGAGCCCCCGCAGCTCCGCGAACTCGGTCGCGCAGTACGGGCAGCGCGCGACGTGGGCCACGGACTCGACCGCACCACCGCAGCGCGGACAGCGTCGGAGCGCCTCGCGCGAGAGCAGCGTCGCGACCGAGTAGACCCGTCCGTTCGAGCGATCCCAGCCGCCGAGGAAGACCCCCCGCGCGGTGGTCTGCGCGAGCAGCGTCTCGATCACCGCCGGACGAACGGCGAAGCGTCGCGCCAGCTCCGCCACCGAGACCTCGCCGCGCGTGTGAATCTCGGCCAACACGGCGTCGGGCCCGATCCCGAACGACCAGCGGGCGGGGCGTCGCGCGAGGAGCAGGAGCGAGACCGCGAAGAAGGCACCGAGCCCACCGAGGATCGGACCCATGGGGCCATCGGCGAGCCCGACCGCGAAGAAGAGCCCACACACGATCGGCACCGTGACGCCCGCCGCGATCTGACCGACCCACGCGACGCGATCGAGCCGCCAGAGGCCGAAGCCGAGCCACGCGGCCGTGAGCGAAGGCGCGATCACGAGCCCCGTCACGGCGACGAACGTCGTCGACGGGCCGACCTCGGCGAGCGAGTCGGCGAAGCCGTGGGTCCGCATCTCTTCGAGCAGCGCGCGAGCTCCCACGAACGCGAGCGCGAGATCGGCGATCGCGATCGCGATCGCACGCACGAGCACCACCGTCATGCCGCGAGCAGGCAGCTTCATCCGCGCCCCGCGTGGCGCCCGGGACCGCACGTCTCACGAAGCATGCGCTGGGCACCGTGCCTCCGTGGACGCCGCGTCTTCGTGCACGGCCGCGTCATGACCCGCAAGCGTACGCGAATCAGTCGCGGGAACGCCACTTCGATCGAATCGTCTCAATCGACGAAGGTTCGTCGATGGGAATCGTAAACCGTCGAAGATTCGTCGACGAGAGACCCTCGGCTCCGCGCGCGCGCGGAGCGCCTCGTGGATCTCCGCTTCGTGGACTCGCGTCCGCTCCTCGTTCGAAGCGCAGCCGCCGAACGCATCCGCGCGAAGCGTAGCCGCCGAACGCTTCCGCGAAACACCGGCTGCGCGCCGACCGACGACATCGAGCCGGAGTCGTCGAGGGCGCGCTCAGCCCTTCACCGCCGCGCCCTCCGCGCGCAGCAGCGTCGCGAGCTCGATGGTGATCTCCTCCATGCGTCGCTGGCGGAACTTCGGGCCGATCTCGTTGGCCGCGAAGAGGCGCTCGACCTCCGCCGCGTCGTCGAGGAGCTGGGTCTTGCGCATGGCGCGGGCCTTCGCGAGCGCGCCGCTGCGATCGCCACCCTGGAAGAGCAGCAGGAACCCGAAGAATGCGAGCACGAGCGCGCCTCCGACCGCGACGAAGCGGTAGGGGCCGGGACCCGGAATGCCACGCACGCGGATCGCGAGCGTCTCGAGCGGCTCGTCCTCCGGTCGGCGCTGCACCTGCGCGACCAAGAAACGTTGCCCGTTCGCCTCGTGCTCGAAGGTCTCGTCGAAGCCGTCGACCTCCATGCTCATGCCGGGCGACATGTCGCTCAGCACGCGGAAGCGGAAGGTGCGGAAGGGCATCGGCATCGTCACGCGCATGTCGCCGCTCTGGAGCGGGATGTCGAAGGCCCAGGCGAGCGTGATGCGGCCGGGCGGGATCGAGCCCTTGAGCGCGAAGCCGACGTCGTCGGGCACGAGGCGCTGATCGGTCATCTGCTGCGGCGACTGGAACGCGGTGAAGCCGGAGGGCAGTCGGACCTTCAGGCCGTCCTCGGAGAAGACGATCGTCTCGCCGCCGAGGTTCGCGAGCTGCGCCTGCATCGTCACGTGGATGCGCTCGTCGCGGTATTCGAGGTGCGCTTGTCCGAGCGTCTGCAGGAGCGCGCGGGTGTCGCGGGTCGTCGGCAACGCCACCACCCGCGCGCGTTGTCCACGATCGGGCTCGAGGCGGAACGGCGTGGTCGAGTAGGTCGCGCCGTCGCGCAGCACGTTGACGCGGTACGACTGCCCCGCGCCGGTCGGCAGATCGGGCAGGACGAGCACGCCCTGCGCGTCGGTCTCGTGCACGAGGTTCTCGCGCCCGCCGTCCGCCTTCATCACGCCGATGCGGATCGCCGCGCCCGCGAGCGGTTGGACGTTCTCGTCCACCACCTCGACGCGGATCGTGCCGGCGGGCAGGTCCGCCGTAGCGGCCGAGCTCGCGAGCTCGAGGTCCTCGCCGAGCGCGCGTCGCACCGCGTCTTCCGAAGGCACCGCGCCGAGGCGCTGACTCGTCTCGCTCGCCTCGCGCACCTCGCGGGCTTGGCCCATCACCTCGGCCGGTCCGCGCGGCTGCGCGAGCGTGTGCGTGCCGAAGCCGGCGCTCGTTCCGAGCGTGAGCGCGAGCAGGATCGCTCGAAGCGTCGTTCGTCGGATCATCGCTCTTCCTCCGCGCCCTTCGCTTCACCCTCGCTCGCCGTCGCTTCGCCTGCATCACCCGCGTTCGAGCTGGCGCTCGCTTCGCTGGCGCTCTCGAACCGGTGCCCGCACTTCTTGCAGAAGACCGCGTCGACGTCGTTCGAGGTCGCGCAGCTCGGACACGCCTTGGTGCCCGTCTTCGGAACGTCCGTCTTCGCCGGCGCCTCCGCATCGCGCTTCGAAGCCGCTGCGAGGTCGTCCTGCGCGGCGAGCACCGCCTCGCGAACTTCCTTCTTCTCCTTCTTGGTCGTGGACTCTTCGGAGGAGCGTTCCTGCGCGAGCATCGCCTCGCGGACGGATTTCTTCTCCTTCTTGGTCGTCGACTCCTCGCTCGACTTCGCCGAGGCACTCTCGCGCTTCTCCGGCGCGACCTCGCGGAAGGGATCACGCGGCGCCCCGCCGAGCCGTCCCGCGATCAGTCGCTCGGCCTCCGCGCGGAAGGGCTCCACGTCGGCGTCCAGCAGGCGCAGCACGGTCTTCGTGCGCTCGCGGAGCTTGCCGTCGAGCCGCTCGAAGTCCGCGTCGCTGATCTTGCCCGCTTCGTGATCGAAGCGGAGGTCGGCGAGGTTCTTGAGCAGCGACTCCTTCTCTTCGAGGAGCCGCACGCGCGCGTCGTGATCGACGTCGGACGAGAGCTCGATCGGTACCGCGCCCCCGAAGGCCGCGCGGAAGCTCGCCCAGAGGGCCACCAGCGCGCCACCGAGCGCGGCGCACGCGCCGACGGCGAAGAGCCAGGGAAGCGGGTCGGTCATCGGTCGCCCTCCAAGCGTCGCAGCTCCTCGTCGAGGCGCGCGTCGTAGTCGGCTTCGTCGGCGCCCGCGGCGGCCTTCTTCTCGCTCGCGGTGGGCGCCGCGACGACACCCTTCGCGCGCCAACGACGTCCCATCACGAAGAGCCCGCCGCCGAGCACCACCACGAGCGCGACTGGGATCGCCCACATCGCGCGGTCGAAACCTTCGTCGGACGGGATCGAGATCGCGGCCGGACCGTACTGTCCGCGGAACGCCGCGATCAGATCGTCGGGTGGCTCGCCGGCGCTCATGCGCGCGCGCAGCTCCGCGCGTCGCTGCTCGGCCCAATCGCAGCCGCAACTGTCGAGCGGCAGCCGTTGGCAGCTCCCGCATTGGCAGAGCAGCCGCCCGAACAAGCGTCGTTCTTCGGGATCTTCGATCACCACCGTGCCCGCGTGCAGCGAGCTCGAGTCTTGCGCCTGCGCGCTCCCTCCGAGGCTCAGCGCGCCCGCGAGCGCGAGGAGCATGGTCGCCGCTGCACCACCACGCCGCCGCTTCGCGAGCGCGATCTGTCGATCCATCACGTCGCGCGCCTGCGGCCACATCGCGATCACCGAGCCGAGCACGAGGATCAAACCGCCGAACCAGATCCAGCTCACCAGCGGCCGCACCACGACGCGGAAGGTCGCGCGCCGCGACTGCGAGTCGACGGTGCTCATGATCACGTAGAGATCTTCCCGCACGTTGCTGCGGATCGAGACCTCGGTGGTCGGCATGTCCGGCATCGTGCGGTAGATGAACTTCGCCGGCGCCACGCGGCCGATCTCGTCGCCGTCCTCGTCGAGCACCGTCAGGTCGGTGAAGATCATCCGCTTGTTCGGATCGCTCTCCATGCGCGGGCGGTCGTAGCGCAGCGTGTAGTCGGCGATCTCGACCGTGCCGCCCGGACGCACCGCGGCTTCCTTCTCGACGTCGTACGCCGCGCCGGTGAAGCCGACGTACATGAACACGATGCCGACGTGCACGAGGTAGCCGCCGTAGCGACGTCGCGCGCGCGAGACGAGCTGCGCGAGCGCGGTGAACGGACCCTCGCCCTTCTTCATGCGGACCTTCGTGCCGCGCCAGAACTCTTGGCCGATCCCGACGAGCACGAACGCGCAGATGGTGCTGGAGAAGAGCGGCGCGACGGCTTGGATCGAGCCGAGGATGCGGCCGGTGAGGGTGTCGTAGATCTCGTCCGTCTCGACCACCGCGGGGAAGCCCGCCGCGGCCCCGAGGGCCAAGTGCAGCGTGAACATCAGCGCGGCGGCACCGAGGGGCGCGATCAACGCGCGGCCGAGGTTCGAGGCGGTGGCTTTGCGCCACGCGACGAGCGGCCCGAGCCCGGTGAGGAAGAGGAGGATGAGCCCGAAGGGCACCATCCACTGGTTGTAGAAGCCGGGCCCGACGGTGACCTCTTGGCCGCGGAGCCACTCGCTGATCAGCGGCCACGTCGTCGAGACGAGCACGAAGATCATGATCCCGAGCAGCATCCAGTTGTTCAGGAGGAACAAGAACTCACGCGAGAGCAGCGAGTCGATGCGGTGATCGGCGCGGAGCTTCGGCAGCCGGAAGATCGTCAGCGCGACGAGCAGGACGATCATCACCGCGAGGTAACCGACGAAGTAGATGCCGATGTCGCTGCGCGCGAACGCGTGCACCGAGCTGATGAGGCCCGCGCGCGTGAGCATCGTGCCGAAGATCGTCAGCAAGAACGTCAGACACATCAGGAAGACGTTCCAGACCTTGAGCATCCCGTAGCGCTCTTGGACGATCGCCGAGTGCAAGTACGCGGTGCCGACGAGCCACGGATGGAAGCTCGCGTTCTCGACCGGATCCCACGCCCAATAGCCGCCCCAGCCGAGCTCTTCGTAGCTCCAGAGGCAGCCGAGCAAGAGGCCGATGCTGAGCCAAACCCACGCGATCATCGCCCAGAGGCGCGCGGCGCGGATCCACTCGTCGTGCAGACGGCCCGTGACGAGCGCGGCCATCACGAACGCGAAGGGCACCGCCCAGCCGACGAAGCCGAGGTAGAGCGCGGGCGGATGGATCGCCATCCAGTAGTTCTGAAGGAGCGGGTTGAGGCCCTCGCCGTCGGGCGGCGCGGCGGCGACGGTGGTCGCGAAGGGGTTCGCCGCGAAGAGCATCAAGACGACGAAGAAGCCGAGGATGCTCGCGAGCGTCGCGAGCACGATCGGCTGCAGCTCGAGGAAGCGGCCGCGCAGCCAGCGCGTGCAGGCGGTCGTGTAGCCGGCGAGCAGGAAGGTCCACCACAGGAGCGAGCCGTCTTGGCCACCCCAGAGCGCGGTGACCAGGTAGCCCCACGTCATCGAACGATCGCTGTAGCGCGCGACGTAGCGGATGCGGAAGTCGTGCGTCTGGAACGCGTAGGCGAGCAGGCAGACCGCGAGGACGACGAGCGCGGCGGTGGCGTAGGTGCCGTAGCGCGCGGCCACGAGCAGATGCGGTCGCCCACGCTGCGCACCGAGGGCCATCGCGAACGTGTACGCGGCGGACACCAAGATGAGGCAGAGCGCGAGGTTCCCGAAGAAGGGAATGTCGATGGCCGGCATGCGGTGAGGTCGACTCTAGCAGTCCGTTGGAGTGAGGCGTTCGAGGATTCGTGACGCGTCCGCGAACCGAGGCGGGCTCGTAGCTCGAGCGGAGCCTGCACGCCTCGCGGAGCCCGATGCCGAAGGGCTATGTGGTCGAGTGGCCGCAAAGGCCACCGACGGGTCACGTCGAGGCAGACACGACGACCTCACAGCGGCGTCAGCCACGGGTCCGAAAAGCGTGGATCGCGCAGCAGCGTGTCGTCGGTGAGGGCGTCGAGGAAGGCGCGCAGCTCGGCGCGTCGCTCGGCCGAGAGCTCGAAGCCGTGGACGAAGAGGCTCTTGTTCGGGCTGAGCCTTCCGTCGCCGGCGTTCGGGCCTTCGGTCGTGACGGTGCCGCCCGCGGCGTAGTGATCGAGCACGTCGTCGAGGGTCGCGAGCGAGCCGTCGTGCATGTAGGGCGCGGTGAGGGCGATGTTCCGGAGGGTGGGCGGTTTGAAGCGCCCCATGTCGCGCGGCTCGCCGGTGTGCTCGAAGAGGCCCGTGTTGGTCGCGGGGTACGCGCCGCGTCCGTCGACGTCGTAGAGGCCGTTGTTCTGGAAGCTCGCTTGATCGAAGACGTTGCCCGCGTGATCCACGCTGCTCGAGAAGAGGAAGCCGCCGTGGCAGTGGAAACACTCGGCTTCTTCGGTGAAGAAGAAGTCGCCGCCGCGTCCCGCCGCTTCGCTCACCGCGCTCGTGTCCCCCGCCGCGAAACGATCCCACGGCGAATCCGCGGAGATCAGGCTGCGCTGGAAGGCCGCGAGGCCTTTGGCGATCGTGTCGATCGTGAACGGATCGGCGAGCTCCGGGAACGCCGCGGGGAAGAGCTCGACGTAGCGCGGCTCGGCGCGGAGGCGCGCGAGCAGCTCGTCCTCGCGGCCGGAGAGGCCGAGCTCGACGGGGTTCTCGCCGAACATCGGGACCAGCGCTTGGGCTTCGAGGTGGCGGAGCACCGGGCTCGCCCAGGTGAGGGTCGGCGCGTAGGCGACGTTGACGAGCGACATCGAGCCGCGCGGGTGCACCTCGCCGGTGGAGCCGACGCTGACCGCCAATCCGTCGGTGAACGCGAGCTCTTGGACGTGGCAGCTCGCGCAGCTCTGGGTCTCGTTGCCGCTCAGGCGGGGGTCGTAGAAGAGGTGGCGTCCGAGCTCGACCTTGGCGTCGGTCATCGGGTTGTCGTCGGGCACGCGCGGCTCGGGGAAGCCTTCGGGGAGCGACCAGACGAAGCCCCCGTCGGTGGCGCAGCCGACGAGCGCGAGGGCGACGAGCACACGAAGCACGGGCGAAGCATGGCGCCCGCCGAGGGGCGCGTCAGGTCTCTCGGGTGCGGTGAAGCGTCGCAGGCGCGTCCGCGTCGGTGCGCGTCGCGAGCTCAGCCGCGTCGTCGGCTCGCACGGATCCACTCCGCTCACGGAGCCGTCAGGTCGTTCCCGTCATGGGCGCTGTCCGATCGCGGCTTCGATCGCGCCACTTGTGTCGGGTCGCGTCGGAAGTGTGCACGTCTCGGACAGAACCATTGACAACTCGAGTAGCCACCCCAACCCTTAACGAGTGACCCAAAAGCGCAAGAGCCTGAAGGAACGCATCCGCGAAACCCTGGAAGGCCTTGCCGAGGCGGTTCAAGAGTTGGTGAGCCCGCCGCCCTCGCTCGTGCCGGTGCGCGTCCCGGCGCGTCCACGAGCTCCGGCGCGCGGCCGTCGCCGCTGAGCACGGCGCACCGTCGGTGCCTCCGAGCACACCGCACGAAATCCACGCGCCCCACGTGAAGCCCACGTGGGGCGTCTTGCGTTCGGCGTGATCGGGTCGTCGCGCTCTGCACGTCGGCGGGATCGTCGTCGCCCTGCACGTCGCCGACGTCACGACCACGACGTCGCCGATCGGTCGACGACGTCGCCGATCACGTGGACTTCGCGCCGGTTCGCGCGTCGCGCCCGCCACGACCACACGAGTCGAGGCTCGTGAGCCGCGATCCGAAAACTGGCCCCGTCCCTCCGAGGCTTCCTACCGTCATCGCCAGGAGGATCTCATGGGGACACGTACGCTCGCGCGCACGCTCGTCTCGTCGTTGGCGCTCTGGGCGCTCTTCGGCGGCACGGCGGAGGCGAAAGACAACGCAGGGCGCTTCGGCATCGGCGTCGAATCGGCGCTCGGTTTCGGCGCACCGCTCGACGAGGATCTCGTGTTCCTCGGGCTCGGTGTCCCCGGAATCTCGCTCGACTACCACGTGAGCGCGGGGCTCCAGCTCCAAGCGATCGTGGGCGTCGCGATGGTCACCGGCATCGACGACGGACCCGATCGTCGCGACACCGGCTGGCAGCTCGCGCTCCGCGCGATCCCGACCTTTCAGCTCAGCGAAGAGGTCAACCTCGGCATCCCGCTCGGCTTCGGCATCGTCGGTTTTCGCAGCAAGCCCGACGGCGTCGACGCCGGCACCGCGCGTTTCTACACGTTCGAGGCGGGCGTGCGGCCCGAGTGGTTCGTGCACGAGCGCCTCTCGATCTTCACGAGCGTCGGCTTCGTCTTCGCGATCACCGACGAGGACCTCGGCACCTCGATCGGCGCGACCGATCGCGTGATCTCGGCCGACTTCTTCGGCAACGCGGGCCTGCTCGGCAATGCCGGCTTTCACTTCTGGTTCTGAGGGGAGGACGACATGAACCGCATCCCGTTCGTCTTCGCGCTCCTCGTGAGCTTCGCGTTCGTCTCGACCGCTTCCACGACGCGCGCCCAAGGCCCGGCCGGAATCCTCGGCGCGGGCGTGGAGTCACCGCTCGCCGTCGGTCCGCTCTTCGACGGCCCGACCTACCTGCGCGTGCCGGGCTTGAGCCTGCGCTTCCAGGTCAGCGAGAGCTTCGGTCTGCAGCTCATCGCCGCCGTGCGCACGGTCAGCTTCGTCAACGACGGTGACAACGCCCGCGCGACCTTCGGCGGCGCGTACTTCCGCGCGCACATCCGCCTCGTCGAAGCGGAGAACCTGCACCTCGGCGCGTTCGGCGGCGTCGGCCTCGGCGGGGTGCGCGTCAAGGGCGGCCCGGCGGATGCGTCCGATCGGGTGCTCTCGTTCGAAGGTGGCCTTCGCCCCGAGCTCTTCGTGGCGGATGGTCGCGTGAGCCTGCACTTCCAGCTCGGCATCAGCATGGCGATCGCGTTCGCCGACGGGGCCGGCTTCGTCGACGATGGCTTCGGCTTCGGCTTCGGACGCAACGCGGATCTGATCGGCAACGCAGGCATCACGATCTGGTTCGGTGGCTCCGGTCCGTCGTCGAGCGCGACACCGGCGTCGGAAGGTGGCGCGTCGGGTTCGTTTGAGCCCGCGCCGGCGAGCGAGCCCGCCCCGAGCGAGCCGCCGCCGGACTGGGAGACGGGCGGCTACTGATCGCACGTCGCGTCTTCTCGCCCGCGTCGGCGGGGTCAGCCGCCGACTTCTCGCCTGCGTCGGCGGGGTCAGCCGCCGACTTCTCGACTGCGTCGGCGGGGTCAGCCGCCGACTTCTCGAACGGCCCGTCGACACCTCGCGTGCGGCGGGCCGTTTCGCGTTCGCGCGATCCGGCGGGCACGCCGCGCCACGCGCGAGGTACGGTGAGGCATGTCGGCAGCGCGTGCGGTCGTGATCCTCGCCGAAGGGGCAGAGGAGATGGAGGTCGTCATCCTCGTGGACGTGCTGCGGCGCGGAGGCGTCGCGGTGACGTTGGCGGGGCTCGACGGCGGTGCGCCGGTGCGTTGCTCGCGTGGCGTCACGCTCGTGCCGGACGTCGCGCTCGCGGACGCACCGAGCGATCCGGAGCTGCTCGTCTTGCCCGGTGGTGCCGCCGGTGCGGAGCGGACTCGCGGCCTCGGCGGCGGTGGGCGCGTGGCTGCGGGCGCAGGAGTCGTCGGGCCGCTGGGTCGCCGCGGTCTGCGCGGGGCCCATCGCGCTCGCGACGCACGGGGTGTTCGTCGGTCGCGATCGCACCGCGCACCCGAGCGTCGCGTCGCGGGCCGAGGTCTCCGACGTGCGCGCGCTCGTGCGCGACGGGGCGCTCTTCACCGGCAATGGACCGGGCGCGTGCTTCGAGCTCGCGCTCGCGCTGGTCGAGGCGCTGATGGGCCGGGAGCGCGCGGCCTCGGTGCGCGCGCCGATGATGCTCGTTTGAACCTCGCAGCGGCACGCGCTCGCACGTTGCCAGCTCGCGCGATACGTTCCGCCGTGATGCGGAAACGTGCGCTGGGCGCGACGGGTCTCGAGGTGAGCGAGCTCGGGCTCGGGACGTGGGGGCTCGGTGGGGCCTACGGGATGCTCGCGGAGAGCGTCGCGAAGTCGACCGTGGAGGCCGCGCTCGAAGCGGGGGTGACCACGATCGACTGCGCGCCTCTGTGGGGCAAGGGCGTCGTCGAGTCGTGGGTCGGCGAGGCGGTGGAGAAGAAGCGCGACGAGGTGCAGCTCGTGACGCGCGGCGGCGCGGTGTGGACCGAGGAGGGCGTGCACCAACGCTTCGACGCGGACGCGTTGCGGGCGGACTGCGAAGGCTCGCTGAAGCGGCTGCGCACCGATCGGATCGACGTGTGGCTCCTGCACGATCCGCCCGAAGAGATGCTCTACCGCGACGACACCGTCCCGACCGCGAAGGCGCTGAAGTCGGAGGGGAAGATCCGCGCGTGGGGCGTGAGCACGAGCGATCCGACGGTCGCGCGCATCGCGCTGAGCCGCGGCGCGGAGGTGCTCTGCCTGCCGTACAACCTGTTGTGGCGCGCGATGCTCCACGATCTGGAGACGGAGCTCTCGACCGCGAAGGTCGGGGTGCTCGCGCGCTCGCCGCTGCTGCATGGGCTGCTCAGCGGGCGTTGGACCGAGTACCGGCAGTTCGCGGACGACGATCACCGCCGCGCGCGCTGGACGAACAAGGCGCTGACGATCCGCGTGCGCGAGGTGAACCCGCTGCGGTTCTTGGTGAAGGACGACGTGCGCAGCATGACGAGCGCGTCGCTGCGCTTCGTGCTCGCGAACCCTGCGGTGTCGTGTGCGTTGCTCGGCGCGCGGCGTCCGGTGCAGATCACGAACGCGAACGAGCTCGTGGGCACCGCGCCGTACCTGCCGCCGGAAGATCTGGTGCGGGTGGCCGAGCTGACGAAGTGAGCGTCGCGCCGCGGTCGGCTCGCCGCGACGAGCTCGGGTCGATCGTGCTCGCATCGATTGCGCTCGCGTCGATCGCGCTCGCATCGATCGCGCTCGCATCGATCTCGCTCGCATCGATCGCGCTCGCATCGATCTCGCTCGCATCGATCTCGCTCGCATCGATC
>CALJLK010000247.1 GCA_937982655.1 uncultured Sandaracinus sp.
TCGAGATGGACGTCGACGCGCGCTTCGCCGCCCAGCGCGAGCTCGCGCTCGCCACGCTCGCCGCGGTCGGAGACGTCGCGGAGCTCTCGCTCTTGGACGTCCCGACGGGCGGCATGTCGATCGTGCAGGAGCACCGCGCACGAAGCCGTCAGAACGCCGCGGAGGCACGTCGCCAGTACGCCCGCGCCCCCTACGTCACGCCGGCGCGCATCGCGGCCGGCGATCGCACCATCGACGGACGCACCGAGGACATCTCCGAAGGTGGCCTCTTGGTCGTGACCGAGGGTGAGCTCGCTGCCGGCACCGTCGTACAAGTTCGTTTCTCCCTTCCGACCAGCGGGCGAGTCGTCCAAGTAGCCGCCACCGCTCAATGGGCGAAATCCCATCGCAACCTTCGCGCGCTCGGTCTTCGTTTCGAGGACCCGCCCGACGAGCTGCAAGCGGACGTCCGACGCTACGTCGAGATCGTCGGCGTCAAACGCTGAAGGCGGTCACTCCCGCAGCACGTCCTGCGACCCCGCAGCGCTGGAGTCGCCTGCGCCCGCCGCGCCCGAATCGACCGCGCTCGTCGAATCGACCGTGCGAAGGAGGAGCTCCTTCAGGCGTTCGAGCAGCGTCGGCGTCTGAAACGGTTTGGCGAGGAAATCGAGGCGCGCGCCGTTGCCTTCGAGCACGCCGACGTTCTCACCGTCCGAGTAGCCGCTGATCAGCAGCACCCGGAGCTCCGCGTCACGCTCGAGGGCGCGCCGCGCCAGCTCCACGCCGTCGATGCCCGGCATCAACACATCCGTCACGACCACGTCCACACGTTGTCGGCTCAAGACGTCCAGGGCCGCCGACCCGTCTTCGACGGCCGAGACCTGCAGCCCCGCGCGCTCGAGCGCGCGCTTGAGCCCCCGTCGCAGCGGCTCCTGGTCCTCGACGAGCAGCACGCGGCACCCGAGCAGAGGGCTGTTCGGGTCGAGCAGCGGCTTGGGCACGGACGGCGGCCTCGGCGGCGGCGTGCGGGTCGCAGTCGTACCCGTCGCCGGACGCGCGGGCTCGTGCGCATCCTTCGTCGTCGAGAGCTGCGCCGGTCGAGGGATGCCCATCGCCGGCGTGCCCCACGGTCGCGGGATCGGCGTGCGCTCCGGCTTCACCCGGTCCGTCGCGACGCGCCGCGGCAGGTGGAGCTCGACCGTGGTCCCACGCCCCGGCCGCGAGAGCAGGACGACGTGCCCGCCCGCGTCCTCGACGATGTTCTTCGCGGTCGTGAGCCCGAGGCCGGTACCGCGCGAGCCCTTGGTGGTGAAGAAGGGCTCGAACGCGCGTGTGCGCGTGCTGGCGTCCATGCCCTTTCCGTCGTCGGAGATCTGGATCACGACCTCGTTGGGCTCGTTCGCCACCTCGATGCGGATCGCGTGCGCGCCGCTCTCTTGGGCGTTCACGACCAGGTTCACGACCGCGTTCTCGAGGAGCTGCGGATCGGCACGCGTCCAGGCGGGCTCGGTCGCGTACACCTGCAGCGAGCACCCCTCGACGACGCGTCGCAGCACGTCCTCGCTCTTCAGGAAGAGCGCGCGCACGTCGACCTCGCGCATCTGCGGGAGCGCCGGTCGGGCCAGCGACGCGAGGCGCGCGACGAGCGCGGTCGCGCGGTGCATCGCCTCTTCGAGCGCCTTCACGCTCTCGCGTTCGTCGGGCCGCTCCACGAAGCTCCGGAGGAACGCGACCTCCATGGTCATCGCCGCGAGCAGGTTGTTGAAGTCGTGCGTCATGCCGCTCGCGAGGCGGGAGAGCGCCTCGAGAGTGCTCGTGCGGCGCAGCTGCTCTTCGAGCCGTCGTTCCTTCGTCACGTCGCGCATCACACCGACCCAGTGCTGGATGCGGCCGTCTCGGCCGCGAACGGGTGAGACACGGAGCTCGTTGTCGAAGGACGTTCCGTCGGCGCGTCGGTTCTTCAACACGACCTGCGCGGGCACCCCTCGCGCGAACGCTTGTCGGAGCACCTCGCGCTCCGCTTCGCACGGTTCCTCGCGGTCACAGAGGAAGCGCGGGTTGCGACCGAGCACGTCCTTCAGCGCGTAGCCCGAGATGCGCAGGAACGCCGCGTTCACGTAGGTCATGGGCATGTCGCCCTCGGCCGAGCAGATCATCACGCCGTCCTCCGCCGCGTCGAGCGCGCCGCGGAGCAGCTCGCGCTCGAGCTCACGCTCCACGCGCGCCGAGGTCTCGCTGACGAGGATCGCGATCGCGAGCGGTCGGCCGTCGCGGTTCTCCAGCGGGAAGTAGTGCGCCTCGAAGTGCTTGCCGTCGTTGGTGCCGTAGCGAGCGACGAACGACTCGCCTCGCTGCGCACGCCGCAGGTTCCGCTCGAGCGCCGGCAGCAGGCGCGCCTCGAAGCGCGCGTGCACGTGCTCGCCGACCTCGGGGATCTGCGTCATGCCCGCCGCCTCCGGGCGCCGGTGGAGCTGACGAACGATCCCGCCTTCGCCCACCACGAGGCCGAAGAGCGCGGTGGTGGAGCGCGCGGTCGCGCCGACCGGAGAAGGCCACGCACCGGAGGGGAGATCTTCGAAGAAGGTCACGACACGCCTCGATTCGAGTGAAGAAGGAGGAAACGAACGAGCGAACGGAGTTGGACCGAGCGCGAACCCGCGTGCGGTGCGGCAGGCTCGGTCCCGACGAGCGACGCGAACGACTGGCGCAGCGCTCAGACCTTCGAGAAGTCCGGCGGGTTCAGCCCCTCGGTCGGACGCGCGAAGAGCCATCCCTGGAAGAGATCGCAGCCACACTCGACGAGGCACGCGAGCTCCTCGCGCGTCTCCACGCCCTCCGCGATCACCGCGACGTTCAGCTCCTCCGCCGCACCGACCAGCGCGCGCACGAGCCGCTGCCGCACTGGATGCACGTGCACGTCGCGCACGAGCACCATGTCGAGCTTGATGACCTCGGGCTCCAGCTCCGCGACGCTGTTGAGGCTCGCGTAACCGGCGCCGAGGTCGTCGATGGCCACGCGCATCCCGAGCTCGCGGCAGCCTTCGAGCCGCTCCGCGTAGCCGTTGCTGCGCGCCTGCTCGCTCACCTCGAGCACGATCCGCCGCGCGTGCGGCAGGAGCGGCGAGTCCGGCGCGAGGAACGTCTCGTCGTCGAGATCCGGCGCGAGCACGTTCAGGAAGAGGTGCAGCTCCGGCGGGGCGTCGGCGAAGGGCTGCGTGACGATCTCCCGGATGCGGACCGAGAGGTCGTTCGTGCGCTGGAGCGTGTGCGCGAGCTCGAAGAGCGCGGCCGGGTTCGCCGCGTCCGGATGCCGCGAGCGCACGAGCGCCTCGTACCCGATCGTCGTGCGCGTCGAGAGCCGGACGATCGGCTGGTACACCATGTACAGCTTGCGCAGCGCCTCTTCGAAGCTCGCCGTCTCGCGCTGCCGGCGGATCTCGTCGCTCTGCGTGCGCGCCTCGCTGCGGGCCCGACGATCGCGGAGCTCCCGCTTCGAGTAGGCCTCGGCCGTCGCGCTGGCCACCGTCTCTCCGAGCTGCGCGGGCTCGCACGGCTGCGGGAGCAGCGCGAACGCCTTCTTGCCGAACGCCCGCATCGCTGCGTCCAGCGTCGGCGCGCCCGACACCAAGATGACCGGCACCACGTTGGAGCGTTCGTGGACCGCTTGCAGCACTTCGAGCCCGTCGAAGCCCGGCATCAGGATGTCCGAGAGCACGACGTCGACCGCGTCCTGCTCGACGAGCGCCAGCAGCTCGGCGGGGTTCGACGTGGCGATCACCTCGTGCCCGGCGCGGCGGAGCGTGCGCGCGAACGCTCCGAGGACGCTCACGTCGTCGTCGAGTACGGCGACTCGCGCGGTGGTGGGAGGCGACCAGGGGTGTTGGTGAGTCATGCCCAATCAGTGAGCACGTTCCGGACCATGCCACAAAAGCCAATGATTTCGAGAACTTCGAATCGATTAGTGGTCAAAACGACCACGTGCCTCCAGGGTAAAGTTCGGAGAGTGGTCGATTCGACCGCGGCGCCGCGACGTTGGGTCGCTCACTCGTTCGAGTCGGCGATGCCGTACCGCTTGCACTTCTTGTAGAAGAACGAGCGCTCGACCCCGAGCACGCGTGCGGCCGCCGCCCGGCTTCCGTGGCGCGTGATGGCCTCGCTCAGCACGCGTCGCTCGAACTCGTCCACCATCTCGGTGAGCGTCGCGCCCTCGCGATAGGCTGGGCCGGCGCTCGCCGTGGGCTTGAGTCCGACCGCGATCTCCACCTCCGAGGCGCCGATCTCCGAGCCGTCCGCGAGGATCGCCAGTCGCTCCACGAGGTTCGAGAGCTCGCGGACGTTCCCTGGGAAGTCGTAGCTCTGGAGCGTCGCGAGCGCGGCCTCCGAGAAACGCTCCGCGCGCACCCGATGCCGACGGTTCGCTTCGCGCAGAAAATGATCCGCGAGGGTTGGGATGTCCTCCCTCCGCTCTCGCAGCGGCGGTGTCCGGATCGAGACGACGTTGAGGCGATAGAAGAGATCCTCGCGGAAAGTGCCCTCCGCGACCATCGCGGGGAGGTCACGGTTGGTCGCGGCTATGACCCGCACGTCGACCGCGATGGTGCGAGACCCGCCGACCCGCTCGAGCTGCTGCTCCTGCAACACGCGCAGAAGCTTGGTCTGCATCTCGAACGGCGTGTCCGCGATCTCGTCGAGGAAGAGCGTCCCTCGGTGCGCGAGCTCGAAGCGTCCGCGTCGCTGCTGCACCGCCCCCGTGAACGCGCCCCGCTCGTGTCCGAAGAGCTCGCTCTCCACGAGGTCCCGTGGGATGGCGCTGCAGTTGAGCTTGATCAGCGGGCCGTTCGCCCGCGGCGAGAGCGCGTGGATCGCGTCGGCGACGAGCTCTTTGCCGGTCCCGTTCTCGCCGAGCACCAGCACCCGCGCTTCGGTGGGCGCGATGCGCTCGATCACCCCACGCAGGGCTCGCATCGCCGGCGCGTCGCCGATCAGGGGACTCGATCGCGCATCGCGGCGCAGCACCGCGTTCTCGTCTCGGAGCCGCTCGGCCTCCAAGCAGCGCTCCAGTGACACGAAGAGACGCTCCAGCGAGAGCGGCTTCTCGATGAAGTCGGCTGCGCCGAGCTGAACCGCGGCGACCGCGTCGCCGATCGTGGCCGCGCCGCTCATCACCAGCGTCGGCACCCGCCAGCCCTCGTCCTTCATCCTTCGCAGCAGCGAGATCCCGTCCAGCCCCGGCATCGAGATGTCCGTGAGCACCGCGTCGGGTGTGCTCGCCTGCAGCGCCTGCAGCGCGTCCGTGCCGTTCGTCGCGAGCACGACGGAGTACCCGCGCCGCTCGAGCGCGCGCTTGATGGCGCGTCGAACCTCGTGCTCGTCGTCGACGACGAGGACCTCGTACGCCACTCAGCCCTCGTCCATCGCGCGCTCGATCGCGCGCGCGAGGTCGCTCGGATCGGCAGGCTTCCGAACGAAGGGCACACGCTCACCGAACGCCGTCGCGAGCGACGCGTCCTCCGGATACCCCGACATCAACACCGCTCCGATCCCCGGGCGCACGTGGAGCGCACGCTCGATCAGCTTCAAGCCGTTGAGACCCGGCAGCGTGATGTCGCTGACGAGCACGTCGAGCGGCTCCCCGCGCGCGAGGATGGCCAGCGCCTCCTCGGCGTCCGCCGCGAGCTCCACCACGTAGCCCCGCGTCGCGAGCCCACGACGCAACGCGGCCCGCACCGCATCGTCGTCCTCGACCACGAGCACGCGGAGCACGCGTTGCCGTGGAGCCGGCTGGCTCGTCGGGGGTCGCGAGACGACACCCTCGTCCGTGACGACCACGGGCAGGAGGATCTCGAACGTGGTCCCGTGCCCGAGCTCGGTGTCGAGGAAGACGTACCCCCCGTGGCGCTTCACGATCGCGTACGTCGTCGCGAGCCCGAGCCCGCTGCCCTGATTGGCTTTGGTCGTGAAGAACGGCTCGAACACGCGCTGCGCGACGTCGGGCGTCATGCCGCTCCCGGTGTCCGCGACCGTCAGGCAGACGTAGTCGCCCGGCGGAACGCGAACCGCCGCGCGCACCCCGCTCGAGTCGCGACGCCTGCGCGAGAGCCGCAGCGAGAGCGAGCCCCCCTCGGGCATCGCGTCGCGCGCGTTCACCGCCAGGTTCAGCAGCACCTGCTCGAGCTGGGTCCGATCGGCGCGGACTGGCATCGCGTCCCCTTCGACGTCCAACCGTACACGGATGTGCTCTCCGAGCGTGCGCGTGAGCAGGGCGACGATGTCGCGCACCACCGGAGCGAGGTCGACGGGCTCGAGGTTCGGCTCACGATCGCGACCGAAGTCGAGCAACCGCGCCACCAGCGACGCCGCGCGACGAATCGCGTCTTGCATGATCACGACGTCGTCGCGGGTCTCGCTCTCCGGAGGGAGATCCTCGAACACGAACTGCGTGTACGTCGTGAGAACGGTGAGGAGATTGTTGAAGTCGTGAGCGATGCCCGCCGCGAGGCGTCCCACCGCTTCGAGCCGTTGAGACGCGAGCAGGGCGCGCTCGAGCTCGCGCCGCTCCGAGACGTCGATCCCCACCACGATCACGTGCCCCATGTCACGCGGTCCCGGCATCGCGGCGGAGATGAGCAACGTGTGCGGGATGGCGCCCGCGCTCAGCGAGACCTCGATGCGCGGGAAACGATCGCCCGCGAGCCAGGTCTCGAAGAGCGCCGACGCGATCGGTCCCGTCGCGTCGTCGGAGTAGCGGCGCGCTTCCGCGTTGAGCGGATGAAGCGAGGCGTGCTCGGTGGCTTCGTCGATCAACGTGCGAAGCGCCGCGTTCGGTTCGTACGCGCGTTGCAGGTGGTCGTACGAACGCGACGCGTCGAGACGCCACACGGACGCCGGAATGCTCCGCAACAGACGTCGAATCCGCGCGGGGCTCTGGTGGACCCCCGAGCCCGAGTCGTGGCGCTCCCGCGCGCGCTTCACGACGCCCTCGAAGGACTCCGAAGTGCCGTCCCAGACCGCGTATCCGCCAAGGCGCCCGATCTCCACGACGGAGTCCGTGGGCAAGCTCGCGCCCGCCACGATCGGCAGCGCGCCCCGGTCGAGGACCGCTCCGACGACCGCCTCCCAACCTCGAATCAAACCCGGCAGGACGACGATGTCGCCGTCGCCGAGCGAAGGCGACGCGCCGATCTCCTCCACGCGGAGCACGGACGCCTCCACCCCAGCTCCATGGAGTGCTAGTGCCGCCGCCTGCTCGCCGACCGACCCATCCCCCGTGAGCAGATGAAACCGAGGACCAGCAGGCTCGGGCAGTGCGCTCACGCGGGTAGCCTAGAGCGCAGCGTCCCGCGGGGGCAACAGGCGCGACCTCGGCCCTCGTCTCGACCGCGCCGCGACCGACGCCGGAGCGCGACTGCGAGTCGTCCGTTGGGGACGGTCGGCGTCCATCACCGCCACTGCGGCAACGCCCGCGACACCGTCGCGACCAGCTCCGCCGCCCGTCGCACGCCCACCTTCTGGAACAAACGCCGAAAGTGCACGTGCACCGTCCCCTTCGCGATCCCGAGGCGTGTCGCGATCGCTTCCGCGTCGAGCCCTTCGATCGTCAGCTCCAGCACCTTCGACTCCGCGATGGTCAGCCCGTAGAGCGCGCGCAAGAGCGCCCTCAACCCCGAGGATCGATGCGTCGGATCGGAGAGGAAGACCAACGCGTGCGCGCGCGGAAGTCGCGCGAGCATCGGCGGCAGCGGGCGCACCACCACGCTGATGAGGCGCTCCTCGAGCTGCACGAAGAAGCCCCCGTTGCGCGACGCGATCGCGCGCAGCTCGACGGGCGTGTGCGCGGGGATGCGGTCGAGCGAGCGCAGCAGCTCCCGCGCGGCCGCGTTCGCCTCCAGCACCACGCCCGCGCGATCCACCACCGCGAGCCCCGTCGCCACCACGTCCGCCAGCGCGCTCGTCGTCGCGTGCTGCGGTCGAGCTCCCGACGACGCCGCGCCCGCGCGAGGAGCCTCCGCGCGACGCAGCCGCGCCTGCACCTCGACCGCTCTCGCGAGCGGGCGCGCCAGCGACGCGACCAATGCTCGCTCCGCGGTCCCGAAGGGCTCGCTACCCGGCGCGCGAAGAAACGCCGCCCCGATCGTGCCGTCCTCGAAGGGCGCCCAGAAGCCGAGGAACCGATCCATCCCGCTCGGCACCATCCACTCCTGGTAGTAGCGAGACCGCATCAGCTCGCGACGCGGCAGCAGCGAGTCCGAGTCCACCACCTCGTAGGCGGATCGGCCGAGCATCGCCGGCCCGTGTGGATCCTCCGCGTGGAACTCCTCCGCGTACGCCCGCAACGCGGCCGGCTCCACGTCGAGCGCGAGCGCCACCTCGACCGGCCGCCCGAGCTCGTCACGGAGCTGCACTCCCGCGAGCGGCGTCCCGAGCACATCGCGGAGCTCCTGCCCCACCGTCTCCCACGACTCGTGCCCGGCCGCCGCGTCGAGAAGGCGCTCGGCCCAACGCTCCGACTTCCTCCCCATGCGGGGACCAGCCTACCCAACCTCCACGTCTCGTCCTCCGCAAATCCGGCATTGAGCGCGCGACTTACCTCAAATGAGGTAGACCGCGAATCTTCGAGCAAGCGGAGAGCGCGCCTCGAGCAAGCTTGCCTACCCTGCTCACCCGGCTGGATTCCCGCCTGATCACGGTCGGATTCCGCTCCCGTACGCACCCATCACTCGGCGCCGCCGAACAAACACTTCATGGCGACGCCGCACGACGCGCTCTTCAAGTCCTTCTTCGCCACTCCAGAGCATGCCGCGGACGTCCTGCGCGTGGCGCTCCCCGAGGCGGTCGTCCGCCGGATCGACTGGAGCTCGCTCGAAGCGAGCGGCCATTCGATGGTTCGGTCGCCTCACGGCGACGCTCACGTGACGTCGGGTCGCTCGGCCTGGCGGCCGGCTCCGAAAAC
>CALJLK010000248.1 GCA_937982655.1 uncultured Sandaracinus sp.
TCGGTCTCGGTCTCGGTCTCGGTCTCGGTCTCGGTCTCGGTCTCGGTCTCGGTCCCGGTCGCCGTCGCCGTCGCCGTCGCGGTCTCCGTCGCGGTCGCCGTCGCCGTCGCGGTCTCCGTCACCGTCTCTGCGCTGATCGCAGTCCCCGTCGACGTCGCGGTCTCCGTGGCAGTCCCCGTCTCCGACTCCGGCAAGGGATCCACGATCTCCACCAGCCGCCCGTAGAGCCGCAGCGCGCGCTCGTACTCTCCCGACGCGAAGCTGTAGAGCGCCGCGCGGTCGAGCACGAGCGGGCGGTACGTCGCGAGGTCCGGGTTCGCCTCCATCAGATCGCGCCCCCGCAAGAGCTCCGTGCGCGCGAGCTCGTACGAGCCCACGTGGAACAAGCTGCGCGCCTTCGAGAGTCGGAACGAGAGCTCGCTGGACGGCGTGCGAAACGGCAGGCGCTCGCGTTCGTCGAAGAGCCCGAGCGCGATGCGGTGGTTGCCGAGCTCGCTCTGGAGCTGCCCCACCTGCTCGAGCAGGCTCGCGCGACGACGTGGCGCGTGCGGCGCCAGATCGAGCGCGAGGTAGTAGCGCGCGTGCGCGGCGCGCCGCGAGTCGGAGTCGCCGGTGCGTCGGTAGCGACGGTGCGCGAGGAACGCATAGAGGTGATGCACCTCCGCCGCGCGCGGCCAGTCCTCCGCGACCGGATGCAAGAGCGCTTCGAGCCGTGCGCTCTCCGCCGCGTAGGCTTCCGGATCGACGATCGCGTCGAGCTCACGGGCCGCGAGGTAGGCCTCCGCGAATCGCCCGAGCGGGCTCTCCGCCGCGAAGCGCGATGCGGACTCTTCACGCAACGCCGCAGCGCTCACGCCTTCGCGCAAGGCGGCCTCGAAGTAGCCGAGGTGACCTTCGAGCGACTTCGTGTCGTCCGCGATTTTCCGGAAGAGCGCGCGGGGTGAGCGTCCGCGATCGAGCTCCACGTACGCGAGCTCCAGCACCACCTGCTCGTAGATCACCTCCGCGTATTTGCGCTCGGGGTGCTCGACGGGGAGCTCGTCGCGCCACGTCCGCGCGACGTGCCGCGCGAGCTCCGTCCAGTCGCGGTGGGACGCGCGTTCGATCACGGTCATCGCGATCGCACGATGTGACTCGAACTGCGGTGATTCGGACTGCGGTGACTCGAGATGAGTCGAGTCGGCGCTCACGACGCGCGCCCAGATCCCGTCGAGCACCCCACGCAGCTCCGATTCGATCGCGCTCGCGTCGGCGCCCTCTGCGCGCGCGGCTTCGTCGGCCGCGACGAACGCGAGCCGGACGTCGATGAAGAGCGCGAGCGGCGAGCGTTCGTCGAGGCCTTCGCGCGCTTCGGCGAGCTGTTCGCGTGCACGCTCCACCCGACGTCCACGCACCGTCACGTCGACGAAGACCTTCGCGTGGTGCAGACGCTCGCGGAGCGAGAGCGCCGGATGTGCGGCCAACACCGCATGCACCTGCCGCCAGCGCCGTCGTTCGCCCGCGATGCGGAGCAGCGCGTCCGCGACGGTGCCCCAGAGCTGCACCACGTTCGGATCGCGCTCTTCGTCGATGCGCACCTCGTCGAAGCGCGCCAATGCGTCGGTCGCGTCGCCGAGCACGAGCGTGATCTCGGCGTCGACGAGCCGTGCGAGCCGACCGATCGAGGCGTCCTCGGAGGCGAAGTGCGTCGCGAGCCGCGCGCTCCGCTCGCGCTCGGCCGCCACGAAGACCGCGTCGAGGTTCCCGAACGGGAGCCGCTGCTCGGCGCGACGGTGCGCGATCAGCTCGCGCATCACCGCGACCCAATCCCGCAGGTGTGCGTCGTCGGCCGCCTCCACCGCGAGCGCCTCCGCGTGGTGCTCGGCCGACTCGTACTCGTGCAGCGCGAGGTGGCTCGTCACGAGCTCGCGCCTCGCGAGGGGAGCCGCGGTCGGATCGCCGCCGGATCGAAGCATCGTGAGCTCGCGCGCGAGAAGCCCGATCTGCTCGCTCGGATCGCGGCTCGCCGCGCGTTCCGCCCGGACCTTCGCGAGATCCCACTCCGGCACGAAGAGCCCCTCGAGGGGCATCGAGTCGATCTGCAGATGTTCGCCACGCACGCAGGTCGCGACGAGCCGGTCGGTCGCCGGCGCCGGGTGCTGGCAGTCCATGCTGCCCGAGGTGAGCTGCTCCTCCGTGCCCACGCGGATCGGCGCGCTCGCGCTCGCGTCGAAGGGAACGCGGTAGAGCACGCCGCGATCGTCCTCGTCGATCGTGCCGTCGAAGTTCGTGTCGTTCGGGTGCTGCACGAAGTAGAGGTGGCGACCGTCGCGCGAGAACACCGGCCCGCTCGTGGTGCCGGGCAAGAGCGGCTCGATCCGGAGCTCGCGCTCGCTGCGCAGGTCGCGCAAGACGAGACCGTCGCTCGCGCGGCGCAGGCCACGACGACCTTCGCGCGGCTCGAGCGGGACGAACACGAGCCAGCGACCGTCGGGCGAGATCTCCGGCGTCGCGAGGTGCCCACGGTGGATCACGCGCCCCGCGACCTCGCCGTCGTCGAGCGGAAAGCGACGCACCTCGTGAGGCGCATCGGGTGACGCCTGCACGAGGGCTCCGACGCGGCCGTCCGGAAACCAGAAGACGTGGTGCACCGTCGTGCCTTCGCGCGTCACGCAGAAGCGACGCTGACGCTCGATCTCGAAGACACACGCGTCGCCGCCCGCGTAGCGGCGGTACGAGACGAAGAGCAGATGCTTCCCGTCGGGCGAGAGGCGCGGGAGATCGACCTCCGCCGACTCGTCGAGGAGCAAGCGCGGGAAGCCTCGCTCGAGGTTCTGTACGAAGAGCTCCGCGGTGCGGCTCTCGTTGCCGAGGAAGTACACGTCGCGGCCGTCGAGCGAGAGCTGCGGTCGGTAGTGATCGTGACCGCCCGCGGTGATGGCGCGTCGCGGCACGAGCGCGCTCGGCACCTCGGCGCGGGCGCGCGATCCGAGCGCATCGGGAAGTCCGACGAGCACCACCCACGCCGCGAGCATCGCTGCGCGCTTCGATGGACGAGCGCTCAGCACCGCTTCGACTCCCAGCCGGACTCCGTCTCGATCTGCCCGCCGCACACCACGCCTTCGAGGTGTCGCTCGCGCCAACGCGCGCGGAGCTCCGCCGGATCCGCGTCGGGACGGCGCTCTTCGAGGTGGCGCCAGAGCTGCCGACGCGCGCGGTTCACGCGTTGGACCATCGCGCTCGTTCGCCGCTCGCTCAGGCGGCGCGAGCAGGTCGCGGGCGTCTCGACGAGCTCACCAGAGGCGGCCTCGCCCACGCAGTGGAGCAGGAGCAGCTCGTCGATCACGTCCGCGTCCGTGCGGAGCATCGCGTGCACGTCGACCAGCGTACCGAGCGCGTCGTCGGCCACGTCGGCCCCGGACTGCCTCAGCTCCGCGCGCGTGAAGTCGACCCCGCGCGGCAACGCCGCTTCCTCGCGCAGCGCGTTCTCCAGCGGCTCGAGCTCACCGCTCGCCAGCTCTTCGAGGACCGTCTTGCGATCGAGGAGCACCACGTCGGGCGCGGAGATGCAGGCGCCGAGCGAGAGGATCGCAAAGACCAGCGCGGATCTCGCCACGAGTTCGGAGATGCGTCGAAGGCTCATTCGTCTCTCCCGAGCAAGGGTGCGACGTGACGGTTCATCAGCGGCCCGAGCGGGATGCCCCGGATCGCGCTGACGTCGAGGAATCGACCGATGATCCCTCCGAGCTCGACCTCGAGGGACATCAGCCCCTGCGCGAGATCGAGCGTGACTTGGTTCGGGTGTGCGAAGCGCAACACGCCGCGCAGCGAGTTGAGCGAGGGATCCTCGCGGTAAGGATCGAGCAGATCGAGCAAGCCGCGGAGGTGCGCGGTCGCGACACGCACGATCTGGATGCGTCCGTCGAGCTCGAGCCGTGAGGGCGTGAACACCACCGCGGCGTTCGCGTCGAGCGGCGAGCGTGAGGTTCGCGTGCGCAGGCCCGTGATGTTGCCGCGGAAGGTCACGCTCTCGCGGCCCGGCACGTAGTCGACGAGGACTTGCCCCGTGATCAGCGCCTCGCGGTGGTTCAGGCGCACGTCGTCGAGCGCGAACACGTTGCGGTCGAGGCGAAGGCGTCCGGTGAGTGGCCCGACCTCGACCTCGCCGACCCGGATCGCGTCGAGCTCCACGAACGCCTCGTCGTCCGCGGAGATCGTGTCGAGGTGACGCACGCGCGCGAAGGCGCTGCGCTCCGTGTTCACCACCACGCGGAAGCCATCGCGGCTGAGCAGGAATGCCTCTTCGATCGGGACCCGCGCGCGCGCCCCGCGCAGCGCGATGGCGAGGCCCGGCAAGCTGAGATCCACGTCCTCGAGCTCGGCCTGCGCGTGCATGCGGAAGAGCGAGCCGTCGCCCGACTCGATCGTGAACGGGAGGTCGATGCGACCGCTCGCGGCGAGCGCGCTCGGCGCTCCGTCGAGGCGCGCGAGATCCTGCTGCAACCGACCGCGCATCGTGACGCGCACGGGTGCCGCGGTCTCGACCGGTGGCGGAGGCCCTCGACCTTCCGCCGCCTCACGCGCCGCTCGTTCTGCACGCCGCTGCGCGCGTCGCTCTTCACGCGCCTGCTCCTCCGGGGTCAGCGGCGTGGCCGCGCGCCGCGCGCGTTCGGCCGCCTGTCGTGCGAGCGCTTCCTCGTGATCGAGCCCGATGCGCTCGACCTCCTGCGAGAGCTCGAGTCGCGTGCCGCCCCGCTCGTTCGCGAGCACGAGGCGATCGATGCGGAAGCTACGCCGATCGGTCGTGACGTCGCCCACGAGCGTGATCGCCTCCATCGGATACGCGGGCACGAAGTCTTGCTCGACGAGCCCGATCGAGCCCTCGGTGTGCAGCGTGGTGCGGCGGTTCTCGGGCGATCCTTGCGACTCGAAACGCAGCGCTTGGCGCGTGTCGGTCGCGGTCACACGGTGCAGACCGTCCACCACGTCGATCGTGGTGATCTCCAGCGCCGCCTCGCCCGCGAGCGATCGCTCGTCGCCGCGCAGGGTCGACGACACGAGCACCTTCGGCACCCGCACGCGGATCCCGCCACGCTCGCGGTAGCGCAGCGACGACGCCGCGACGCGCACCGTCTGCTCGAAGCTCGGCGCGGCCGCATCGATCGCGTGGAACACCCGCCCTTCCCCGTCGATCTGCGCGGAGTCGACGCGCACCGGCAGCTCGGGCGGCAGCCATTGCGAGAGCCCACGAAGGCCCTCGGCCACGAGGCGCTCGCGGTGCACCAGCGTTCCGTCGGTCTCGAGGTTCGCGTCGACGTCGAGCGCGAAGCTCATGTCTCCCGCGTTCTCGCTGCGCGTTTCGCTGTGGATCGAGAGCGCGTTCAGATCCGCGCGCGCGGTCGTCACCAACGTGACGCCGTGGGGCAGCGTCTCTTCGCCGAGCGTGGGCGGCTCGATCTCGAGGCGGAGCGTCGCGTCGTGGATCGCCGCCCGCGCCGTGTGATCGAGGGTCGCGACGATGCGTGGGAAGACCAGAGGCGCGCCGCCCTCGCCGCGCAGGCCGATGCGACGCAGGCGCAGCTCGCCACGATGCGCGATCGTGGGGTCCGCACGATCGAGCCCCGCGTAGGTCCCGTGCAGCGTGAGGTTCGCGCGGGCGCGCTCGAGCGCGAGCTCGTCCATGCCGAGCAGCGGCCCGATCATCGCAACGGTGCGCCCGCGGAGCTCCACGTCGAGCTCCCCCGCGCCGCGATCGAAGTGCGCCCTCACGCCCGCGCGCAGCGTGCGCTCACGCGGTCCGTCCTCGAAGGTCGGCGGCGCCTCTCCACGCGCTTCGGCCTCCGCGATCAGCCGCGCGCGTCGCTCCGCGCGTCGCTGCTCGCGCGCCGCGATCTCCTCCGGCGTCTCGACCGGCTCCGCGTCCGCCATCGGCCAGAGCTGCAGCTCCGCGTTCAAGCGCGCCCGCGAGCGCGCGATCACCGTATCGAGCCGCAGCTCCGAGAGCGTCCACGCGAGCTCGCCGCGCTCCACGATCGGCGTGGGCTCGCGATCCGCGGTGGCGTAGCGGACGTTGCCGAGCGGGATGCGCCCCGTGAGCCGCGCGGGTGTGCCTCCCGCGATCGGCGCGCGCGACGAGATCCCGAGCCCGTCGATCACCACGTGTTGGATCGCGTCGCGCAAGTCGACCCGCCGCGTGCGCGCGTCGACCACCAACGTCGCGCGCGAGCCTGCCTCCGCGAGCACGAGCTCGTTCAGCGCGAGCCGCAGATCGAGCCCGTCGACCTGCGCAGCGAGCGCGTCTTGGCGCGCTTCGATCGTGGCCACGCGGGTGTGCGTGCGGACGTCGAGCTCGGTCGGGCTGCGCGCGGTGCCCTCGAAGTTGAGCGAGAGCTCGCGCGGCGTGAGCTGCAGACCGTCGGCGTCGAGCCCGATGCGCGGGGCACGGAGCGAGCCTTCGAACGTGACGGGCGCCACGAAGTCGGGATCGAGCTCGTGCGCGGCGGCGGAGAGCGCGAGCGAAGGGAGCTGCGCGCGCGTGGTCCCCGCGCGTACGTCGACCGCGCCCGTGGTCAGCGTGGCGCGCGGCTCCCGAACGCTCGGCGCCTCCAGCGCGAGCGAGAGGCTCGCAATCGACGCGCGCAGATCTCCCGCTTGCACCGAGAGATCCGTGAGCCCGAGGGTGGCGTGCGCCGCGCCACGCGAGCCGTCGAGCGCGAGCTCCGTCGCGTGGGCCTCGAGCACCAGCGCGCGACCCGCGAGCGTCGTGCCGGCGTCCTTCGCAGCGACCGCGTCCGCGCGCGCGTCGACGTCGAACGACACCCGCTCGCCACGCCACGTCCCGCGCCCCTCGATCGTCGCGCGCTCGATCACCGCGCGCTCCTCCGGCAACGCGATCCTTCCGGCACGCGCGTCGAGCTCGAAGCGTACCTCGTCGGGTCCCTCGGCGGCTGACCCCGCCGACTCGGCGGTTCCGTCGGCGGCTGACCCCGCCGACGCAGCGGATCCGTCGATCGGCGTAGCTCGCGCGGTCGCGCGCACGTCGTCGAGCGCGAGATCCACCAGCTCGGGGATCGCCGCCGCGAGCGAGCCGAGATCCACCTCGATCGAGCTCGGCGCGATCGTGAGCCGCCCCTCGTCGGGCATCGTCACCCCACCCTGCCCCGTCGCGACGTCGTCCAGCACCGCGAGCCGCGTGACCTGCACGCTCGTGCGCGCGGCGTCCGGCTCGAAGCGAGCTTCCGCGTCCAGCACGAGCAGCTCGCGCGGAAGTCGCAGCGCGTCGACGTCGACCAGCGGCGCTTCGAGCACCAAAGCGCGCAACGTCGTCGCGCTCGTGAGCGTGATCGCGTCACCCGACACCCCACCACCGAGCACGACGCGGTGCTCCGTCGCGAGCCGCGCTTCGTTCTCGTTCACGCGCACGCGCAGCCCTTCGTCTGCGCTGCCGAGCACGAGCTCACCACGCAGCACGCCGGCTTCTTCGTGCGCGTGACCGCGCAGCGTCGGGCCTTCGACCTCGACGTCGACGCCCTCGCGCGCGTCGACGAAGCGCACGCGCACGTTCCGGACCTCGAGCGACGCGACCTCGAGCCCCGCCAGCTCGGGCGGCAGCGTCAGCGCGGCGAGCGACCGCGAGAGCGGCGTCGGCTCGGTCGGCGCGTCCTCCCCGAGCAGCGACTGCAAGGCGAGCAGCAGACAGTCGGTGCCCTGCGCGTCGATCGCGTGGAGGAAGTCCACGCCCTCCACGAGCACGCGCACGTCGCGCAGCCGCCCGGCGAGCGCCTCGCCCGCGTCCCAACGGACGTCGACCCGCCCGACCCGCAGCCAGTCGTCGCCGTGGACGCGGCAACCCTCGGTCATCGGCAGCCGCAGCGCAGCCAGGCGAATCGCACCGGAGAACGGCGAGAGCTCGAGGTCACCGTAGTCGAGCGCGAGCCCGTGCTCGGCGGCGGTCTCGCGGGCCAGGTCGCGGCCGGAGTCCGACTCCACGAACACGAGCGCGCCCGCGACCGCGAAGACCACCAGCGCGAGCACCACGAGCGCACCACGCCACGCCCAACGCCAGAGCCGCGCGAGACGGCGAGGCGGGGCGGCCGTGGGCGGTCGCTTCGGCTCGTCCGGCATGCGGCGCAAAGGATGTCACGTCACGCGCGGCGCGGCTCTCGGATCGACGCTTCGTGCAGAACCGTCGGGATGGACCGACGGTCTCCACGACGCTCGCGCCGGCACCACCACGACGGATTACCCGTCGACCCGACGGCACCTCACATGTTCCGCCGGTACTGCCCGCCCACTTGGTAGAGCGCGCGCGAGATCTGCCCGAGCGAGCAGACCTTCGTGGCCTCCATGAGCGCGTCGAAGAGGTTGCCGTGCTCGACCGCGGTCTTCTGCAGTGTCGCGAGCGCGACCGGGGCGGCCTCCGCGTTTCGCGCCTGGAACGCCCGCAGCGTCGCGATCGCGCGCTCGCGCTCCTCGACCGTCGATCGGATGACCTCCGCGGGCACGATGGTCGGCGAGCCCTTCGCGTCGAGGAAGGTGTTGACGCCGATGATCGGCAGCGCGCCCGAGTGCTTGAGGCCCTCGTAGTAGAGGGACTCTTCTTGGATCTGCGTGCGCTGGTACATGCGCTCCATCGCGCCGAGCACGCCGCCGCGCTCGCTGATGCGCCGGAACTCCGCGTAGACCGCCTGCTCCACCAGCTCCGTGAGCTCGTCGATCACGAACGCGCCCTGCAGCGGGTTCTCGTTCTTCGCGAGCCCGAGCTCCTTGTTGATGATGAGCTGGATCGCGAGCGCGCGACGCACCGACTCTTCGGTCGGGGTCGTGATCGCCTCGTCGTACGCGTTGGTGTGGAGCGAGTTGCAGTTGTCGTAGATCGCGTAGAGCGCCTGCAGGGTCGTGCGGATGTCGTTGAACGCGATCTCTTGCGCGTGCAGCGACCGGCCGCTCGTCTGGATGTGGTACTTCAACATCTGCGAGCGCGGCGCGCCGCCGTAGAGGTTCTTGATGGCTTTCGCCCAGATGCGCCGCGCGACCCGCCCGATCACCGAGTACTCCGGGTCGGTGCCGTTGCTGAAGAAGAAGCTGAGGTTCGGCGCGAAGTCGTCGATCTTCATCCCCCGCGCGAGGTAGTACTCGACGAAGGTGAAGCCGTTCGCGAGGGTGAACGCGAGCTGCGTGATCGGGTTCGCGCCCGCCTCGGCGATGTGGTAGCCGCTGATGCTCACCGAATAGAAGCGCGTCACATCGTTCGTGATGAAGAACTGCTGGATGTCCCCCATCATCCGGAGCGCGAACTCGGTGGAGAAGATGCACGTGTTCTGGGCTTGATCCTCCTTGAGAATGTCCGCTTGAACGGTGCCGCGGACCTCCTTGAGGACGTCCGCGCGGATCTTCTCGTAGGTCTCGCGCGGCAGGACTTGATCGCCCGTCACCCCGAGCAGGAGCAGCCCGAGCCCGTCGTTGCCCTCCGGCAAGTCGTGACCCCCGTCGCTCTCGTAGCGCGGGCGCGGCAGCCCCTTCTGCGCGTAGATCGCGTCGATCTTGCGCTCCACCTCGTCGACGAGCCCCGCCGCGCGGATGTGTTTCTCGCAGCCCTGGTCCACCGCCGCGTTGAAGAAGAAGCCGAGCAGCATCGGCGCCGGCCCGTTGATGGTCATCGAGACGCTGGTCGCGGGGTCCGCGAGATCGAAGCCGCTGTAGAGCTTCTTCGCGTCGTCGAGGGTCGCGATCGAGACGCCGCTGTTGCCGATCTTCCCGTAGATGTCCGGCCGGTGATCGGGGTCTTCTCCGTAGAGCGTCACCGAGTCGAACGCGGTCGAGAGGCGCTTGGCCGGCAGCCCACGCGAGACGTAGTGGAAACGCTTGTTGGTGCGCTCCGCGCCGCCTTCCCCCGCGAACATGCGTGCGGGATCCTCGTTCGTGCGCTTGAGCGGGAACACCCCCGCCGCGTACGGGAACGCGCCCGGCACGTTCTCCGTCAGGGTCCAGCGCAGGATCTCACCCCAATCCGAGAAACGCGGCAGCACCACCTTTCGGATCTTCAGCCGCGAGAGGCTCTCGCTCACCAGCGGAACCTCGATCGTCTTTCCGCGCACTTGATACGCGAAGGTGTCGCCCGAGTACGCCTTCTTCGTCTCCGGCCACGCCCGCAGCGTCTTGCGGCAGTCCGCGTGCAGCCGCTCCACGAGCGCCGCGTAGCGCTTCCAGAGCGCGACCACTTCGGGCGCGTCGTCGTCCCGCGGCGCGGGATCGACGAGACCGTCCGCGGCTGACCCCGCGGACCCGAAAGGACCGTCCGCGGCTGACCCCGCGGACCCGAAAGGACCGTCCTCGACGCGATCGTCACCACGCAGCTCCGCGATCGCTCCGCGGAGCTGGTAGAGCCGCGTCGCGATCCCGCTCTGCTCCTTCACGAACGCTTCGTAGCGGTCCGCGCTCTCCGCGATCTCCGCCAAGTAGCGCACGCGCTCCGGCGGCACGATCGCGACCTTGCCGCTCGCGCCCGTCGGCACGTCGATCGTCGAGCGCAGCGGCGCCCCCGTGCGCTCCACGATCGTGTCGATCACCCGGCGGTAGAGGCGCGTGGTGCCTGGATCGTCGAAGTTCGACGCGATCGTCCCGAGCACCGGGATCTGCTCGTCGCTCGCATCGAAGCGCTGGTGATTCCGCTTCCACTGCTTGCGCACGTCGCGCAGCGCGTCGAGCGAGCCGCGCTTGTCGAACTTGTTGATCGCGATGGCGTCGGCGAAGTCGAGCATGTCGATCTTCTCGAGCTGCGTGGCCGCGCCGTACTCGGCGGTCATCACGTACAGCGAGACGTCGGCGTGCTCGGTGATCTCGGTGTCGGACTGACCGATGCCGCTGGTCTCGACGATGACGAGGTCGAACCGCGCGGCGCGGCAGATCTCGATCGACTCGCGCACGTGCTTGGACAGCGCGAGGTTCGACTGCCGCGTCGCGAGCGAGCGCATGTACACCCGCGGGTCGTCGATCGCGTTCATGCGGATGCGGTCGCCGAGGAGCGCGCCGCCGGTCTTCCGCTTCGAGGGATCCACCGAGAGGATCGCCATCGTCTTGTCCGGGAAGTCGCGCAGGTAGCGGCGCACCAGCTCGTCGACGAGCGAGCTCTTGCCCGCGCCGCCGGTCCCCGTGATGCCGAGCACCGGCACCTTGCGATCGCCGAGCTTCTCGCGCGCCGCCGCGCGGATCGCGTCGCCTGCTGCGGCGTCGTTCTCCGCGAGCGAGATGAGCTTGCCGATCACGCCGGGGTCGCGCGTCTCGAGCTTGCCGAAGAGCGCGTCCCGAGCATCCGCCTTCACCGTCTCGAAGTCGCAGCCCTTCACCACGAGATCGATCATCCCCTGCAGGCCCATCGCGCGGCCGTCGTCGGGCGAGAAGAGCCGCGCGACGCCGTACGCGTGCAGCTCCTCGATCTCGCTCGGGAGGATCGTGCCGCCGCCGCCGCCGAAGATCTTCGTCGCCGCGCCCGCCTCGCGCAGCAGGTCGACCATGTACTTCAGGTACTCGACGTGGCCGCCCTGGTAGCTCGTGAGCGCGATGCCCTGCGCGTCCTCTTGGATCGCGCAGTCGACGATCTCCTTCACCGAGCGGTTGTGTCCGAGGTGGATCACCTCCGCGCCGCTCGCCTGCAGCAGCCTCCGCATGATGTTGATCGCCGCGTCGTGCCCGTCGAAGAGGCTGGCGGCGGTCACGATGCGGACGTGGTGCTTCGGCTTGTACGGCGTCGCCGCGTGCGGGGAGCTCATGGGCGCGTGATAGCGAGGCGCGCGCGGAAGGGAAAGCCCCGCGCGTGACGGGTCGCGCAGGTCGGACCGCGTCCCGTCCGGCCGGCCGCGCGTGGGGCCGAGCACGTCGCGACACCTCGCACCTGCCCGCCGCTCCGGCGAGGATCCCCCGACGCACGCGCCCCGAAACGCGAGTGCCGCGCCAAGCCCGGCCGCGATACCGTGCGCCCCCTGGAGGGGCCGATGACGACGTGGACGGATCTGCAGCGCGCGCTCGAACCTGCGAAGAAGCCGATCGAAGACGGGGTCGCGCACGCGCCCGAGGCGACGCGCGAGCTGCAGCGGACCCTGCTCGACCTCCTCGCGCGACCGACCCCTCCCGCGCCCGACGTCGCGCTCTACGGCGCGATGCTCGCGCTCTTCGGTCCCCGCCCGACGTACCGGCATCCGAGCCGCGTGATCGACGTCGCGCGCTTCGCCGCGCCGGTCGGCGGAGGAGGCTTCCTCGTCGACGTGGTGATGGCGTCGCGCGCGTGGGCGCAGTCGTCCGCGGCGAGCGTGGGCATCTACACCCAAGAGCTGTCGTGGATCGAGCCGGGCACGGATGCCGACGACGACGAGCGCTGGCTCGCGCTGCGCGAGGTGCTGCGGGAGGCGCCGACCCTGCGCGACGACGCCGCGACACGTGCACGTGCGCACCTCGCCGAGCGCGGCCGACACTCGAACGTCCATTGGGCCCTCGCCGCCGCGCTGCCCTTCGCGGACGATCTCCTGACCGACGACGACCTCCACCACGCGCTCCACGTGCTGCTGACGGGCGAACGGGACGGCTACTACGCCGAGTACGCCGGCGATCCGGTCCTGCACCTCGGCCGCGCCCTCGCCACGGGATTCGCCTTCCAGGGAGAGCCCTCGCCCCATCGCGGCGGCGCTCCGCGCGGCGAACCCAGCGACGGGCTGCCGCCCACGGCCTTCGTGAGCTTCCTGCAGAACCACGACCAGATCGGCAACCGGCCCTTCGGCGAGCGGCTGGCGCAGCTCTCGCCGCCCGAGGCCCTGCACGCGGCGACGGCCGTGCTGCTGCTGGCGCCGGGCATCCCGCTCCTGTTCATGGGAGAGGAGTGG
>CALJLK010000249.1 GCA_937982655.1 uncultured Sandaracinus sp.
CGCCTGACGGCGACGCTCACGTGACGTCGGGTCGCTCGGCCTGACGGCCGGCTCCGAAAACGTCAATTCGATGGTTCGGTCGCCTGACGTCACGTGAGCGTACGCGAGTCCGCGAAGCTGAACGATTCCGGGAAACTAGTGGGCCGCGCGTGAGCGCCGAGCGACGCCCTGACGGATGCGAGCTCGCGGAGCAGCGCGATGCCGCGACGGGGGAATCACTGTCGAATCCTTGCCGTCCCCGGCTCCTCCCTGGTATGCGAGCGCCCGCGACTGAACGGCAGTACAGGTTTGCCGCTCGGCGCCTGCCTCTTCGGGCCGCTTCGCCCTCGCGTGAGCGGCCGGACATCCGCATGGCCAGCCGCAAGAAGAAGAACGAGCCCCAAGAAGAGCTCCCGCTCGCGTCCTTCGAGGACGCGTCGCTCAAGGACGAGCTCGCGCGCCGCTACCTCACCTACGCGCTCAGCGTCATCTCGAGCCGCGCGCTCCCCGACGTGCGCGACGGCCTCAAGCCGGTGCAGCGCCGCATCCTCTACTCGATGTGGAACGAGATGCGGCTGCGCAACGACGCGAAGCCGAAGAAGTGCGCGGCCATCGTCGGTGACGTGATGGGTAAGTTCCATCCGCACGGCGACACCGCGATCTACGACGCGCTCGTCCGCCTCGCGCAGGACTTCACGATGCGCGCGCCGCTCGTCGAAGGCCAAGGCAACTTCGGCAACGCCGACGGCGATGGCGCGGCCGCCATGCGCTACACCGAAGCGCGCCTGCAGAAGCTCGCCGACGAGCTGCTGGGCGAGCTCGGCAAGCAGACGGTCGACTTCCGACCCAACTACGACGGCACGCGCTTCGAGCCTTCGGTGCTGCCCGCGCGTTACCCGAACCTGCTCGTGAACGGCGTGCAGGGCATCGCGGTCGGCATGGCCACCTCGATCCCGCCGCACAACTTCGGCGAGGTCGTCAAAGCCGCGATCCGCATGATCGACGAGCCGGACATCACCGTCCGCAACCTCCTGCGCACCATCAAGGGCCCCGACTTCCCCACCGGCGGCCAGATCATCTCCAGCAAAGAAGAGATCGCGCAGGCCTACGAGACCGGTCGCGGCACCTTGAAGCTGCGCGGCGAGTGGAAGCTCGAAGAGCCTGAGAACAAACGCGACAACCCGCTGCTCGTCATCACGTCGATCCCCTACGACGTGAAGCGCGCGACGGTCACCGCGGCGATCGGCGAGGTCGTGATCGCGCGCAAGATGCCCGCGATCCTCGACGTGCGCGACGAGTCGACCAACGACACCCGCGTGGTCTGCGAGCTCAAGCGCGACACCGATCCGCAGCTCGTGATGGCGTACCTCTACAAGCACACGCCGCTGCAGACGACGGTCAGCATCGACATGACCGCCCTGGTGCCGGTCGAAGGCTCCGAGGTGCCCGCGCCGCGTCGCCTCGACCTGCGCGAGATCCTCCGCTTCTTCCTCGACTTCCGCATGGAGGTCACGGAGAAGCGCCTCCGCTTCGAGCTCGACGAGCTGGAGAAGCGCCTGCACATCCTCGCGGGCTACCTCACGATCTTCGACGCGCTCGACGAGACGATCCGCATCATCCGTCGCAGCGACGACAAGCCCGACGCCGCGCAGAAGCTCATGGCGCGCTTCGGCCTCGACGAGCTTCAGGTCGACGCGATCCTCGAGCTGCGCCTGCACCGCCTCGCGAAGATGCAGCTCCTGCTGCTCCAGAAGGAGCGCGACGAGAAGCAGAAGGAAGCCAAGCGCATCAAGGGCCTGCTCTCGAAGCCCGAAGCACGCTGGGCGCTCATCCGCGCGGAGCTGCACGAGCTCGAGCAGACCTACGGAGGCATGCGCCTCACGCAGGTCGTCAAGGAGCTCGACGAGCCCGCCTTCGACGCGGAGGCGTTCATCGTCGAGGAGGACGCGATGGTCGTCCTCACCCAGCAAGGCTGGATCAAGCGCCAGAAGGTCGTGAAGGACGTCTCGTCCACGCGCGTGCGCGACGGAGACGCGGTGCTCGAGGTCGTCGCGGGCTCCACGCGCTCGACCGTCGCGCTCTTCTCGTCGACCGGCGCCTGCTACGTCACGCGCATCGTCGACGTCCCGGCCACCACCGGCTACGGCAGCCCCGTCCAGTCGATCTTCAAGATGGCGGACGGCGAGCGCATCGTCGCGATGATCGGCATGGACCCGCGCTTCCTCGAGGTGCCCGAGCCCACCGAGGGCGCGGCGGAGCCGGAGGAGCCGCACGCCCTCGCGGTCACGCGCCTCGGTCAGACGCTGCGCTTCTCGCTCCGCGCGCACCGCGATCCCTCGACCCGCAGCGGCCGCAAGTACGCGCGCCCCGGCGAAGGCGACGAAGTGATCTACGTCGGCCTCGTCGGGGAGGACGACCACGTCGCGTGCGCGACCGCGATGCGCCGCGCGCTCCTCTGCTCGGCCTCCGAGGTCGCGCTCCTCTCGGGCGCCGGCAAGGGCGTGATGCTCATCAAGCTCGCCAAGGGTGACTTCGTGGTCGGCGCCCGCGTGCTGTCGGACGACGAGGCGCTCGTCGTGCAGCGCGACGGCGGCAGCGAGTACCGCATCAGCGCGCGCAAATACGACGTGACCTCGCGCGGCGGGAAGGGCTTCGAGCTCTTCAAGCGCGGCGAGATCTCCGGGCTCGCGTACCAAGAGCCCACGCTGCCTGGCTTCCCAGCCCCCGAAGAAGACTGACCCGCCGAGGAGGGACGCCCATGTCGTACACCAGCCAAGAGATCGAGGTCCTCGAAGGGCTCGAACCGGTCCGCAAGCGGCCCGCCATGTACATCGGTGGCACCGACGCCACCGGCTACCACCACCTCCTCTGGGAGATCGTCGACAACTCGGTCGACGAAGCGATCAACGGTCACGCGACGCGCATCGAGGTCGAGCTCGACGCGGACTTGATGGGCGTGACGGTCGCGGACAACGGGCGCGGCATCCCGGTCGACGTGATGCCCAAGTTCAAGAAGCCGGCCCTCGAGATCATCCTCTGCACGCTCCACGCAGGCGCGAAGTTCGAAGGGAAGGGCTACCAGGTCAGCGGCGGCCTCCACGGCGTCGGCTCCTCGGTGGTCAACGCGCTCTCCACCGAGCTCACTGCGACCGTCTGGCGCGACGGGATGACGCACGTCCAGACCTTCTCGCGCGGCGCGCCGACCTCGAAGCTCAAGAAAGAGGGCCGCACGAGCAAGCGCGGAACGCAGATTCATTTCCGCCCCGATCCGGACATCTTCGGCGCGAAGGCGAAGTTCGATTCCGCGCGGATTCGCGAGCGTCTCGAGGCCAAGAGCTACGTCCACAAGGGCCTGAAGATCGTCTTCAAAGACGAGAAGGGGAACCGCGAAGAGCTCGAGCATCCGGGCGGCATCGCGGAGTACCTCCAGCGGCGCATCCAGGAGAGCGGCAAGCCGGCGGTGCATCCGGAGCCCTTCGCGCTCGAGCGGGAGGACTCGGAGGTGCGCCTCGAGCTCGTGCTGCAGTGGACCGAGTCCCCCGACGAGCGCATCGAGACCTTCGCCAACGGCATCCCGACCCGCAACGGGGGCACCCACGACGCGGGCCTCAAGTCCGCGGTCGGCAAGGCGATCCGCGGCTACATGGACGCCCAGAAGGTGACCATCAAGGGCGTGAAGATCACCGCGGAGGACATCCGCGAAGGCCTCGTCGCGATGCTCAGCGTCTACGTGCGCGAGCCGCAGTTCCAGGGGCAGACGAAGGACCGCCTGAACAACCCCGAGATCGCGGGCGCGGTCGAAGGGCTCGTGCGCACGAGCCTCGAACAATGGCTGCTCGAGAAGCGCTCCGCCGCGGAGTCCATCCTCGGCCGCATCGCCATGGCGGCCCGCGCTCGCGAGGCGTCCCGCGCCGCGGTCAAGGAAGTCAAACGCAAGACCGCGGTCAGTCATCGCCTGAATCTCCCGGGAAAGCTTGCCGATTGTCAGTCGACGGATCCGGAGGAGTCCGAGCTCTTCTTGGTCGAGGGCGACAGCGCCGGCGGCAACGCCAAACAAGGTCGCGATCGCCGCATCCAGGCGATCCTCCCGCTCCGCGGCAAGGTGCTCAACACCGAGCGCGCGACGCAGTCGCAGGTGCTCGCGAACAAGGAGCTCCAGAACGTCGTCAGCGCGCTCGGCTGCGGCATCGGGAAGAGCTTCGATCTCGAGAAGCTTCGCTACGGGAAGATCTTCCTCCTGATGGACGCCGACGCGGACGGTCACCACATCGCGACGCTGCTGCTCACGTTCTTCTACCGCCACATGCCGGCGCTCGTGCGCGGCGGTCACGTCTACCTCGCGATGCCGCCGCTCTTCCGCGTCGACGCCGCCAAGGAGACCTATTGGGCGCTCGACGAGCGCGACCGCGATCGCATCCTCGCGTCGCTTCCGAAGAACGTGAAGGCCGACATCAGCCGCTTCAAGGGTCTCGGCGAGATGCCGGCGGAAGACCTCAAAGCCACCACGCTCGATCCGCGTCGACGACGCGCGCTCCGCGTGGTGATCGACGACGAGCTCGGCACCGACGCGACGATGAACGACCTGATGGGGAAGGACGCGCAGCCGCGCTACCAGTTCATCATGGAGCACGCGGGCACGGCGAGCGCGGAAGAGCTGGATCTCTGAGCTGAGCGTCTGGAGCTGAGTGAGCTGAGCTGCGTTCGCGTTTTCGTCGCGATCGGCTCCATCGGCGAGCACGACGCGACGACCTGCCGCAGAACGCCGCCGCAGCGCGCGAGCGTGCGTGTGGGTACGAGACCTCGCGGACGGACGCGGGCTCTCGTGCGTTTGACGCTGCGCGGAAGCAGGGCCCAACCTGAAGGCATGACGCGCCTGCTGATCGCCGTAGCCGCGTTCGTGTGCGTCGCGCTCGGCGTCGCGCGGGGCGTACCTGCGCTCCTCGCGCACGACGAGGCGCGCGCGGCGTACGAGGAGCTCAGCGCGCACGTCGGGACCACCGAGTACGACGCCGCGCGGAGCGACCGTGTCTACGCTCGCGCGCGCCTCGCACACGAGCGCACCGGACACGGAGCGTTCTTGGTCGCGCTCGGGCTCGTGCTCTTCGGGATCCTCGCGCACCCACGCCTCGCGCTCGCGCCCGACGACGGCCTCCGCACCAGCCTTCCACCGGAGGAGCTCGCCGCGTTGGCGGCCGCCGCGACCGCGAAGGCCACCACCGTGCGACGACGCGCGCCCCTCGCGATGCTCCTCGATCTCGTCGTGCTCGGGCTCGGCGTCGCTCTCGCGTCGGTGGGCGAAGCGGAGAGCGCGTGGTGGCACGCCCTCGCGTGGTCGGGGCCCGTGCTCGTGATCGGCGGCCAGTGGGCCTTGCTCGGTCGTGGCGGCTCCCTCGGCCTGCGCGCGCTCGGCCTCGCCGTCGACTGCGCTTCCCTGACCCGCGCAGCCTTCGCGTTGCTCGCGCTCCCCTTCGCCGCGCTCCTGCTCCCCTTCACGCGCGGTCGCTCGAGCACCGGCCATCTTCGCCTCGTCGGCTACGTGGTGTGCACCTCCCGCTGCTGACCTGCGCATGACGCTCTGCGTCGAAGAACGGCGCCGACACGACGCCGAAATTCTCTTTGGATTCGCGCTCTTTGGTGAGCAGCCGCACGCCCGACGGTGGAGCCGCGCGGCGCTTTCTCGGACCATGCGAGTCACGCGCACGACGCGGCCCCCGACGCATCGTGCAGTCGCTTCTTCTCTTCCTTCGACCCTGTAGCCCCCGCAGGACTCCTCGATGACCGACCTTCGATTCTCCGGCCGCATCCTCTTCCTCACCGAAGATCCCGAGCTCCTCCGCAAACAGCTCGCCGGCGAGAACCTCGATTGGACCGAGTCCATCCCCCTGCGCGACAACATCAGCACCGACGAGATCACGCCCGGCTGGGTCTGCTTCTATTACGACGAGACGCTCGGTCGGTACTCGATGGTCGGCCTCAAGGGCGGCGTCGTCGAGCGCGACTCCATCAAGAACGGCGGCTTCGAGGTCATCGTCAGCGGCCTCTCGAAGGGCTGCGGCTCCTCGCGCGAGACCGCGCCCTACAGCGAGCTCACGGCGGGCATCCGCCTCGTGATCGCGAAGAGCATCGAGAAGATCTACGGACAGAACAGCCAGAACATCGGCCTGCTCACGTCGACGGATTTCGGTTTGATCCCGCGCATCCTCCGCGGTGAGTCGATCCCGATGGAAGAGTTCACGGCCGGGCTCGACACCATCAGCGCCGACATCGTCCGCGCGGGAGGCCTCTTCGCCTACAACCAGAAGCGCCTCGCGGGAGAGATCTCGCCGCCCGCGATCGAGACGAAGCCGCGCCCGATGACGTTGGTGGAGAAGATCATCGCGAAGAACGCGGTGCGCGACGCCTCCACCGGCGCGCTCGGGGTGCCGGCCGTCGCGCCGGGCGACGCGCTCTTCGTGCGCAGCGACGTCCGCTTCAGCCACGAGTACGTCACGCCGATGGCGGACTCGCTCTTCCGCGCCGCCCTCGGCCCGGACGCGAGCGTCACCGACCCGAAGAGCGTCTTCACGTTCCGCGATCACCTCACCTTCCTCGGCGACGTGATGAGCGAGGACAAACGCAAGATGGGCCTGCTCGACGAGGCGAACGGCCTCGCGACGACCCAAGCGTCGTTCTCGAAGAAGCACGGCCTGCGTCTCTACGGCGAGAGCGAGAAGGGTGGCTCGGAGGCCATCTGCCACAACGCGGTGGTCGAGGATCTCGCGATGCCGGGCGACGTCGTGATCGGCACCGACAGCCACACCTGCATGGCGGGCGTGCTCGGCTGCTTCGCGTTCGGCGTCGGCAGCACCGACATGGCGAACGCCTGGTACACGAAGGACGTGCGCGTGCGCGTGCCCGAGACCGTGCGCTTCGTCCTGCGGGGCGCGCTGCGGCCGGGCGTGAGCGCCAAGGACGTGATGCTGCACATCCTCGCGCAGCCGTTCTTCCGCACCAGCAAGGGCATCGGCAAGGTGCTCGAGTTCGCGGGCCCCGGCATCGAATCGCTCGACCTCGACGAGCGCGCGACGCTCACGAACATGGCGGTCGAAGCGGGCGGCTTCACCGGAATCATCGAGGCCGACGAGGTCGTGGTCGACTACCTCCACGCCCAGCGCGGCGCGCCGAAGGACGAGATCCGCGCGCGCATCCTCCGCGGCGACGACGACGCGGCCTACCTCGAGTCCTTCGACATCGACCTGGACGCGGTCGAGCCGATGGTCGCGACCCCCGGCGACCCGCGCAACGGCGTGCCGCTCTCGCAGCTCGACGGCGACGTGAAGATCGACATCGCCTACGGCGGCTCCTGCACCGGCGGCAAGAAGAGCGACATGGACATGTACGCGCGCGTGCTCTCCAAGGCCCTCGAGAAGGGCCTGCGCGTGGCCGACGGCGTCGAGTGCTACATCCAGTTCGGCAGCCAGCAGATCCGCGCCTACGCCGAAGCGCAGGGCTACACCGACATCTTCGCGAAGGCCGGCGTCACGATGATCGACCCGAGCTGCGGCGCCTGCATCAACGCCGGCCCCGGCGCCTCGCGCACCAAAGAGCAGGTCTCGATCAGCGCCCAGAACCGCAACTTCCCCGGCCGCAGCGGCCCCGGCCAGGTCTACCTCGCGAGCCCGCTCGCCGTGGTAGCCAGCGCGGTGATGGGGAAGATCGTGCCGCCCGAGGTGCTGCTGGGGGAGTGAGGTTCCGGGTCGCGGTGTCGACGCGCGACGGCGTCCACGACGACAAGGCGTCACTCCTCGTCGTCGAAGGGACCTTCGAGCGTCGTCGCGAGGCTGCCCACGAACGCCAGGCTCGCGTTGGCGTCGGGTGTTTCGAGCTCGTCGAAATGGCGCACGAGCGGCTCGCAGGGCGCCGAGCCGTACCAGAGCTCCACCCGACCGCCATCGACGACGATCGCCGCGAACACGCACCGACCGCTCGCCGACGCGTCGCCGACGAGCACGTCCACGAGCCGCTGCTCCTCCACGAGCTCCACCCGTGCGCTTCGGCGAATGCCTTCGACCCAACGGTCGAGATCCGTCGTCGTCAGTGCGCCCGCGCCGAGGCTACGTGCGAGCTCTTCGATTCGTCGCGCGATGTCTTCTCGTCGCATTCCACCGTCCAACTGCGTTCACTCGGAAGCGAAACGGTCTGGGCCGTCGAGCGGGCGTTCCCCACTCGCACGCGCGGGAAAGTGCATCGCGCCGCCGCTCCCCTCGACTCGAAGGTAGTACCCGCCCGCGGCTCGCAGCTCGCGGTGACCCTCCTCGCATGCCGTGAGCTCGGCGTCCACGAACGCAGCGAACGTCGTCGCTCCGACGCGAGGAGCGCTCTCGCCCTCGGCGTACGTGAACACGGGCCCGTCTTCGGATCCGTCGGCGACGACGTACGCGAGCGAGTACCCCTGGTGGAGCAAGAACACCGCCGCACGCGTGGGCAGCGACGTCGTCACGTCGGATCCACGAAAGAGCTCGAGCGCGACCGCGCGAAACTCTTCGAGGTCCGCGACCCCGGCGAGGTCACTTCCGCAGAAGAGCTCCCCGGGCGCGCGGCCCATACGCCGAAGGTAGGTTCGAAACACCCGAGGAAACTCTCCGCCGAGTCTGCCTTCGGCCGCCGCGATCTCTTCCTCGGAGAAGCCACAGAAGGTCTTGCGCTCGGCGAGGTAGCGCTCCGCATCACGTCGCGTCGTGTCCAGGAAACGAAACGGCCGATCGTCGATCATCGCGACGAGGCGGGTTTGCCACGAGGTGACGAGCAGCTCGGTGTCCATGGGGGGCTGCGTGCATACGAGTGTTGTGGCCACCCCTACTTCGTCACCGGCAACCGCCGCGTCCGCGCGCTCCGTTCGCCGCCCGGCCCATACAGCGCGAGTTGCCCGCACGCCGCGTCGACGTCGTTTCCGCGTTGCTTGCGCACCGTCGCCGTCATGCCGCGTGATCGAAGGCGCTCCGCGAAACGCTCCACTCCGGACCACTGCGGCGCGTTCAAATCCGATTCCGCGATGGGGTTCATCGGGATCAGATTCACCTTTACCGGCACGCGCTTCATCAGGTCCGCGAGCTTGTCCGCGTCCTTCGGGTCGTCGTTCACGCCCGCGATGAGCGTGTACTCCAGCGTGATGCGGCGCCGCTTCGGGAGCGGATAGCGCTGCAGACACGCCACGAGCTCCGCGAGCGGGTACTTTCGATTGATCGGCATGATCGACGAGCGGCGCTCGTCCGTGACCGCATGGAGCGAGAGCGCGAGCGCGACCTGTCCGCCGAAGTCCTGCCCGAGCCGATCGATCTGCGGCACCAGGCCGCTCGTGCTCACCGTCACGCGCCGGGTGGAGAGCCCGATGCCGTCCGGGTGCGTCAGCAACACCAGCGTGCGCGCGACGGCGTCGTAGTTGTGGAGCGGCTCGCCCATGCCCATCAGCACGACGTTGCGCAGGCGCTCCTGCGGCTCGAGCGTCGCGCGCCCGAGGAGCACCTGGCCCACGATTTCCGCCGTCGAGAGGTGCCGCTGCAGGCCGGCCACACCGGATGCGCAGAACATGCAGCCCATCGCGCAGCCGACCTGCGAGGAGATGCACTGCGTGACGGTGTCGGAAGGCCGAAGTCCGACCCCGCGATCCGCGTCGCGGTCTTCGTCCTCGACGTCGGGATCCTTCTCGAGCTGCGGAATGAGCACCGTCTCGACGTCTTTGCCGTCGTGCAGGCGCACGAGCAGCTTTCGCGTCCGATCCGTCGCCATCGAGCCGCGCGCCGCGCTCACCGGCAACGAGCCGTCGAGCCCCTCTTCACGCAGCTTCTGCCGAAGCGCCTTCGGCAGATCCGTCATCTGCTCGGCGTCGAAGATCCCGCGCTGGTGGATCCAACGGAACACCTGCACGCCGCGGTACTTCGGCTGCCCCCACGCCACGAGCACCTCGGCCCACTCTTCGGGGAGGCGTTCGAGCGGATGCTGCGGAGGCGCGAGCTCTTTGGGCGAAAGCGGCACGGTCCGAAGGAGTGGCACCCGCACGCGGGCTTGTCGAGCGCGCGTCCCGAGGGGCGTCCGTCAGTCCCAGCTGCCACCGCCACGCGAAGGGACGACCACCGCGAAGCTCGGGTCCCCGAAGTCGAGTGAGGCGTCATCAGCGACGTACGCGCGCTTCCCGACCCACGCTTCGCCTTCGCGTACGAAGCCTACGTTCACGAGCTGCACCTCGCCCCGCGGGCCGCGCACGTCGTAGGTGATCTCGACCGCCTCCGCGCTCCCCACCATGCCGACGACGATCATGGGGAAGCCCGAGACCATCGACGCCTCCAGCGAGTCCACGCTCCCTACGCGCTCCACCAACGCCGCGTGGGTCTGCAGGAACCGCCGCGCCTCCGGTTCCAGCTCCGCGATGCGCGCACGGTCGGCGGCGATCATGCGTTCGCGGGCCTCGGCCGCGAGCGCCTCTGCGCCTTCGAGCGTGCCGCGACAGTCGCAGTCTTCGCACGCGACGCAGCACACGAGCCCGAGGATCAGCAGCGCACGCATCACGCCTTCTTCACGATGGACGACTTCAGCTTCATGGCGCCGAATCCGTCGATCTTGCAGTCGATGTCGTGATCCGTCCCGTCGTCGACGAGCCGGATGTTCTTCACCTTCGTGCCCGCCTTCAGCGGCCCCGACGCGCCCTTCACCTGGAGCGTCTTGACCACCACCACGGTGTCGCCGTCGACGAGCACGTTGCCCACCGAGTCGCGCACCACGCGCTCGTCGCTCGGCTCCGACGCCGCTGACGCCGACCACTCGTGCGCGCACTCCGGACAGACGAAGAGCGCACCGTCCGCGTAGGTGTACGCCGATCCGCACTTCGGGCAGGGCGGCAGCGAAGCCTCGTCGGACATCAGACCGCGACCCCGAAGTCGCGCAGCGCCTCGTTCAACGACGTCTTCTGATCCGTGCTCGGCTTTCGTTCGCCGATGATGAGCGCACAGGGCACGTGGAACTCGCCCGCGGGGAACTTCTTCGGGCGCGTTCCCGGAATCACGACCGCGCGCGGCGGCACGTAGCCCCGCAGCTCCACCGGCTCGCTCCCGCGCACGTCCACGATCACCGTGGACGCCGTGAGCACCACGTTCGCGCCGAGCACCGCCTCGCGACCCACCCGCACGCCCTCGACCACGATCGCGCGGCTGCCCACGAACGCGCCGTCCTCCACGATCACCGGCCGCGCGCCGGGCGGCTCGAGCACGCCGCCGATGCCCACGCCGCCCGAGAGGTGCACGTGCTTGCCGATCTGCGCGCAGCTCCCGACGGTGGCCCAGGTGTCGACCATCGTGCCTGCGCCCACGCGCGCGCCGATGTTCACGTAGCCGGGCATCAGGATCGCCGTCGGCTCGAGGTGGCTGCCGTACCGCGCGACGCCGGGCGGCACCACGCGCACGCCTTGCCGATCGAGGTGCTTCTTGAGCGGGATCTTGTCGTAGAACTCGAGCGGTCCGACGATCATGCGCTCCATGCCGCGCACCGCGAAGTAGAGCAGCACGGCTTGCTTGAGCCACGCATGCACGACCCAGTCGCCCTCGCCGTCCGCGGGCGGCTCCGCGATGCGCAGCGTCCCTTCGTCGAGGCCCGCGATCGCCTCCTCGACGGCGGCGCGATACGCCGGTTGCTTCAGCTTCTCTCGGTCCTCGAAGGCCTCGACGATTCGGTCGCGCAGCTCGCTCATGGGCGCGTGGTAGTGCGAACCGCGCGCTCGATCCAGGGCTCGACGACGCGACGCCACGCGCGCCGCGCCACCTCGCGCTCCGGCGTGGTCTGACAGCGCACCCGCGCCTCGCGCACCACGCAGTCGAGCGCGGCGTCCTCGCTCTGCGCGCGTTCGATCACCACGAGCGCGTCCGCCTCCGAATCGAGCTCGAGCTCCAGATCGGGCGGCGGGAAGAGCCGCGACTCGAGCTCGGCGAGCGGCTCCGCGAGGTAGCGCGGCACGTTCTCCCACCGCAGCGTCACGCGCGGCGTGCTCGCGAACGCGTCGACCACGAGCGTGCCCTCGCGCACGCGCCCTCGCGCGCGCGCCATCGCGTCCGGCCGTCGCGGATCCCCGCCGAAGGGCAGCAGCGCGACCATGAGCTCGAACGTCGCGCCCTCGGGCAGCCCGTTCGCGAGCTCGATCCCGAAGCCACGCAATCCATCGGACGAGGCGAGCGTCGACGCGCCCACACGCACGCCGCGTCGCCCCTCGCTCCAGCTCACGATCGGCGCTTCGATCGTGCCTCCGACGCGCGAAGCGAGCGGCGCGTCGACCGTGAGCACCGCGTGCAGGCTGCGCGCGAGTCCCTCCACGTTCAGCGCGAGCAGCACGGTCTCGAACGCGCTCTCCGCGGGCAGCGCCGCCGGCGCGATGCGCGTGGGTCGTGGTCCGAGACGCGCGAAGGTCCGCGACGCGAGCCACGCGGCTTCGGCGGCTTCGTAGCGGCTCGCGTGCGCGACGAGCACTTCGGCGGCCAAGCTCGCGTCGTTGCCGCGCGCGAGCCCGTCGCTCCGCAGTGCGTCTTCGAGCGCGTCCGCTCCGACGTGCGCGAGCGCGCGCCGACGCCACTGACGCCAATGCTCCGCGTCCCCGATCGACGCCTCCAACATGCGCGTCGCCCACCGAGCCGCGAGCTCGCCGTCACCCAGCTCGGTCAGCGTTCGCACGAGGGCGCCCACGAGCTCGGCGTCGTCGGGATGCACCTCGACCGCACGCTCGAGCAAGATCTTCAGCGCCTCGGCATGCGCGGGTGCACCACCCCCGGCGGCTTGCTGCATCAGCTCGCGTCGCAGCGCGATCTGCCGATCGACGAGCGCGCGATCCGTGACGTCGATCGCGTTCGGATCGATCGGA
>CALJLK010000250.1 GCA_937982655.1 uncultured Sandaracinus sp.
GGCGGGGTCAGCCGCCGACTTCTCGACCCGGTCGGCGGGGTCAGCCGCCGACTTCGTGACGCTGGAGCGCCGCGCGTCGCGCACCGACGCCGCCGTGATCTTCCTGCACGGCTCGATGGGCAACGTGACGCTGGAGTGTTGGCAGGTCGCGCAGGCCGCGGCCGCGCACGACCTGCCTACGTTCTGTCCCTCCACCGACACGAGCGGCCGCTGGGACGCGCGCCGCGGTCGCGCGATCCTCGAGGTGACCCTGACGCGCTTGCAGCGACGTGGCGTGCGGCGCGTGGTGATCGTCGGCCTGAGCGCGGGTGGCATCGGCCTCTCGCGCCTCGCGCCACGCCTGCGTCTCCCCGAAGGCATGTCACTCGAAGGGTTGGTGCAGCTCAGCGGCACCGCGGCGCCCACGAGCCCACGCCACGTGCCGACGCTGATCCTCCAAGGCGGTCGCGATCGCATGACGCCACCCGCGCCTGCGCGCCGCCACGCCCACACGCTCGGCCGACACGCGCGCTACGTCGAGGTGCCGGAGGCGGGGCATTGGTTGCTGCTCTCCCACCACGAGCGTGTGCACGACGAGCTGTCCCGCTTCTTCGCGCGAAGGCTCCCCGACCACCGAGCTTCGGCTCCTCGGCGCTGAACGCACCTCTCCGACACCGAGGCCACACGTCACCAGACGTGCTCGAGTCCGTGACCTTCGTGCATGCGAAGGTTCACGGAGCGTGTCGAAGCTCTTCGAGAAACCGCGTTTGAGCCAGTCCGCGCCATGAGGTTCGGGATTCACGCTGGCCGCGGCCTGCACGCGAGGTGCAGCGGCCGCGGCACACGAAGTGTCGAGGACGCTCACGCGCTCGATTCGCGTCGACCTGGCGAATCTTCGGAAAAAGTCGTCGCAAGAGCCCGCGTAGCGCGATGCGGTCACGGCTCGCGACGTGTCAGGCGCCCCGGGCGCGCCCCCACGAACCGCTTGGTACGCCGAGTGCTCTACCGCGGGTCATGCGCACTCTCGCTCTCGCCTTCGTCGTCTTCTTCTCGGCTCGGGCCGCCGCTCAATCGCCCGAGCGCGCCGACGAGCTGAACGCTCCTCACGCGAGCCCGGCTCCCACCCTCGCGGTCGACCTCGCCGAGCTCGAGCTCGACCTCCACGCCGACGACGTCGCTCCCTCGCGCTGGCGCGTCTTCGGGGGCGCCCTGCTCGGCAGCGCCGTCGCGACCGGTGCGTCGATCGGGAGCTCCGCGCTCTTCGCCCTCGCGGTGCACCGCCGGTGCGATCCCGGCTCGCTCGGAGAGGAGTTCCAGTGCGCCTACGAGGCCTCGTCGGCCGTCCTCTTCCCCGCCGCCTTCGCCTACGCACCGACCATCGCGGGCGGTGCGGTCCTCGGTGCACGCCTCGCAGGAGGCGTCGGTCGGTACGACCTCGCGCTCCTCGGCTCTTCGATCGGCACGGGCCTCGGCTTCCTCGCGCTCACCGGGCTCGCCTACAGCGACAGCGACCGCGCGTTCACCGTCGGCATGGTGTTGCTCCCGGTTCTGCAGTGGCTCGGCGGCGCGATCGGCGCCTCGTCGGGCTCGCTCCGTCGCGAGCGTTCCCTCGGGCCCACGCTCTCGCTCGGAAGCGACGGAGGAACGCTCGGCCTCGCCGGACGCTTCTGAGGTCGCTGCGCCTCACGCATCGATCTCGATCGGACCCCCGCGCTCGATCGCGCGCGCGTACGCCGGCCGCGCCTGCAGGCGCTCGTGGTACGCGCGCAGGTTCGGGGCCGGCGCGTTCGATCGCGAGAGCAGCGCCCACACCGGATACGACATCTGAACGTCGGCCGCCGTGAGCTCGTCGCCCGCGAGGAACGGACGCGACGCGAGCTCTGCTTCGAGGAAGGCCACGTTCGATTGGAGCTCCGCGTTCGTGAACGCGCCGTCGATCTGCCCCGCGATCGCCTTGCCGATCGGCCGCACCAAGAACGGCACCTTCTTCCCGCGGAGCTGGCTCGTGATCAGGCTCACCAGCAACGGCGGCATCAGCGAGCCCTCCGCATAGTGCAGGAAGAAGCGGTAGCGCCGGTGCGCCTCCGTCCCGGGCTCCGGCCGCAGCGCGCCGTCCGCCACGTCGACGAGCTGCTCCAGGATCGCGCCCGACTCCGCGAACACCACGCCGTCGATGTCGATCACGGGCGACTTCCCGAGCGGGTGCACCTTCTTCAGCGCGGCCGGCGCGCGCATCGTCTCCGGATCGCGCCGGTACTCCACGAGCTCGTAGGGCAAGCCCAGCTCTTCGAGCATCCAGAGGACGCGATGCGAACGCGAGCGCTCGAGGTGGTGCACGGTGATCTTCATGACCGCTTCGTAGCTGCCTCGGCGCGAGCCGTCACCCGAGCGGTATTCGCGCCCGCCGCGTGCGTTCGACTTCAGCGTTCGTGTGCTCGGCCCTTCGTTCTCTGCTCCGATTCGTCGCGCGTTCCGCCGTACGCTCGCCGTATCCTCCGCGCGATGTCGTTGCTCTCTCGTTTTCGTCTCGACGGTAAGGTCGCGATCGTCACCGGCGCTTCGAGCGGCATCGGCCGCGCGTCTGCGCTCGCGCTCGCGGAGGCCGGCGCGTCGGTCGTGCTCGCCGCGCGTTCGGCGGAGCGGCTCGAGAAGGTCGCGCGCACGATCCGCGACGCGGGCGGCCGTGCGCTCGTGGTGCCGACCGACGTCACCTCGGCCGACGCGATCGAAGCGCTCGTGGCGCGCGCGATGGACCCCGCGCCTTGGCCGGGCGACGAGGGCGAAGTACGTGCGACGCGGCTCGACGTGGTCGTGAACGTCGCGGGCGGCTCGCCTCCCAAGACCGCGCTCGCCACCAGCGACGCGGAGCTCGAAGCGGCGTTCCACTTCAACGTCACGTCGGCGTTCCACCTCTCCCGCGCGTGCGCGCGCCATCTCGCCGCGACGGGGGGCGCGATCGTCAACGTCTCGAGCGCGATGTCGCATCGCGTCGACTCCGGCTTCGTCGCGTACGGCGCCGCGAAGGCCGCCCTCGATCACCTCACGCGCCTTCTCGCGCACGAGTGGGCCCCGAAGATCCGCGTGAACGCGATCGCGGTCGGTGCCACGCGCACCGAGGCGCTCACCTTCGTCACCTCGGTGCCCGGCGTCGAGAAAGGCATGATCGACGCGACCCCGCTCGCGCGCCTCGGCGAGCCGGAGGACATCGCGCTCGCGGTCCTCTACCTCGCCTCGCCGGCGTCCGCGTGGATCACCGGCCAAGTGCTCGCGGTCGACGGCGGCGCGCCGACCTCGGTGTGGCCGCTCCGCATCCCGAGCGGCCTGTAAGACATCGCTCGGCGTGAGCGTGCGGTGTGATCGTGCGTGATCGTGCGGGTGTGACCGCAGCGCGGCATGACCGCGGGCGACGTGCGCTCGCGCGCAACACGATCGAGCTCGCGCCACGCCGAACGCTCGCTCCTCACGTCATGTCGGGTCCCACGCCTTCGATCAGGCACTCGTCGGGGCTGCGGAACGTGAGCGTGTGGACGAAGCCGAGCGGCGTGTAGTTCTCGGGCAGCGGGTCGCCGTCGAGGCTGATGTCGCCGCCTTCGTCCTCCCACTCCTGCACCACGAAGTCGTTCCACGACGCGGCCTCCGCGAGCTGCTCGACCCAGCGATCGTCCGAGACCTCGGTGCCGGGCGGGAGGATCAGCTCCAGCAGACGGCGACGCTGCGCGCGCACGAAGACCGCGTCGTACACCGCGACGTTGAGCTCTCCCTCGTACACGATACCGCGGTTGTTCTTGTTCGCGCTTCCGACGCTGAGGAACACGTCGTCGACGATCAACATCTTCGAGTGAACGTCGACGTCGGTGAAGCGTTCCTCCGTCTCGTCGATGCCGAAGGTCTCCTGCACGTCGAACGCGCGGAGCTGGTAGTAGAAAACCCGCGTCGGGAAGCGCGTGCGCAAGGTCTGATACGCGAGGTGGGTCCACTCGCAGCCCGGATCGGCGAGCTCGCTGACCGGCTTGGTGATGATCACGAGCTCGAGCCCCGGCACCTCGGTCATGCGCTCGATCAGGAGCTCCTCCAGCATCGGGATGCGGAAGTACTGATCTTCGATGAACACGTAGCGTTCGGCCCGCGCGATCGCGTTGAACCACGTCTCCGCGATCGCGTGCTCCCAGAACGGCTCCGGCAGCGTCGCGGTGATCTGCGCCTGCACTCCGTCCGGCAGCGCCGCCGGCACGTCGCCGAGGATCACGTCGGACGCGTTCTCCGCGCTCTCCGCGCCCACGTCGAGCAGGTGGTTCCAGCGCGTCGCGAACACGTCCTGCACGTCACGCACCGCAGGCCCTTCGATGCGCATCATGTAGTCCTTGCGCGGGCCGGTGTCGGGCAGCTCCTCGCGCGCCGCGACCGCCTCGCGCTCTTCGAGCGTCGCGTCGAAGAGCATGCGCCGCGGCTCGAAGACGAGGTGCTCGTCGGTGTCCCAGTCGACCCGGCGCAGGTTCATGCCGCCCACGTACGCGACGGTGTCGTCGACGACCGCGAACTTCTGGTGGTAGCTCGCGACCGGTACGTCGATCGCGATCGGCCACTCCGTGAGGTCCACCGGACGCGAGGGCACCACCGACGCGATCTCGTCCTCGTCCTCGAAGGTGAGCCCCGCGGTGTCGAAGAAGAAGGGGAGCCGATCGCGGAAGCGGAAGGGATCGACGACGAAGTCGAAGGTGCCGCTCGTCTCGTTGGCCTGTCCGAGCATCTCGAAGCCGTCGCCCGCCGCATCGCCGCGCGCGCGCACGTCGGAGTCCGCGGTCACCCAGCTCAGCGAGCCGTCCTGCGACACGAACTGTCCGATCAGCACCCGCTTGGTGGCCGCCGAACGATCGAGCACCCCGAGCACGGTGTTCGCGCGCCGTTCGCTCTCGCTCAGCGTCGCGTGTGTCTCGAGCGGTCGCACCATCTCGAAGCTCGACTCCCACCACCACGTGCTCATGTGCACCGACTCGGTCGCGTCGAGCACGTCGTCGTGCACCGACTGCCACGCGGCCTCGCCGCTCGTGAAGAGCTCGAGCCGATTGCCACGACGCGCGGGCCGCCCCTGCGCCGAGAACCACTGGTGGCGCAGCCCGAGCGCGACCACGTGCACCGGATAGGTCGCCCCGAACGCCTCGCGCATGCCGTGCCCGAGCGAGATCGCCTGGTTCACGTGCGTCCCGTCGCGCTGGAGCTCGACCGCGTCGACGCCCGCGCTGCCGTCGAACGAAGCGTCGATCGTGATCGGATCGTGCGCGTCCGCTTCGAGGGTGATCGAGAGCTGCGTGGCGGCGTAGAGCGGGATCGTGATCACCGGCCAGCCGCTCGTGGTCAGCGGCGCGTCGTCCTGCAGAACGCGCAGGCTCGAACCCACCTCCGGCAGCGCCTGTCCCCACACGTCGCGCGCGTGGATCTCGAGCAGCGCGACCGGCGGCTCGGTCGAGCCGTCTGGACCGACGAAACCGCCAGAGTCCGTCATGCCTCCGTCGACGTCGGGCACCCCGTCGTCGTCGCCGCACCCCACGAGCCCCACCAGGCTCACGCAGATCATCCACTGCCCAATCCGCTTCATCGCGCGACGGTAGAGCAGCGCGACCGTCCGTGGGAACAGAGCGTCGTGCGGTCGCCGGACGCTGGTCCAGAACCGATCGACCCGTCGGTGTCCGAAGTGGCGGCCGCCACCCTTCCGCCGCCATTCCGCCGCCACCCCTCGCGCAACCTCGCGAGATCGTTGGAGCGACCTCCCGGCACACGCCCTGCTCTACCTCCGCCGCGCCGCGCATGGCGGCGAGGAGGTCCAATGAATCCGACGAATCAGAAGAAGAACCACAAGGTCGTCTTCGCGCTCACCGAGCGCGACGGGAAGACCCATTGGACGCGGGTCGGCGTGGCGTGGCCGAACCGCGACGGAAGCCTGACCCTGCAGCTCGACGCGATCCCGGTCAGCGGCAAGCTCCAGGTGCGCGAGCCGCAGGAGCGCGACGAGGTCGGCTGGGAGCCGCGCAAGCGTCCCAACTTCGATCTGCCCTCGCAGCTCACCGGCTCCGACTGATCGCGCGACACGGCTCGGCGCGCTCGCACGCCACCACGTGAGCACGTGAGCGCGTTGGCGCGTGAGCGCGTGAAGCGCGTGAGCCGCCTCGGAAGTCGAGACGACGTGCGCCCCGCGGCGCGCGAACGACGACGCGTCCCGCGCGCGAACGACGACGTGCGTCCAGCGGCGCGCGAACGACGACGCACGCCCGTCGACACGCGAACGACGCACGTCCATCGAACGAAACACACCGAAACACAAACATCGAACATTCACCCGATCCACACCCTTCAAACCAAGGAAACGACCATGAACAACCTCTCCCAGACCCTTCTCCGCTGCCTCTTCTCCGCCGCCCTCGCCCTCGGCCTCTTCGCGAGCACCCCGAGCTTCGCGCAGGACGTCGACGACGAGGTCGCCACGGAGACCGCACCCGCCACCGGCCCGCTCCTCGATCTCAACAGCGCGACGGAAGCGCAGCTCGTCGATCTGCCCGGCATCGGCCCGAGCAAGGCGCGCGCGATCCTCGCGTACCGCGAGCAGAACCCCTTCCGCCGCGTCGAGGACCTGATGCGCGTACGCGGCATCGGCCGCGGCACCTTCCGCCAGCTCCGCCCCCTCGTCACCGTGAACGGCGCCGCGCAGCCCGCGACCCCGAACGGCAACGCCCGACGCCCGGCCCGCCGCGCCTCGCGCTGACGAACACCGCGCGCCCGCGAGCTCCGAGGGGAGCTCGCGGGTGTCCGCGCTGCATGTCGTCGACACGATCACTGGGCACCGTCTCCGTCTTGGACGCCGTCTCCGTCTCGGACACCGTCTCCGTCTCGGACACCGTCTCCGTCTCGGACACGGACAGCTTCAGCTCAGGTCGAAAGCAGGCGATCTCGATGCGTCGCCAGCTCCGCGCGTTTCTCTTCGCTGACCTCCGGGAACCGGATCGGGAGCGACTCCATCGCGCGGCGCACGATCTCGGCCACCTGCTGGCGCATGTAGTCCTTGTCGTCCGCCGGCACGCAGTACCACGGCGCCCAAGGCGCGGAGGTCTCGCGCAGGGCCTCTTCGTAGGCCTTCATGTAGTCGTCCCAGCGGTCGCGGGTGTCGAGATCGCCCGCCTCGAACTTCCAGTTCTTCGTCGGATCGTCGATCCGCTCCAGCAACCTCTTCTGCTGTTCTTCGCGCGAGACGTTCAAGAAGAACTTCAGCATCACGGTGCCGTTCATCGCGAGGTGTTTTTCCCACGATCGGATCGACTCGAAGCGTTCCTTCCAGATCGACTTGCCGATCCGCGGCAGCCGCTGCCCCTGCAGGTACTCCGGGTGCACGCGCACCACGAGCACCTCCTCGTAGTGGCTGCGGTTGAAGATGCCGATCCGCCCCCGCTCCGGCAGCCGCCGATTCACGCGCCAGAGGAAGTCGTGGTCGAGCTCTTCGTGGCTCGGCGCCTTGAACGCGCTGACTTGGCAGCCCGCGGGGTTCACGCCCGTCATCACCGCGCGGATCGTCCCGTCCTTGCCCGCCGCATCCATCGCCTGGAACACGAGCAGAAGCGAGAAACGATCGTCGGCATAGAGCTTCTGCTGCAGCTCGTAGAGCGACGACACGTGCTCGCGCAGCAACGCCTCGTTCTCTTCCTCCGCCTTCTTCCCGCGGTGCTCCTTCTTCGGCTCGGTCCGCGCCTTCCCGATCGAGAAGCTTCCGTCGAACGGCACGAGCCAAGGGCTCTTCGGCGCCGTGAACACCGTCGCCCGCTCCTTCTTGCCCTGGTCGGCGGGGTCAACCGCCGACTTCTCGCTCCCCCGCTCCGACTTCGCCCGCTTCTTCTTCGACATCGTTCCCCTCTACCTCCACCGCTGCGTTCGCGCGCGATGGGCTTCGAGGGTAGGTCGTTCCACGACAAAGGGGGGAACGAGATCGTCCATGCAGGGCGCAAGCGCCGACGAGGTCTTCAGAACCCGCGCAGGTGCCGGTCCACGTGGCGGAAGCGCGACTCGAGGAACGCGTTGCCAGGCTCGATCTCGCAGGCGGACTTCAAGTAGCGCCAGGCCGCGCGCCAGTCGCCCTCGTGGGCCGCGCGAACGCCTTGTTGGAAGTACGCGAGGGCCTGCGGGCTCTTGATCGGCTTGTCGTCCTTCTTCGGCGCGGGCGGATCGCGGAGCGCGCGGTCTTGTTCTTCGGCGGAGAGGCGCACCTTGCCGGAGCGCAGGGCCTCGTCGTACGCGGCGCGCGTCTTCGGGTCCGAGAGCACCTGGATCGCCTCGCCGCCGCGGCGGTAGATGCGCGCGGCCTTCTCGACCTTCTCGGGCTCTTGGCCCGCGAAACGATCGGGGTGGTAGCGGCGCGCGAACTTGCGGAACGCGCGCTGGATCTCCTCCAGCGGCGCGTCGTCCGCGACCTGGAGGAGCGTGTAGTAGTCGAGGCGTTCGAGCGGATCGCTCATGACGGGACTGCGTCGGGAAGAGGGCGCCGTTGGGTCGGCGCGGGGAGGGTTTCATGACGTCGAGAGCCGCACGTGCTCGGGTGCGACCGCGAGCTGGACTCTCGTCAGGAAGGATCGAGCAGCGCGCGCTGGCGCTGCATCATGCGCGCGATCTCGGCGTCGTCCGAGCCGCCGAGCAGGTTGATGCGGATGGTCTGCTGCGCGCCGGTGTCGGCGTCGATCGCGCGCACGTCGAGGGTGCCGCTCGCGTCGAGCAAGAACGTCACGTCGATCTTCACCACGCCGCGCGCGGCCGCGCGCAGGCCCGAGAGCTGGATCTCACCGAGCGTCTCGTTCTCCTTGAACACCCGCGATTCTCCCTGACACACGCGGATCGTCACCACCTGTTGTCCGTCGGACGCGGTGCCGAACACACGCCCTTGTTCGGACGGAATCGGCGAGTTTCTCCGGATCAAATGCTGGCAGTAGCCGCCCACGGTCTCGATGCCGAGCGAGTGCGGCGTCACGTCCATCAGGAGCGGCGCCGCGCGATCGGGCATCTTCAGCGAGGCCGCGGCCGGCTCCGGCGAAGCCTCGGCGAGCGACGCGAAGTCGAGGGAGCGACGGCCCTCGTCGTCGTCGAGCGCCGGCAGATCGGAGCCGAGCTCGAAGCCGCTCGTGGTGCCGCCGAAGTCGAACGCGCCGGTGGCGGGCGATGCGGGTGAGGCGGGCGCACGTGGCGGCGAGGCAGGTGAGGCGGGCGCGCGGGCCGGGCTCTTCGCGGGGCTCGCGATCGGCGCGTCGAAGTCGAAGGGATCCGCGGGACCGACCTCGAGGGCCGGCATCTCGTCGCTGAAGGTCGCGTCGAACGACGCTTCGATCTCGTCGCTCGGCGGACCGTCGTCGAAGAGCGAATCGTCGACCATCACGCTCGGGAGCGCGGTCTGCGGTGTGGGCGCGGTTGGCTTCGGCGGCGGCGGCGGCTTCGGCGGCGAGCCGACCACCACGCTCGGCGCGGTGACCACGACGGCCTTCGCGGCCGGCGGCACGCTCTTCTTGCGCAGCTCCTCGGGCGTGACCGCGATGCGCGTGACCTCGCCAGAGTCGAGGCCGTCGGGACCGTCGAGGTCGTCGAGCGAATCGAGCAGCGAGTCGCGCACCTCGAGCGGATCGTCGAGCGAGTCGCGCGGCCGACCGACGAGCGGATCGTCGAGCTCGAGCCCGGTCGGCACGACGGAGGGCTTCGCGGGACGACGGATGCCGCCGGAAGGGGTCGCACGCGCGAGCGGATCGTCGAGCTCGAGGGGGCTCGGTCGCACCGACACGTCGCGTGGCGCGGCGTCTTTCGGCGCGACGCTCGGCGAGGCGAGCGGGTCGTCGAGATCGAACGAGCCCGAGCGCGGCGTCGGCTTCGCCTGGGTCGCACCGATCGGCGAAGGCAACGCCGGCCCCGCGCCGATCAACGTCGCTTTCTTCTGCGGGCGCGGGGCTTCGAGCGAGTCACCGCCCGCCGGAGGTCGCAGCACCTCGAGCGAGTCGTTCACACGCGCGCCGCTCGTGACGCCCGCCGCGACCGCGCCGACTGCACCGACTGCGCCTGCACCGCCTGCGCCTGCACCGCCTCCTGGGACACCCGGTGCACGCGGCGGCGCGGGAGGCTTCTTCCCCGCGAGCAGATGCGCAGGCGGAGGAGGAGGCGGCTTCGGCACGAACGCGGGCTGCTTCGGCAACGCGGCCTGCCGCGCCTCGCGCTCCGCGCGCAGCTTCTCGAGCTCGCCGTGCGCGATCTTCTTGATGCCGACCTTGCCGAGCGACGTCTTCGGCGCGCCCTGACCGCGCAGCGAGTAGCCGTGAATCGCGGCGCCCTGCGCGACCACGAGGTCCGGGTCGAGGCCCGTGCGGGGCGGCTTGCCGAAGTACTGCTCGACCATCTGCCGCACCAGCGGCGTGCGCGTCGAGCCGCCGACGAGCACCACGCTCTCCACGTCTTTCGGCTTGAGGTTCGCGCTCCGCAGGGCCTCCTGGCAGACGTCGAACGCGCGCGCGAGCAGCGGCCGGATCGAGTCCTCGAAGGTGCGCCGATCGAGCTGGAACTCGAGATCGAGCGCGCGCCCGTCCGGGGAGTACGTGAGCTCCTCCACCGTGAGCTGCACCGCGCCTTCGTCGGTGAGCTGGCACTTCGCCCACTCCGCCGCCGCGCGCAGACGCTCGAACGCTTGATCGTCTTGGCGCGGGTCCCAGTGGTAGCGCTCGAGGAACGCGTCGCACATCCGCTCGGCCACCACGAGGTCGATGTCGTCGCCGCCGAGGAAGCTGTCGCCGGCCGTCGCGCGCACCTCGAACACGTCGTCCTCGAGCTCGAGGATCGTCATGTCGAAGGTGCCGCCGCCGAGATCGAAGACCGCGACGCGTTCTGCGCGATCCTTGCCGAGCCCGTACGCGAGCGCGGCCGCGGTCGGCTCGTTGACGATGCGCGCGACCTCGAGCCCCGCCACGCGACCGGCGGCCTTCGTCGCGCTGCGCTGCAGCTCGTTGAAGTTCGCCGGCACCGTGATCACCGCGCGCGATACCGGGTGCCCGAGGTTCAGCTCCGCAATGCGCTTCACCTCGCGAAGCACGAACGCGCTGATCTCGGTGAGCGTGTACGTCTCGCCGCGGATGTCGACGACGACACCGCCGTTCGGGCTCTCCACGAGCTGGAACGCGAAGCGCTGCTCCGCGCGCCGCACCTCGGGCGATTTGAAGGGCCGTCCGATGAGGCGTTTGACCGAATAGACGGTGTTCGCGGCGTCGACGAGCCGTCGCTCACGCGCCTCTTCGCCGACCACGATGCGCCCGTCCGCCTTGAACGAGACGACCGACGGAATCAGCCGCGCCCCGAGCTCCGTCGGGAGCACTCGAGCCTCGGAACCGTCGGCCACCGCGACGACGGAGTTCGTCGTCCCGAGATCGATGCCCAACACCACGTCGTCGCGAGACACCGAGGCGAATCCTACGGGAGACGAGCCGCTCGGAGCAACCCTCGCGTGAGCCGGCGTCGCGGAAGAAAACGATCGTAATCTCGATTGTTTGCGTCGATCACGAGAATCCCGCGGAGCGAGCTGCCCCGTCCCGCGCTCGGCCGCATTCGATGGCCGACGGCGAGGAGCTCCTCACCGTCTTCCGAGGTGCGCTCCGCCCGTTCCGTGAAGGCTCCGCTGGCTCCAAGAAGTGCACCCCTCCGCGAAGGATCCGCCCGCTCCGCGAAGGATCCGCCCTCTCCGCGAAGGATCCACCATTCTTTCCGCCCGTCCAGGACACCGCGAGAAATCGAATGAAATCAGTTACTTGCAAGAAATGCTAAACAAACGCTCCCCACTGAATGCACGAAACTGGACGCGCGATCAGTGTCAGGTGCACAGTGCTTCGCATGACCCACGAAGCGCTCGTCCTCGGCCTCCTCGACCTCCTCCTCACCCTCGCGGATCGCCCCGCCACTGCTGGTCGACTCGGTGCGCGGCTCGGGGTGTCACCGCTCCGCGTCGCCGAGGGGCTGATCCACCTCGAGCGGCGTGGCCTCGTCGATGCCGGCAAAGCACGGCTGAGCCTGCACGGCCTCGCGATCGCGACCGCGCTCCGCGCCGCGCGTGAGGACGAGCGCGTCCGCACGAGCGCGCACGTCCGTGCGGCGTGAGCGGTCCGGACGACGAACGTCCACCGTACGCGTCTGAACGACGACCGAACCCGCGCGCCGTGAGCACGGGCCGACGAACCTCGCGGTTCCTCGAGCGACACGAGCGACACGAGAGAACGAGCGGTACGCGCGAGCGGTACACGCGGTGCGCACGAGCTCACGAGCCGGGGTGGGCTCGCGAGCTCACGCCTCGCTCACTCCGCGAGCTCACGCTCGAGCGCGTCGAGCCCACCGGCGGCTGGCTCCGTCGTGTCCTGCCCACCGCTCCCGTTCAGCTCCTGCTCGAGCGCGTCGAGCCCACCGCCGGTGCCGTTCAGCTCCTGCTCGAGCGCGTCGAGGCCACCCCCGCCGCCTTCGAGCTCCTGCTCGAGCGCGTCGAGGCCGCCGCCGCCTTCGAGATCCCCGCCCTCGTCGAGCAGACCCTCCAGATCGTCGAGCCCACCGCTCGGCGGCGGCTCGATCGGCGCGTCGGGCAGAGGCTCGACGGGATCGGGCGTCTCCACTTGGCTCGCGGGCACGTTGTCCCCCGCGCCTTCGGGCAAGAACATCAGCGAGAGGCTCGGGATGTACGTCGTGACCGCCAGCGCCACGAGGAGCAGCGCGATGAAGGGCAACACCGCCTTGTAGAGCACCGTCACCGGCTTGCCGAAGCGGAAGCTCGAGATGAAGAGGTTCAACCCGACGGGCGGCGTGAGGTAGCCGATCTCGAGGTTGAGCAAGAACACGATCCCGAGGTGATAGTCGTTGACCCCGAGCTGTCGCGCGACCGGGAGCACCAGCGGCACGACCACCACGATCGCGCTGAAGATGTCCATCAGCATTCCCACCACGAGCAGGAAGACGTTCAGCACGAGCAGGAACATGATCTGCGCTTGAACCGGATCGCTCGTGTCGATGAACGACTGCATCCACGCGAGGATCTTCATCGGGACCTCGGCCTGGATGAGGTACCCGGTGAAGCCGACCGCGGTGGCGAGGATCGCGAGGATCGCGCCGACCATGGTCATCGACTCCTTCACGATCGGCTGGAGCGCCTTGATCTTCACGTCCTTGTAGACGAAGACCTCGATGATCAGCACGTAGAGCGCGGTGAACGCCGCGGCTTCGTGGATGCGGAGCACGCCGAACGCGAGGGCGGCGATCAGCAGCACCGGCAAGAGCAGCTCCCAGAACACCGCGACCAGCGACGCCCAAGCCTCCTTGGCTTCGAACTTCTGTCGCGGAATCTCGGGGCTCTTCACGCCCACGAAGGCCGCGTACACCGCGAGGGCGAAGATGGTCACCACGCCGGGAAGGAGCCCCGCGAGGAACATCTTCTCCACCTCGATCCCCGCCACGACCGCGAAGAGCACGATCGGAAGTGAAGGCGGGAACAAGAGACCGAGCGAACCACCGGCGGTCACGAGGCCGAGCGAGAATCTCTCCGGATACTTCTCGCTGAGGAGCGCCGGGAAGAGCAGACCGCCAATCGCGACGATCGTGATGCCGCTGCCGCCGGTGAAGGTCGTGAAGAACGCGCTCGCGACGAGGCAGACCATCGCGAGGCCGCCCGGCATCCAGCCGAACCACGCGCGGCTCACCCGCACGAGGCGCTGCGGGGTGCCGCTCTCCGCCATGAGGTAACCGGCGAAGGTGAAGAGCGGGATCGTCACGAGGAGCGGCGACTCCGCGAACTTCTCGCTGAAGATGTCGGCCGCAGCGCCGGTGATCGAGGTGTCCTCGAGACCGGCGAAGAGGATCATGGCCGCCGCCGCGAAGATCGCGAGCAAGGGCGAGCCGAGGAGCGCGAGCAGGATGAGCCCGACGACGATGAGGACGTCCATGGTTCAGCCCTCCGCCTTCTGGGCCGACTTTTTTGCCGTGTCGGCGGGGTCAGCCGCCGACTTCTTGGCCGTGTCGGCGGGGTCAGCCGCCGACTTCGCGAAGGAGCTCGAATGATCTGGGTCTACGTCTGTGGTGGCATCGTGGCCGTGAGCGCGCTCGCCGCGGGTGCGCTCCTGCTCAAGACGAAAGCGGACGTGGCGGCGGAAGCAAAGGTTCGCGGCGCGAGCCTGGGCGACTGGACCGTCTACTACGACGTCCCCGGCGCGCGCATCGGCCTCGTCGCGAGCTTCGGAGACACCGAGCTCCTGCGCTACCTCGTCTTCCGGCTCCACGATCTCTTCGACTACCACCAAGGCATGGAGGGAGAGATCCGGCGCATCGCGGACTCCGTTCGAGCCGCCGCGCACGGACGCGCCACGGAGTCGTGGAGCTTCGTCTTTCCGCCTGCGAAGGGCGACTGCTACCACGCGCACGAGTCTCCCGACGGCAAGCTCTTCAAGTTCTTCGAAGGCACCCTCTTCGAAGGCGGCATCTCGCGCCCGCGGTTCATCGGCGGAGACTCGATCGCCAAACAAAAGGGGTTGGTCGGCGAGTGCATCGCGATCGCGGCTCACCTCGCGCAACGTCCCGCGACGGCATCGAAGGTAGCGCGTGCGATCGACTCTCTGGTCGAGCGTCAGCTCGCCGAAGGGCGCGCCGGCACCGGGCCTCGCTTCTGGACCCGACCGAACGACGCGTTGCGCGGGGCTTGAAGGATCGGCCCGACGCGCTCGAGCTCCAACGGGACCCTGCGAGACGAACGCGTACTGCGGCGCTCGACGACCCGCAGCTCCCGTCGCCGTAGCTCAGGGAACGTTCGTGCACGCCTCGACGTCTTCGGCGCACACGCACGCGCAGCTCCGCTCGCATCGCTCCCCGCGCTCGCGATGCTCGGCCTCGGCTTCCGCGTCGGGGAACGGAACGCCCATGCAGACGAGCGCAGGTTGCCACGTGCAGCCGCGCGCCTCGCACGCTGCCGCTTCCGCCTCGAAGTCGGTTCCGTCGCGAACGGCGCAACACGCGTTCGTATCGATCGCGTACCGCACGCCGCCCGATTCGAAGTGCGTACGAGTGCACGCCGAAGCCGCGAGCACCGTGAACGACAGGACCGACGCTCGCACCCACGACGACGAGACTCGAGATGTCCGCACGTTCGTTCTCTCCATCAGCGCCGAATGCAGATGTGAGCCACGCACGCCACCTGGGGACGCGGCGAAGACGTGGATGCCCTACACGAACGGTTCGCGGCGACCATCCGAGCGTGCGCCCCGGCTTCGCGCTGCTTCGCCCGCGCGACCGCCCACCAACCTCCGCACGACCAACGAATCGCGACGCAGTCGCTCGCGGCCGCGCAGGTGCGCAGCTCCGGGTACTCGACGACCCGCGCGCCACACGCGCCGGACTCGCACACAGGCTCGACGGGTGCGTAGCCGACGGGCGGACAGGGCTCCACCGGGTCGACGGGCTCAGCCGCCGACGGATCGGGCGCGGCGGGGACGTCGGGGGACGCCACCGCCCGAGCGTGCGGCGCCCCGCATGCGTCGGTGACGATCGTGCAGTCGAGGTCGTCCACACACGGGGCCGTGCGCGTGGCTTCGTCGGCGCGCGGAGCGGCTTCGTCGCGTGCTTCGTCCGGCTCCGCCGCGACGGTCGCGGTGTCGACGGAGCTCTCCGCCTCGACGACGTGCTCGCGCGCCACGGGATCGGCGACCGAGCTCGTGGAATCGGGAGGGGTCGACCCACACGCGACGAGCTGCAACATCCACGTCGCGAGAAGCGCGCTCGATCGGGACACCCGGTGATGAAGGCGCTCGGCTCGCACACGAGGAGCGTATTCGTCTGCACGATCGGGGGGAAGCACCCGCACGCGTCTCGAGCCGGGCGCCCCGTGCGAGGTGCTGATGGACGACCGGCACCCCGAAGACCCGTGCCGCTTGCCCGCACGCTGCGACGATCGCATCTGCGTCTCGCCGCCCGAGCCACTGCCGCGTGACTACGCCGACGTCTCCGAAGCCTGTGACCTCACCGACGACTGCCGTCGCGGCCTCGCGTGTGTCGATGGTCTCTGCGCGCCGCTCGTCTGTGGCGGCAACACGGGCGACCCGTGCGAGCCCGGGACCTGCGCGCACGACCTGCTCTGTCACGAAGAGAAGAACCGCTGCGAGCCGCGCGGCGAGCCTTGCGACGACCTGAGCCCCGACTGCCCATCCGAGACCTATTGCTCCAGCACCACGCTGACGTGCCAGAGTCGATGACACGCCTAGTACACCCGCCCGCAAGTTCGTTCCGGGTTGCCGTGGATGATCGGCGTGGA
>CALJLK010000251.1 GCA_937982655.1 uncultured Sandaracinus sp.
GTCGTAGTGCACGCGCGCCGACCCGACCGAGATCGCCAGGCACGCGGCCGCTTCGTCGACCGTGAGGTCCTCGTAGAAGACGAGGTGCACGATCTGCCGCTGTCGTTCCGGGAGCGCGGTGAGCGCACGGCGAATCGACTCCGAATCGTCGTTCGGCGCGCGCGACGTCGCCTCCGGCTCGTGGGTCAGGGGCGAGAAGCGCACCCACCGAAGCCACGCACGTCGCCGATGCTCGAGCGCGGTCAGCCGAATCACTCCGAAGAGCCAGGTCTTCAAGCTCGCGCGCCCTTCGAAGCGCGCGCGGCCGCTGAAGATCTTCTCGTAGGTCGTCTGCAACACGTCCTCGGCGTCCCCGTCGTCCCCGACGCAGGCACGCGCCCACGCGAAGCTCGCGAGGTGGAGCTCCGCGATCTCGCGCTCGAGCTCGCGACGAGGGTCAGTCATCCACCGTTCGTGGCGAGTCGGGCACGGGCACGTCGACGACCGAGCGCACGCCGCGGAAGTACCACGAGCGCGAGCGCCGCGAGCAGGAGCGCGACCACCGGCGCGGCCGCGACGACGAACGCGGCGAGCCCGACCGCGAGGCCGGCCGCCGCGTGAACGCCGAGCTCCGCAGCGTCGCCGAGCGTCGTGAGCGGCCGCGCCCACGGCGGCGCGGCGCGCGTCGAGAGCCGAACGTGCACATGCGCGAGCTCGACGCGAGAAGCGATCTCGCGCTCGGTCGCCTCGAGCAGCTCGATACGCTCCCGCACCGTCGCGAGCCGCGCTTCGACCGCGAGCACGTCCGCGAGCGACGCGGTGTCGTCACGCAACATCGCGAGCAGGCGCTCCTCCTCGGCGCGCGCCGAACGCGCACGGGCGCCGACGTCCACCCGTTGCGTCGTCACGTCCTCGGACCGCTCCTCATCGCGCTCCACCTCCCCGAGCGCGCGCAGCTCGCGACGCACCGCCTCGAGCTCGAGCGCCGGTACACGCAGCGCCAGCTCCGCGCTCTCGTCGCGAATCGACGCAGACTCCACGCGCGATCCGTCGTGGGCGACCGCCAGCGCGCGCACGGACGCAGCGGACGCCTCGAGGTCCTCCACCGTCAGCCCGAGCTCGAGCGAACGCACCACCGATCGGGTCGCCCCATCGTCGGAGTCCTGGGGCAGCCTCGGCGCGTCCGTGGCCTGACAACCGAGGGTCAGGAGGACGAGTACGGGCAGGATCGATCGAGCACGAGCCACGGCACGAGCAACGGACATGGGGACCTCCGCGTGCTTCGTGTCGTCGAGGTGGCCTGCCGTATGACAGACGCGACGAACGAGTGTGTCCCGGGCGTAGGTGGATGAATGAGCACGAAGGCCGACGGCGTGACCCCGAACGACCCGCCCTCGCCCGAGGCGTACGTGCGCGTCGAGTTTCGGCTGGAGGCCGACGAGGACGGGTGGCCGCCCTACGACGCCGAGACGTGCTGGGCGCGGCGCACCGAGGACCCGGAGCTCGTCGTGATCGACAACGTGCTCTTCTTCGTGCGGGAGGTGTCGTGCGGTGACGTCGTCCGCGTGGGGCCGGCCGACGGGACGCTGCGGCCCTTCGTGGAGGTCGTGGCGCGCGGCGGACATCGGACGCTGCGGGTGATCGTGCACGAAGCCGACGCGGCGCCGCACCGAGACGCGGTGCGTGCCTTGGGGTGCGCAGTGGAGGGGAGCTCGCTCGCCGGGCTCTTCGCGATCGACGTGCCGCCCGAGGTGGAGCTCGCCACGGTGCTCGCGCTTCTCGCGGGCTGGGAGGCGGAGGGGGTCGCGAAGTACGAGGTGGGGGACGCGGAGGAGGGTCGCGAGGTGGAGCGGTAGCTCCTAACCTCCGCCGATGCGCTGGGTGCTCCAATCCAACCTCGGTTCCACCGCCGAGCTCGACCGGCTTCGCCGTGCGGTCCGAGACGATCGCGCCGAGCTCGTCGAGGTTCGCGTCGTCCCGTTCTCGGACGAGCTGCCCGACGTGCCGAACGACGTGCCGACGGTGTTCTACGGGGCGGCCTCGTTCGTCGCCCGCGTTCATGCCGCGAAGCGGTGGACGCCGGGCGTGTACTTCGACGAAACCGGGTTCGACCTCCGCACTTGGACTGCCGCGCTCGGACACGACGCGCTCAACCACGGTGCGCGCATCGCCCCCGTGCGTGACCTGCCGGCGTTGCCCGACGCCGACGACGTCCTGCTCTTCGCGCGCCCGACGCGGGACGACAAGTCGCTCGCCGGCGAGGTCTGGCGCGTGGGCGAGCTGCGTGCGTGGGCGGAGCGTCTGCGCACGCAAGACCATCCGTTGCTCGACGCCGACGTGGCGCTCTGTCCGCCGCGGACGATCGACGACGAGTGGCGGCTCTTCGTCGTCGACGGTCGCGTGGTCACCGGCAGCCACTACCGACGCGGGGACACGCTCGACGTGCGTGCCGACGTGCCGGTCGAGGTCGTGTCGTTCGGCGAGACGATCGCCGCGCGGTACGCGCCGAGCCCGGCGTTCGTGCTCGACGTCGCGCATTCCGGCGGTGCGCTGCGGGTCGTCGAATACAACTGCCTCCACGGCGCGGGCTTCTACGCCTCGGACGTCGACGCGGTCGTGCGGGCGCTGAACGCGTACGTGCGGGCGACGGTCGCGTCGTGGTGACGTCGGCTGGGCCGCGGAGCTCGGAACGCGCGAGGCCACGCACGACAGGACGTCGTGATGACTCGCGGCGCCGCGCGCCGCCCGGAGGAGCGAGCCATCGTCGGTCCGCACGGTGGCGACCTGGAGTGCCTGGCGTCGTGGTCCACGCGTGCTCGCGTACCTGACTCCGCGCGCGTGGCTTGCCGGTGGTGCGGCGGCGACACCTACGCCGCCAGGAACCGCTCGCACAACTCCTGCAGCGGCCCCACCACCGCCGCCTGGATCAGCTCCTCCGGGATCCCCTCCTCGCTCCACTCGCGGACGTGCGAGAACCAGCGATCGCGCGCCTTCTCGAGCTCGTCGGTGCTCACGTCGCCGTGCGCGAGGTCGTGAACGACGGCGCAGAGCTGCTCGGCGCACGCGCGGTCGATGCACGAGAGCTCGATCCCGAGCATGCCGATCCAGTGCTCCCCCATGCTCAACAACTCTCGCAGCTCCGCGCCGCGCTCGTCGCTGTCGGAGAGGCGCTGCAACGTGAGCGCGTAGAGGACGAGCAACGCGCCGTCCACGACGACCACGTCGACGCCCGCGTGCGAAACGAAAGACCTCGCCATCTCGCTCCTTCGTACTCGTGCCGAGGCCTGACTCGCAAGACTCGGTAGAGTCGCGCGCCGCCCGTGCGTGCGCTGCGAGATCGGGTGGCGAGGCCGACGAACGGAGACTCACTCGCGCGACGTGGGCGCTTCGACGCGCGGCTCAGAGGCGCCCGCCCCGCATCTGGGCAAGCAGCTCTCCGCGAACGGGTCTTCGGGCAAGAAGGCTCCAACGTCGCGCGCGATGTGGACGACGTGCTCGAGTGAGCAGGCGACGAGGACGGTCCGATTCATGGGCTGAGGAGAGCACGTTCTCGCAGGCGTCACATCCGCGCACCTCCGAACGCCTCGGGCGGACGCGCGCACGGCGAAGCACGTCGGCGCTTCCCGCTTCGCGTGCGGGACCCGGACACGAAGCGGCAGGAAGCGGGCATGAAGCGATCGCTTTGCATGATCTATGTCGTTTGAGCGCCGCGGCATGTCACAGGCGCTCCCGAGTCTTTGCGTATGAACACAACCACGACGACGGAAGACGCAGAGACGGTGGTGCGCAACGCGATCGAGAAAGCGCGCGGGAGAGAGATCCTCGATCGGGGTCTGAACTCCGAGGGACTGAAGATCCTCGAGCGACCCGCGGGTGGCGCGCGGTACGGGCGCTGGCGGGTGAGCTCGTCGTGCGGGAAACGCGCGTACGAGGTGATCTGGGCCTCGGAGACGGCGATGAGCTGCAGTTGCGCAGACGCTTGGACGAGCGAGCTGGCGCTTTGCAAGCACCGTTGGGTGGTGCGTCGGGAGGTCGCACCGAAGGCGGCAGCCGTAGAGGGTGAAGACAGGAAGCCGTCGAGGGCGCGGAGCGAGCGCGGCCGCGGAGGTCATCGAGAGGATCCGTGTGAAGTGCAGGGTCGACTCGCGGCGGACTCGCGTGGGTTGCAGCAGCGGGCGTTCGATCTCCTGCGCGCGCGGCGGCGCGAGATCGAGGCGGAGGAGGCCGAGTGGGAGGAGATCGAGGACGACGACGACTCCGAGGCACGTGCGCTCGCTTGGGGCGAGCTCGTACGACGCGAGACGCGTGGGTCGCTCGTGCGAAGCAACTCGACTCTTCACGTTTCGGCTCGCGACTTCGCACGCGATCACTCCGTGCGCGATCACTCCGTGCGCGATCACTCCGTGCGCGATCACTCCGTGCGAGATCGCTCCCCCGCGCCGTCGGCACGCAACGCAGAGGTGGTGGAGCTACCGCTCGATCGGCCGGTCGCCATGATTCGGCCGCGCTGCACGGCAGGTCGGGTCGTGGCGCCGATCACCGACGTACACGTCTACGTGCCCGCGGGGCGCTCGCTCGGGATCGCGCGCTTGTTGGATCGGGAGGGGCACGTGCGCGCGAACGTGTCGCCGCAGACGTTGCAGGACGCGTTGCGGCGCACGCGTGGGCTCTGGATGGCGGAGGGTTTGGCGGAGCAGCTCCAGGCGTGGGCGGAGCACGACGCGTGGCGCGCGCGCTTCGGGCGCTTCGAGCGGAAGCTGCGGCGTCATCTCGCAGGCGACGGACCACCTCCGACGGCTTGGGTGGAGGTGGAGCATGCGCTGAAGGTTCGGCTGCGTCCGTATCAGATCGACGGCGTGCTCTTCGCCGCGCGGGAGCGACGCGCGCTGCTCGCGGACGACATGGGGCTCGGCAAGACGGTGCAGACGATCGCGACGATCGTGCTGCTGCGCGCGCTGGGGGAGGCGCATCGAACGGTGGTGGTGTGCCCGGCGTCGCTGAAGGACCAGTGGCGGCGGGAGATCCATCGCTACGCACCGTCGCTCTCGGTGTGTGTGCTCGAGGGCTCGCGCGGGCGGCGGCGCGAGGCGATCCGCACCACCCGCGCGGACGTGTGGGTGCTGAACTTCACGACGATGCGCCACGACCTCGGTGAGCTTCGCGCGATCGACGCGGCGCTCTTGGTCGTCGACGAGGCGCAGCGCATCAAGAACTGGAACACGCTGACCGCGAAGGCGGTGAAGGCGCTGACGACGCCGCGGGTGCTCGCGCTCACCGGGACGCCGCTCGAGAATCGTCTGCAGGAGCTGCACTCCGTGATGGAGCTGCTGGATCCGCGCGCGCTGGGTCCGATGTGGCGGCTGTTTCCGGAGCACGCGGTGGTGGACGAGGAGGAGAAGAAGGTCAAAGGCGTGCGTCGGCTGGATCTGCTGCGGCAGCGGATGGGGCGGCGTTGGCTGCGACGCACGAAGGAGCAGGTGCTCTCGGAGCTGCCCGAGCGGCTCGACGAGGTGCAGCACGCGTCCATCACCGATCGGCAACGGACCGCGCACGCGGAACATCACCAGCGCGCGCAGCGGATTCTTCGAAAGGAGGTGCTGCTCCAGGACGACGTCCTCCGGTTGATGAGGGAGCTCCAGGAGATGCGGATGATCTGCGACGGGCTCGCGCTCTACCTCTTCGAGGAGGTGGAGCCGCGGCTGGAGTCCTGGAGCGTGGAGAAGCTACTCGCCGCGTATCCGTCGCCCAAGCTGGAGGTCGCGCGCGATCATCTGCTCTCGCTCGTGGACGCGGGCGAGAAGGTGGTCGTGTTCAGTCAGTGGCGGCGCATGTTGGTGCTGCTCGAGCGGGTGCTTCGCCCGGAGCTGCGCGCGCGTGGCCTGCGGTGTCTGGAGCTGCACGGAGATCTCGACGGAGCGCGTCGCGCGCGGGCGGTCGCGGCGTTCCACGACGATCCCGACGCGCGGCTCTTTCTGTCGACCGATGCGGGCGGCGTCGGCCTCAACCTGCAAGGCGCGGCGAGGACGGTGATGCAGCTCGATCTCCCGTGGAACCCGGCGGTCTTCGAGCAGCGTGTGGGACGCGTGCATCGCATGGGGCAGCAAGGATCGGTACGGGTGATCACGCTGGTGACGCGCGAGGGGATCGAGGGACGCATCGCGGAGAGCCTCGTGCACAAGCGCGCGCTCTTCGAGGGCGTGTTCGACGGAACGACGGACGAGCTGCACTTCGGAACCGACGAGTCGTTCTTGAAGCGCATGCGGCGCGTCTTCGGGGTCGAGACCAAGCCGGAAGCCCCGAGGAAAGCGGTCGTGCATCGCGACGAGCCTCCGGACGCCGAGATGCGCCGCGCGCCCGACGAGGTGCCGATGACGCTCGACGAGGAGGTGCTCGAGGTGGCGATGGGCGGCGTGGTGGTGCGTGCGTCGCGGTCGGGAAGCGACGTGAAGGTCGACCTCGGCGGCGTGGGCCAAGACGCGTGGGCGCACCTCGGGCGCTTCTTGCGGTCGCTCGGGGAAGGAGGCGCGTTGCCGCCGCTCACGGGGTCGTGAGGTTCGCCTGTCGTGCAGATCCGCCCGTGACGCCCCCACCACCACCGCCTACCCTGCGCTCCATGGCGCTTCGACGTGACCACGAGATCCTCGTTCGGCGTGGCTTGGTCTCCATCCCTCGCGCGGGAAGAACGCCGCTCGATCGAGCGCGGCTCGCGACGATCGCGTCGAACCTGACCTACTTCGGGTACGCGCTCTCGCACGAGGCGTTCACGGCGCTGGCGGCGGCGTCGGAGGTCGACGTGGATCGTTGGTGGCCGGAGTTGGAGGCCGCGCTCGCGTCGATCACGGGGGACGATCGGCGGATGGGCGACCACGTCGTCTACAAGAACTTCCCCGGTGAAGTGCTCGCGATGTCGGAGAGCGACTACTGGCTCCGCCAGATCCTCATGTATTGGGGTCTGCCGAACGAGCTCTTCACTGCACCCGAAGCGCCGCGAGCGGCGCTGGACGAGTCGGTGTCGCTGCGGGTGCTCGGGTTGGCGAGCGAGCACGCGCTCGAGGACGCGCTGCACGCGAACCTGCGGCTCCCGGCGCGTTGGACCTCGGGTCAATGGGAGGAAGTGGAGCATCTTCTGCCCCGGTATCTCGACCGCGTCGACGTGAGCTCCGTGCCATTCAAAGAGAATCAGATGCGCCTCGCCGCGCGGATGATCGCGCTCGGCGGACGACCGCGGGTCACGACCGCGACGGACGTGTTGCGGCTGGCGGTCGCGATGAGCGGAGGCGACGTCGCGCTCCGCGAGCCCTCGAAGCTGCGCGGGTTCAAGCGGCCCGAGCGGCGCGCGCTCCTCGCGATGCTGGAGGCGACGGAGCGGCTGGACGAGGACGTCGCGCGCCGCCCGGAGCGGTTCAAGCGGCTCTTTCGTGCGCTGCGGCCGGGCGATCACGCGGCTCGGTTTCCGCGGACATGCGCGGCGTACGATCGGGTGTACCGCGACGCGCCGATCCAGACCTGGAACGCTCGCCTCGAAGCCGCCCTCGCGGCCCGCGATCCTGCCGCGCTCACGATGCTCGCGGAGCGGCCGGGCGAGATGCTGCGGCGCCTCGTCGACGCGCTCCGGCGCTTCGGGGCCGACGCGGCCGGCACGTTCGTGAGCGTGATGCCGTCGCTGCGAACGGAGCAGCTCCTCAAGGTGCTCCGCACGCTCGAGACGCTGCATGCACGGGCGCACCGCGTGTTTCCCCCGAAGGGGGTTTGGTCGAAGGTGCAGGTGCGCGAGGCACGGGCGGCGGACGAGCTGCCGTCGCGTGAGATCGTCACGGCGTTGGTCGTGCGGATCGAAGCGGAGATCGCGGCGCGGGTTCGAACGAAGATCCCCGAGGTGCGGCTCGATCCGCGGACGCATTGGATCAAGCTGCAGACGAACGACTCGGACCTCTCACCGCATGGGCGCGGAACGCTGTTCCCGATCCCGCCCGAGATGACGTTCGTTCGGAGCGCGAGCTACTGGAAGTCCGGACCCGCGAGCACGAACCTCTGGTACGACAACGGCTGGTGTTTCTTCGCGTCCGACTGGAGCCCACGCGGAGTGTGCTGCTGGACCCACACGCAGGCGAAGGGCCCCGGAGGTGCCAGCGCGCTCTTCAGCGGTGATCCGACCAACTCGAAAGATCTCGACGGGCGCGCGTGTCAGCTCATCGACCTCTACCTCGAGCCGCTCGCCGCCTCGGGCGTCCGCTACGCGGTCTGGAACGTGCTCTGTTATTCGCGAAAGACCTTCGACGAAGCCGAAGAGGTCTTCGCGGCGCTGATGTGGGGAGAGAAGGCCGAGAGCGGCAAGCTCTTCGAGCCCTCGCGCTGCCAGCTCTCGTTCCCACTTCGCGGCGCGAACCTCACGAAGTACATCGCGTACCTCGACCTCGAGCGGCGCGCGTTGATCTACCTCGACGCGAATCTGCCAGGGCGGGTTCACTCCGCCGCCGGCAACACGAAGCTCCTCGCGAAGCTGATGCCGCCCTTCGTCGAGAGCCTCGACGCGTTGCCGAGCGTCCACGACCTCTTCCGCGGCGTTCCACGCAGCGACGTCGGGATTCCCGTGCTCTATGCCGACGAGGGCGTCGCGCTGCGCGGCGAGCCGGCGTACGTGTTTCGCCCGCGCGTGGAGGCCAACGCGTTCTCCCCCGTCGACCTCACGACGCTTCTCCGCTAGCCTGCCGCGCAGAGGCCATGGCGGTCCTTCCTTCTTCGACCCTTCGGGGTCTCGCACCGTAGGGCCGCCGCTTCCCTCGCTCGCGTTCGGGTCGTGGACTTCAGGGAACCCAGAAGCTCACGACGCGACCGCGCGCGCTCACGATGCGACCGCACGTCACGACGCGCGCGCACGCGCCTCCGCTCACGACGCGAATGCGTCCGATGGCGCGTGCGAGAGCGGCGAAACGTCGTGCCCGGGGCGATGACGATCGTCAGCCGTGCTCGGGCTTCTTCTTCGCGTCCACCGCGAAACGGGCTTTGAGCTTGCTCGCGTAACCCTCTTTGTTCACCTGTTTGGTCCGCGACATCGCGAGGCCGTCGTCGGGGACGTCCTTGGTGATGGTGGAGCCGCTCGCGACGTAGGCGCCCTTGCCGATGCGGACGGGAGCGACGAGCTGGGAGTCGCTTCCGATGAACGCACCGTCTTCGAGGATCGTGGTGTGTTTCCGGAATCCGTCGTAGTTGCAGAAGATGGTTCCGGCGCCGACGTTGACGCCTTCTCCGAGGATTCCGTCGCCGACGTAGGCGAGGTGGTTCACCTTCGAGTGGGGGCCGACGATGGTCTTCTTGGTCTCGCAGAAGTTGCCGACCTTGGCGCCCTCGTGGAGCTCGGTCTGCGGGCGGAGGTGGGTGAAGGGACCCACGTCGGCGCGCGGCCCGATGCGGCTGTCGGTGGCCACGCTGTAGGGCTTGAGGTGCGCGCCTTCGTCGACGAGGACGTTCGTGAGCACGCAGCCGGTCTCGACGTGCGCGCCCGCGCGGACGACGCACGCGCCGCGCAGGTGGACGTTGGGCTCGAGGGTCGCGTCGGGCTCGACCACGCAGTCCGCGTCGACGTAGGTGGTGGCGGGATCGATGACGCCGACGCCGCTGCGGGCGAGCGTCTCCGCGATGCGTCGGCGGATCACCTCGCCGCAGAGCGCGAGCTCGTAGCGGTCGTTGACGCCGCGCAGCTCGCTCATGTCGCCGGGTACGTCCGCGACGTGGGCCTGCTTGGCTGCGGCGGCGACGACGTCCGTCAGGTAGAGCTCGCCCTGCGCGTTGTTGGTGTCGAGGCCTGCGATCGCCTCGCGCAGGAAGGTCGTGTCGATCGCGTAGAGGCCCGGGTTCACCTCGCGGATCGCGCGCTGGGTCTCGTTGCAGTCCTTGTGCTCGCGGATGGCGATCACGCGGCCGTCTTTGCGGATCATGCGGCCGTAGCCGGTGGGGTCCGGGAGCATCGCGGTGACGAGCGCGAGCGGTGCGCCGCCGCGCGCGTGCACGAGACGTCGCAACGTCTCCGCGGTGAGCAGCGGGCAGTCGCCGTAGCTGATCACGACGGTGCCGGCGTAGTCGGGGAGCGCTTGCTCGAGCGCGCAGCGGACCGCGTGACCAGTGCCGTTCTGCTCCTCTTGCACCGCGAAGCGCACGCGGTCGCCGAAGCGCGCGTGGAGGGAGGCCTTCACCGCGTCGCGGCCGTGGCCGACGACCACCACACACTCGCGCGCGCCGGCTTCGAGCGCGGCGCCCACCGCCCACGCGACGAGCGGTCGCCCCGCGATGGCGTGGAGCACCTTCGGCGTGGCGCTCCTCATTCGCGTGCCCTGTCCGGCCGCGAGCACGATCCCGACCCAGTCTTGGCTCATCCGCGGACGATAGCAGCACGCGGCAGAGCGTCCGCGCGGGCGCGGGAGCGAACGCTGGTTTGCTCACGCGACGGCGAGACGGGGCGAACAGCGGATGCGCCGTGCGTCGTCGTGCGCGTCGTGGACGTGGTCGTACGTCGTGCATGGCGCGTCGTGCGTCGTGGTCGTGAGCTCATCGCGAACACGCTGTCGGCGCATCACTCGACGCAGAGCGCGCGCGGCGTTCCGTCGCCGCGGCCCCAACACCAGAGCGAGCCGTCCGAGCGCAGACCACACGTTCGATCGGCGGCCGCGTGGACCTCGACGTAGCCGTCGCCGAGCGCGCGTCGTGGCGTGGCCGTGCTCGGGCCGGCGTCGACGCCCGTGCCGAGCTGGCCGGCGGCGTTGGATCCCCAACACCAGATCTCGCCCTCCTCGGAGACCACACACGCGTGCGCGTCGCCCGCGTCGATCCCGCTCGGGACGATCGCGACGTCGAGCGGGACCACGGTGCGGCTGACCTCGCGCTGCACGCTCGCGCCGCATTGCGAGTTGCGGTTGTCGCCGAAGCAGACGGGGCGTCGATCCGGATCGCGGAGCGCGCACGTGAAGGTCGCGCCGGCCGCGATGGAGAACGCTCGGAGCATCGCGGATTGTGGGGCGCCCGCGGTCTCGGTGGTCGCGGACGCGACGCCGAGCTGGCCGAAGTCGTTGTCGCCCCAGCAGACCACGCTCGGGGTGGTCGTGCGGATCGCGCAGGTATGGCGATCGCCCGCGCTCACCGAGAACGCGGAGCCGAGCATGGGCGACGCCGCGGGGGCGACGAGGGTCGCCGAGACCTCGCCGCCGGACTGCGAGAAGTCGTTGCGACCGAAGCAGTAGACGCTCGGGGGATCCGAGAAACGCGGCGCGCAGCCGTGGCCGGCGCCGATCGACGCGCGGCGGAAGAGCGTGACGCCGCCGGCACCGAGGACACGCTGCGGGCGCGTGGTGTCGGCTTCGGGGTGGGTGAGGCCGAGGCGTCCCGGGTCGTCGCCCCAACAGAAGAGCTCGTTGCCCGCGAGCGCGCAGGTGCTCCGCTCGCCGACCACGACCTCGCGCCACGGGCCGTCCGCGACGGGCGACGCGAATCCGTCGACGGCGGCGCGCGATCCGATGCCGAGCGCGCCGCGACCGTTCGCACCCGAGCAGCGCAGGACGCCGCCATCGAGGAGCACGCAGAGATGGTTCGGTGCGAGATCGAAGGTCACCACCGGCGCGCAGGTGCCTCCGTCGGTGCCGGCGTCCTCGCTCGCGTCGAGTGCGGCGTCGTCCGCGTCGAGCGCCGCGTCGTCGAGGTCGGCGTCGAGGCCCGCGTCGAAGCCGCCATCGACTCCGGCGTCGAGTCCCACGCAGCGCTCGGGGAGCGTGCGGGTGTCGGTGCGTGCGTCGGTCGGCCGAACGCAAGCGCCCTCGCACGCGCCTTCCACGCAGGCTTCGAGCGCGCCGCACGCGATCGCCTCGCAGGGCTCCGCGAGCCGGAGCGTGACGTGGCGGCGTTCTCCATCGACGTAGCCGCCGAGCGCGCGCTCGCGCACGAGCACCGCACCGCCGGGCCCGAGCAGCTCGGCCTCGACGTCGAAGCGTCGGCTCGCGTCTCCGTCGCGCGGCTCGAGGGGGAGCGTGGTCGGGAAGCGCAGGCGCGCGAGCGGCTCGGTCTGCGTCCACGGCTCGGCATCCGCGCGGCGCACCCGCAGGCGTAGCGCCTCCGCCCTCCCCTGCATCGCGGGCTCGACGTCGACGTGCACGAGCACCTGCGTGGCGACCGCGGGCTCGCGACAGCCGAGGCACGCCAAGACGAGCGCGATCGCGACGCACGTCGTCGAGGCTCGGGCGACACGCCCCGGTGGCTGCACGCGATCCAACACCCTGCTGCTCGTGAGCTTCGCACGGACCTGCTCCGCGCGGCGTCGGCGAGGATAGCGCGACGCCGCGACCGCCGCGCGGATGGGCGGATCAGTGCAGCGCGACCGAGAGCAGGCGCATGCCCCAGCTCACGATCGAGCAGAGCGCGAGCAGGATCGCGACGCGCTCGAAGCGCATGCGGTCGAGGGTGTCGAGCACGCCCCAGCCGCGCACGAGGCCGAGCGCGGAGATCGGGATGCTGAAGAAGGTGACGAGGAAGAGCGGCACGCCGAAGGGGTTCGCGCGCGCGGCGCCGACGACCTCGAAGCGCACCATGTGCGCGAAGGAGGTGGTGAGGCCGCAGCCGGGGCAGGGCACGCCGGTGAACGAGAGGAAGCCGCAGGGCGGGAGGCCGAGCTGGGTGTGGGTGCCGTGGCCGAGCGGGCTCGGGGTGAGCATCGCGGCGGTGACGACGACCGCGGTCGCGACGGTGAAGAAGATCGACCAGGCGATCCGGGAGCGGATCATCGGGCGCGGAGGCACCGCGGTCACGGCCTGGGAGTGCACGCGCACACTCTGATCGGCGCACGCGGCGTGCGTCAACCGGAGCGAGGCGGGTTCGTCGGGCGCGTGAACGTGGTCGTGGTCGTGGTCGTGAACATGAACGTGAACGTGGACCTGGTCGGCAACCCCGAGGGATCCGAGGCGATCGTCGATCCCGCGTCGCCGTTCACGTCGCGTCGCCGGTCACATCGCCGACGTCGCCGATCACGTCGCCGTTCACGACCACGTCGACCATGTCCACGACCCCGACAACCTCAACGTTCACGCGTGTCGTCGAAGGCGGCGCGTGGATCGCCGCCCGGCCCGGAGACCGGATGGGGCGGCTCGCTCCACACGCCCTCACCCACGCACGGGCGGGTACACTCGAGCGGCTCGACGAAAGGCGCGATCGCGGCGCCGACGGGGTTCGCGCCGCCTGCCGCGTGGTGTGCGAAGTGCGCGTGGAGACACTTGACGCCGACCACGCCTGCGCTCGGATCGATGCCCGCGATGCCGCCGCGGGGGCGTCGCGTGGCGTCGTCCGCGATCAGCTCGTCGCGCTCGTCCGCGTACGCCTCGTGCGCCGCGCGCAGTGCCTCGGCGAACACCGGGTCGTGTGCCGCCCGCTCGTCGAAGTGCCGCACGCCGTTCGCGTTCTCGAGGCGGCCGATGCGTTTGCGCGCGAGCGGACACGTCAGCCAGTAGCGCGTGGGGAACGGCTCCCCCGACGCGAGCACGGGCGGCACCGCGACCACGATCGGCAGCCGCAGCGAACAACGTCGCACCACCTCGCTCTCGCCTCGCAGCGGGCGACCGAGCTGCGCACGCACCGCGTCGCGATCGTCGAGCATGGGCGCTCGGGTAGCGGACGCGGGGGGTGCGCGCAAAGGGAAGCGCGCGCGTGTGTGTGATCGGGCTCGTCTCGTCGACGCTCGCTGCTCACGAGCTCTCGTCACCGTTCGTGTCGCCGACCACGACCACGACCACGTCGACGAGCTCGGGCGCGCGCTCCGCGAACACGAAAGCGCCGCGACCTCGGGGCCGCGGCGCTTCTCTGGGTTCGAGACTCTCGTCTCTCGTTCAGTCGCGGGCGACGTCGAACTTGTAGGTCATGCCGAGGCGCGAGTAGAGCTGGAGGTCCTCGTTGTTGCCGCCGAAGACGTCGCCGAGCACGCGGCGCGGGTTGCCGAACGCGCCCTCGAACGAGCCCCACACGTTCCAGTTCTTGCTGACGATGAACTCGAGCGAGCCGCCTACGCGGAAGCGGGCGAGGTTCTGACGGCCCACGATCGTGCCGAGCGTTCCGTCGTCGCCGCGGATCGACATGCCGTTCTCGCAGCCGTTGCGCGACCGACAATCCGCGTTGGCCGCGTTCCAATCCCAACGATCGGAGTGGAAGTCGAAGCCGGCCCAGAGCGTGAAGTTGCCCGCGCGCAGGAAGTGGAGCGAGAGGAGGCCCTCGACGCTCGTGTAGAAGCTGTTGGTCGGGTGACCGCCCGCTTCTTCACCCGGCGGCGCGGCGTCGCGCTCCGCTCGAGTCGCGTCGCGGTTCGGACCGATGCCGCCACCGATGCGGAACTGCGCGCCGAAGCTGAACTGCGGAACTGGTCGCCAGCCCGCCTTCACGCGGCCCTCGAACTCCGTGAGGCGCACGAAGGTGCGAAGGCCCACGCCGGCCTCGAGCCAGTCGAAGATGCCGATGCCGAGGCGCGCCTCGAAGACGTACGGCCAGCCGAGGCTGAAATCGAGGAGCGCGAGATCGTCCGGAAGCGGCACACCCGAGCGCGCGACCGCCTGCTGATGACGCTCGCGTCGCGACGCCTCACGCTCCGCGACCTCCTCGGGCGTGAGCTCGCCCTCGCGCACCAGCGTGGCTTCGATCACGCGCGGCTCGTCGTCCGCCGCGAAGATCGTCTGCGCGACGTAGGCGCGGTAGCCCTCCGCGCGCACCTCGATCACGTGCGAGCCCGACGGGATGTCGCCCTCGTAGGGCACCGGGCCGACGCGCTCGCCGTCCACGAAGAGCTCCGCGCCGCGCACGTTCGCGCTCACCCGCACCGGCGCGCCGAGCACGTGCAGCTCGACGTTCAGCTCGCAGTTCGTGCCGGGCGCGGTCTCGCAGGTGGTGCGGAACTCACGATGCCCCGCCGCGCGCACGATGATCGCGTGTGTGCCCGCGGGCAGCTCCTCGACCACCACCGGCGCGCTGCCGCGCTCTTCGCCGTCGACGAGGACCGTGGTGCCTGCGACGTTCGCGTTCACGACGACACGACCGGGCGCGAGCTGCACGCGCTGTAGCTCGAGGCTGAGCACGCGCTGACGACCTTGCTCGATCGTCACCGGCTGCTGCAGCGGCTGGAAACCCTCCGCGCGCGCCTCGACGATGTGCTCGCCCGGCGAGACACCTTCGGCGGTGGCGGGTGCCTCGCCGAGCGCCTCGCCGTCGAGGAAGATCACCGCGCCCGGTGCGTTCGCGAGCACGCGGAGCGACCCGCCTTCCGGCGGCGCGGGACGCAGCGTGGCGTTCACCACCGCGCGCTGCGCGGCGATCACGCGCACCGTCTGCTGGTGCGGCTGCATGCCCGCGTCGTTCGAACGCACGACCACGAGGTGATCGCCCTCGCTCAGGTTCTCCACGATGGTCGGCGTCTGGCCGCGCTCTTCGCCGTCGACGAGCACCGTCGCACCGCTCACGTCGGCCGCGACGAGGATCGAGCCCGTGCGCGGCGCCTCACGCTCGAGCAGCACCGGCATCGTCAGCACCTGACCGCCCGCGACCTCGACCCACTGCGTGAAGGTCACGAAGCCCTCGCGACCGACCTGCACCATGTGCCGGCCCGGCTGCACCTCGTGCGTGGTCGGCACGTTGCCGATCGACTGACCGTCGATCTTCACCGCCGCGCCCGTCGCGTCGCCGTTGCCCGCGGTGATCGTGATCACGCCGAGCGGCGGCAGCGTCGAGCGGAAGGTCTCGTTGCGACGACGGACGTTGATGGGAAGCCGCTGCGTCTGGTGCGCGGTCTTCTTGAAGATGAGCGTGTGCTGACCGCGCGGGATGCGGACGCGTCGCAGCGGCGTGACGCCGAGCGGGGCCGCGTTCTCGTCGTCGAGGTGCACCGTCGCGCCCGGCGGCGTGCTCTCGATGTTGACGGGAATCGGCGCTTGGGCGGTCGCGGTCGCGCTCATGGCGAGCGCGGCGAGCGCGACCGTCGCGAGGAGTCGAGTCGAGTGTCGAAGCATGTTCTCCCTCTCGTGCGCGGCGTGCGCGCGGGGCCGAGGCTATCACGCGATCGCTCGAAAAACGCGAGCAGATCCGCGGGCCTGGCGGCGCGGCGCCGAGCAAGCATCGGGCCACGCGAGGGCTGGGCGAAAAAGTACGCTCGCAGCGTCGCGCGTTGCCACACCGACGTCCCGGACGTGTGACGAAGCGGCGCACGGGCGAACGCGACGACCCGCAACGAGCTCACGCTCACCACGAAGCGCTGACCACGAAGCGCTCGCGATCACGAAGCGCTCGCGATCACGACGCGCTCGCGATCACGACGCGCTCGCGATCACGACGCGC